>JAIEPM010000469.1 GCA_019748395.1 Candidatus Obscuribacterales bacterium
AATATCGGCATCGGCGGACAGGGCTTGCGCGACTGGCATTATCCCTATTCGGAAAGCTCCAGAGAGTATATAAAAGCAGGTATTGATCTGCTCCACAAATCAGCCATTTCAGAGAAACTCAATGCTCTGATGCGCATAGTTTCTCTGAAGCCAAAACTCAGAAGCTGATTTTACTTGCACTTATCCAGAAAATTCATAACTTGCTCAAGATCGGCAATCCATACAAGTTTAAGAGACTTCAGCTTTTCTAGAACCCGGCGCAAAGATTGCGCCCCATCAGGAGTTCCAACCACAAAAGGATGAATTCCGATAGCAACGATAGTTGCGTCCGCTTTTGGATTTTCACTAGCTTCCTTTTCTAATTCACGAACATAATCAATCCAAAGACGCTCCATATCGGATGCTGATTTATAACGCTGAAAAAATTGTCCCATATCAACCGTAACTGGCGGATAGGGAATTAAAATAAGAGGCCCGGAGCTGCTTTGCAGTCTCGATAAATAATCGGAATCCATACTGTCCAGAGTGAACTTGATGCCCTCAGCAGCAATTGCCGAAAATGTATCCGCATCTGCATAAACACTGGGGCTTGACCAGCCGCGCACTTTGATGCCGCTATCCTTTTCCAGTCTAGAAAGAGTTCTTGCCACATAACTTTGCTGTGCGGTCACCCCTTGCCCGATCGGAAGCTGGTCGCTGCTGTTATTCATGCCATGGGCAATGATTGCGGCGCCTGGAAGAGTCTTTCGAATTTCATTCCAGGGCTCCGGATGAGCGGAGGGGAAAAGCGCACTCAAAGCAATCGACAGTGGCAACTTTTCAGAGGCAAAAAGCCTGGCAACTCGCGGTGCGGCAGAGTTGATTGCATATTGGCGAAAAGACTCATTAACAAAATCCGGTTTTCGCGAAAGCATATCTTCGCGAAAATTCGGGCCTTTTCCAATACCCCATTCCTCCACATAGAGAACAAAACAAACAGCAACTTTTTTTCCGTTCGGCCATTGCTTGATATGAATAGTCTCGCGCTTGCAAGCAGTCATCCAATCGACTGAATTCTCGGCAAGCGCGGGATTAGCCAGGCTCAGACTCATGACTGTGAGCGAAATAATTAGATGAAAGAGAAGATTTTGTTTCACTTTTGCCTCGTCTTGCACTTTCGGATACTCAAAGAACAAGGACATTTCAAGATCATTAGCATTGCCGGCTTTGCCTTTTGGCCAGGAATTAATACTAACAGCCTTTTTGCAAAATTCTAAGAAAGCAAGTAGAAGTTCAAGAAAAACTCTTGAGCCTCAAGCACCGTAGCTGGTGGCTCACTAAGGCAGAGGAAGCAAGAAGACAAAGAAGCAGCATTTGAAAGAAACGGAAAAGCGCAGACGGATGCTGACAGCTAAGCAATGGATATATGATCAGGCATTTTTTCTTCAAAATGATCTGAATCAGATCGGGGTTTTGGCGTTAGAATCGTGAGGATGAACAAAGCAGTAAAATCACGGGCTGGCCTGACGGCGCCTCACGTGGCGCTGCTTTTGCCGTGCAAGCCTTATCGGTCGCCGCTGCGTTACCCGGGCGGCAAACAAAAGGCTATCGATCGCATATCCGAGTTGCTGCCTCAAAAAATGCAGGAATACCGTGAGCCCATGTTGGGCGGCGGCAGCGTTTATTTACACGCACGCAGTCAGGGACTTGCCAAGAAATACTGGGTTAATGACAAGTTCCATGAACTGGTGCAGTTCTGGCAAGCAGTTCAAGATCCGCATACCTGTGAAAAGCTTGCAGATGAGCTGGAACTGCTGCGCGCCGGATTCAGCTCTCCAGAGCAAATTAAAGAGTATTTTCTGAAAGCCCGAAATGAAGAACCGCTTGATTCATATCGTAAGGCCCTGCTTTTCTTTTTCTTCAACCGCGTAACTTTCTCGGGTACCACAAGGGCCGGTGGCTTTTCCAGTTCAGCCAGCCTCAGGCGATTCACAGCCTCATCGATTGAACGATTGAGACCCTTACCTGAAGCTCTCTCCGGTACAAAAATCACAGAGCTTGATTTTGAGGAACTGATTAAGGCTCCCGGAAAAGACGTTTTCATCTTTCTAGATCCGCCCTATTACACGGCATCCCGTTTGTATGGAAAAAACGGTAGCTTGCATGAATTCGATCACGAGCGCCTGGCTCTTGCTCTAAAAAAATGCGGACACAAATTCCTCATTACTTATGATGACTGCCCGGAACTGAGAAAGCTCTACAAATGGGCAAATATAAAAGAGTGGCAGCTTCAATACGGCATGAACAACTGCAATCTGCAGCGCGAAAGCAAAATCGGTTCAGAACTTTTCGTAATGAACTACTGAAGTTTTATTCCTGCTCTTGATCCATATCTTTCTTGAACTTTTTCCAGCTGGCCACAAACGCTTTGCCTTTTTCTTCCTGCTTTTTTTCTATGCTTGCAAATGGATCAGCACTCAAAGCAAAATTCGGTTTAAAGTGTGGGGCTGAATCAGAAAGCACAAACTTGCCGAGAGGCTCGTCGAAACGACTGGCTAAATAACCCAGAGGCGGTAAGAGAAACGAATCGGCAGCAGCCAGCATAATCCAGTTGTTCTGCCAGCTGACCCGGGGAGGCGAGGGCACATTATTGTGGGCAAAAGCAACCATGGCGGCAAGAACAAAGGCACCGGCGCCTTTTGCAAAGCCAGCCAGTCCGCCAGCCAGTTTTAGAGGCAGAATTTGCGGCGCCTCTTTCATTTTAATTAGACCACTGAGCAATGAATCAGAATATTGAGTGATTCCAAGCCAGCAAACACTATAAGCAATAAAAATAGCCGCGGTCGTTTCTACATCGAGAGTTTCAACAAGGAGTGCAGAGAGATCTACATAAATGTGCTGGGAAATTAAGGTAGCAATGAACATGGAAAATGGAATTGTCCAGCTGCGAATCCCATTGGACCAGCCAACCACTGTGAATACTATTACTACCCACCCGATAAGGCAGTCCCAAACCATGTTTTCTCAGCCCCCCAGCTGAATATGTGCAGTTTATCCTTGAAATAATCACTTATAAAATAAGATTCTAATGCGAAATTGAAATTTTATGCCAGAGCTTTCAGAAGATTAGCCCCGGAGCAATCTTGGTACGATAATTAGGTCGCATTTTTAGCAAATTGAAAGCTGGAAGCTATGGCAGATAAAAGACTTAAACCGGCAAAGACCAGCCCTTTAATATCCCCGGAATTAGCCAGAGGCTGTCTTATGCCTTTGATCGCCGTTTTGCTTCACTCCTGCGCTCCGGCACCCAAAACCGAAGACAATGCCAAAAGCGAGAGTAGCCAGAAGACAGACACGGCAGACCTTGATTCGGAAGCAGGAATCGACGACATGGAAGAAGTGTCGACAAAAGCTCGCAAGAACAAAGCGCCAAAGCCCAAGCTCAGCAGTATGGCCGCTAAAACCGGAACAATGGTCGATTGCGTGGTTATGGATCAGCGCAACGAGTTTCTTGGACTCACAAAAGTAAAACTGAGCAAGCTAGGAGCGCGAATCGAGTCAGCCAACATAGTAGTGATCATGCAACCGGGAAAAGGTACCATGGCCTACAATGCCGCAAACGGAAATTGTTTGCAGCTGACAAAAAAGAGCGCTGCCATGCTGGCCGGACAGAAAGACATGGACATGGCTGTTGAGTCCAAGCACAGCACAAAAAAACTTGACAGTGAAAAACTTGCAGGACTTGATTGCAATCATTACTTGATTGAACGAGAGTTTGTGAACAAAAAGACGAAAGCCGTCAAGTCGCGCTGGGCAACGGAAGTTTGGGCAGCAAAGAACTCCGGTGTACCGCAAAATGTAATCAAAGATTTTGCAGAAATGAGTCAAATGCCGGCAGATTTAGGGTTACCGCTGCGAATCGAGCGAGACCTTGGAACTACTGCAGTGAACGGCGTCACAAAAAGGAGCAAAAGGATTGTTATCGACACCGACTCTTACAGCAAAGCTAAAGTTGATAAAGCCGAGTTTCAGCCGCTGAGCGGCTATAAATTGGTCACTGACGAAATGCAGCTTATGGTGACTGACGACGATTCAGAACTGGTTAACTCAGAACTTGACGATCTAGATGACGGCAAAATTCGCTGACAGAAAGTGCTTAGCGGCTGCTTTTTGCCCCGGTTTCTCCCAGAGCCAGAGAACGCTCTCTCAATCGATAAGCTTCAAAACAATTGCCGCTGCGCCAGCAAGCATAAGCATACGCGTCCAGTATCGGCTGCAATAGCTGCGGATGACTCTTGAATTTTTCTTCAAAACGCGGCGCCGAACGGGCAAACGACTTCATCGCATCGGAATAGCGACCGGACTGCAAGGCTGTATACGCAGATATTAAAGATAAGTCTCCGAGAAAATTATTTTTGGAACGAAAAGTCGAAATTTCAGCGGCATTTGCCAGCTCTTGAGCTTTGCCGTAAGCGTTTTCTGCTTCGGCAAGCTTTGATAAGTGCCTGAGTATCTGGCCTTTAACGGCCATTGCGATTGCCTTTTGACGAAGATCTCCCTCGTTCTCATCAATATCATTCAACAAAAGCAGCGATTTATTTATCTTTTCAGTATGAAAGTAAGCAAGAGCCAGGTCGATTTTAACTCTTGAATCCCGCGAGCTCGACGAGTTCCTGATCAGGTCCGCCTTTTCCAATAAAGGTACGGCATCCTCATAGCTTTCAGTTTGCACCAGTCGCTCTCCGAGTAGTTCACACTCTTTGGCATAAACCATGTCCCCATCGATTCTCACTTCCTCAAACTCGCGACCGGGCACCACCACACTGAAATCAAAAGCTTTTGGTTTAATTTGACTGTCCAAACAAGAAACAATTTTTTCCCGGGCATCAATTTCTTCAGGAATTGCATTAAGCTGCGCACAGCTCAAGGCGCGCTTTCGATAGAGCTCGAGCATCTCTTTTGAATCTTCGCCATGGGCAACTTTTCCGAATTCAAGCATCGCTCTGCCGTCATCCAATTTCTTTTGACGCTCGTCGGCACCCAGTTTTTCCCGCAAAAACCTGGGCGGCTCATAAACAAGCCAGCTCGGCTCAAGCGGCTCGAAGTCGTGAGCAGTCAAGAACCAGGCAGATTTGAAATAAACAAAAACCCCGACACAAGCAAGAAGCACAATTGAAATAAGCAAAAGCAAAGCTGCTCTCGGCGCGGTTCTGAGAAAGCGCCGCAGCCAGCGCTTTTGCTTAGCCAGACCATGTGCCATCGACGCACTGACCAGTCCGGATTCAAGATCTGCATTTAAGCTCTTCAGGTCTTTAGCGAAGTCGGACATCGCCTGATAGCGCTTTTCAGGGTCTTTCTCCAGAGCCCGAAAAATGATTGCATCCAGCCGGTCTATTAATAGCTTTTCTACGTCCGGAATATTCAAAGACGCAGGCAGTTCCGAAATATGCTTGTGAAAAGTTTCAAAAACATTGCTGCCGCGGTGCGGCGGATTGCCGCTTAAAGTTTCATAGAAAACACAAGCCAGTGAATAAACATCGGAGCGTTTATCGACAAGTCCACCGCGACACTGCTCCGGACTCATGTACAGAGGACTACCGAAGATGTCGCCGGTTTGGGTCAAGCGGTGGGCAGCTTCCCCTTCCTGAGTCAGAAGCTTGGCAATACCGAAATCCACAAGTTTAACGTAGTAAGGATCATTCTCTTTGTCCAGAAGCATGATATTGCTGGGCTTCAAGTCTCTGTGAACTACACCTTTTTCGTGGGCATGAGAAAGCGCTTCGCAAACTTCAATGAAGATTTTGAGGCTAGTTTCAACAGAGAGCCGTCCTTTAGCCCGTATTAACTCGGACAAGGATTCACCCTGAATATAATCCATGACGATGTAGGGCTGCGACGCTTCACCGCCGGTGATACCGAAGCCGTAGACTTTGATGACATGGGGATGGTCGAGCTGGCTGGCAGCTAGCGCTTCCTGCTTGAATCGCATCAAAGCATTAGAGTCCGAAACCAGATGAGAATGCATGGTTTTAATAGCAACAACACGATTAAGAACCATATGCGTAGCTTTATAAACTACGCTCATACCGCCTTTTCCAAGAACCTCAGTGATCCGGTACTGATTGTCAATGATTTCGCCAATCAGGGTTTTCTCGACTTTCGAGGCTGCATTCAAGTCTTGGAAGTTAATCTGCGAGGGTATTGTAGAATCGCCGCCGCCGTAAATTTGTTTCGACAAAGTATCGGAATCGATAGCCCATGGACTTTGAGCAACAGGCGGTGCCAGTGTTTCCGCCGAATTAGCAGCGCCCTCGAATTCTTCCTCAGATTCCTTACCCTGCATCAGCGCTTCAGCCCCCCCCTACACTATAGTAGCTGAAATTTGAGCGCCAGGAGAGCTTCTTTGTCCAAATCTATTGCTGTTGCTGCTCTTGCTGTTGCCTTATTTGCTGGATTATTTCATCAATATTTCCGGCAAAAACCGGAATATTGAGAGCTTCCGTACGCTCGGCGGCAAGATCAATAGGAATATTATTCAGCTGTTCTGAATGAACGGCGACTTCAATAGTCTCTTTGCCCTCTCCCTTGTATACCC
The DNA here is from genome assembly GCA_019748395.1 of Candidatus Obscuribacterales bacterium. Taxonomy (GTDB): domain Bacteria; phylum Cyanobacteriota; class Vampirovibrionia; order Obscuribacterales; family Obscuribacteraceae; genus JAIEPM01. The sequence goes on from JAIEPM010000469.1 coordinate 6,575, forward strand.
CTTTGTTGGGCGGCACATCCTGATAATTTCTGCCGACTGCAACTTTTACAAAATTCTCTCCGGCAATACAGTTATTGGTTGGGTCCACACCAACCCAGCCGAGACTCGGAACAAAAATTTCAACCCAGGCATGAGTCTGGGCGTATCCCCGAAAACGTTCATGGTCCGGATGAATATAGCCGCTTACATAGCGCGCCGGAATATTAAGTGAGCGAGCCAAGCCCACCATTAAGTGAGTGAAGTCCTGGCAAACACCGCGACCATGTTCAAGAATTTCAGTAATCGGACTGGCTGAAGTTGTTATGCCTTTTTCGTAAACGAAATCAGTGTCAATTTTGCGCAGCATAGCCAGGATCAGATCGCCGACTTTAGGAGAGGAAGCTTCAGCTGCAACGCTGTCCAGAATTGAAGAAGACAGTTCTCTCAATGAAGGCGTATCAACTACAGGTCCGCCAAAAAGTAGAAAGTCATAGAGTGTGTAGTCGTAACTGCGCTCACGCTGCCAGTGGTCCGGCAGAGCTTCCAGTTGCACGGCCGGCGAGATGGTTTCAACAACACTTGTAGCGATAATTTGAATTTTGTCGTGCAGTGCATTAATTGAAAAAGCGTGCACCGAATTACCAAGCCAGTCAAAATAGCTCTTAACTTTAGAAGCCGGACCAATAGCCAGATTGAAAGAAAGCCGGTGCTGAAATTTCTCCTGCCGCGGTGCCATGCGCAGTTCCATAACCGATTCGCTGATGTAATCGGAATAATTCAAATCGGTTTGATGTGTAATTGATAAAAGCATAGTTTTCTAATGTAGGAAGTAAGAACGTTGAATTGCAGATGCGGACTCGGCCGTGTTATCCAGGATTTGCTTGAGAACATATTTGAGCCCGACCCCGGTAAACTCCCTGGTTTCGGCATATTCCAGCTGTGAATTCAGCCGGCCGAGAATGCGCTCAGCCGGATCGATTTCCTGCGGATGAACTGCAGTGGCGATTCCGGCTACGGCTTTTTGAGCAGCCCGGATGCAATAGCGTATCGAGCGGGGCGATTCCTTATCGAGAATCAAGAAAGCGGCAAGCCTCTGAGGGTCAAGGTCTCCCACATGACGGCGGCGAAAGGCTTCAATTGAACTGCAACAACGCAAAACAGCCATCCACTGAATGTTTTTGAGAGGACCTTCCATTGTCGCTTCATTAGAACGCAATACATCAAATAACGTATCAATTACCCGGCAAGTCATATCTACACGTTCCAGGTATTTAGCCAATTGTATAAATTGCCAGCCCTGACCGTGCGGCAGCGTCTGATCCGATACGCCCTGAAAAAGCATGGAGCCCATAATTACGGATTGAAAAATTTGCTGGGGGCTTTCCTCCAAACGCTGTTTTGCATCGTCAGAGAGAAGCGACCAGTAGAGAGTATTCAACGTTTCCCACATCTCAGCCGAGATGCTTTCTCTTATACTGCGAGCATTTTCGCGAGCCTTGGTTAAACAATTGAGCAAGCTGTTCTTGTTTAAGAGGTTCAAAGTCTTGAATTCAGTGAGGTGCTGCCCGAGGTTGCGGTCCGGACTTGCAAAAAGCGCCTGCGCTTCCGGGCTTTGATCCAGCCTCAAAATATGCAAAACCGCCTGCCACTGTTTTTCCTGCATGCTATGTGCGATTTCGCCGAGATCCATCAGCATGTTGAAATTAACCTGTGTTATGCGCGCCACATGCTCAGCCCTTTCCATGTAACGGCTCATCCAGTACATAGACTCGGCAACTCGAGCGAGCATCGGTTTACTGGTAGGGCTGCGCGGCACACGCGCGCTCAAGAAAATCGGTATTTCCGCACGAGTCGACTGGTTCATCGCCTGATTCTTCACAATTTTTTCTTGCTTCTGACTCAACGCTGTTCCTCCAGGACCCAGGTGTCCTTGCTACCGCCGCCCTGCGAGCTGTTAACAACAAGGCTACCTTCCTTCAAAGCAACTCTTGTGAGTCCGCCGGGAGTTATGATCACTTTTTTGCCGAAAAGAATATATGGTCGCAAGTCAACACGACGACCTTCAAAATGATCATCGACAAGGCTCGGATGCTGGCTCAATTCCACGATCGGCTGCGCAATAAAATTGCGAGGATCCTTTTCAATTTTCAAGGCGAATTCAGCCCGTTCTGCAGCGCTTGATTGATGACCCATCAACATGCCGTAGCCGCCCGATTCGTTTGTAGATTTAACAACCAGTTCTTCCAGATGCTCAAGAACATATTTGCGCTCTTTGTCATCTGCACAAACATAAGTCGGCACATTATTGAGAATCGGATCCTGCTGCAAATAGAATTTGATCATCGCCGGGACGAAAGGATAGAGCGCCTTATCATCAGCAACGCCTGTACCCACGGCATTTGCCAGAGCAATATTGCCGCAGCGATAAGCATTCATTAAACCGGGCACGCCGAGGATGCTGTCCGGTCGGAAACAAAGCGGGTCGAGAAAGTCGTCGTCGATACGGCGGTAAATCACATCCACACGGCGCAAACCCGCTGTGGTCCGCATGTAAACATGATTGTTATCAACAATCAAATCTTTGCCTTCCACAAGCTCAACACCCATTTGTCTTGCAAGAAAACTGTGTTCGTAATAGGCGGAGTTATAAATGCCGGGCGTCAAAACAACAATGTTAGGGTCATCCACCGGATGCCGAGCCAGCTCTTTCAAAATTTGCAGTAAATTGAAGGGATAATCTTCAACGGCTCTGACGCTGTAGCTTTCAAAAAGACTGGGCAGAACGCGTTTCATGACGCTGCGATTTTCAAGCACATAACTGACGCCGCTGGGAGTGCGCCCATTATCCTCGAGCACCAGATAATTGCCGTCCCGGTCTCGAATCAGATCACTGCCGCATACATGAATATAAATATCATTAGGCACTGATACATGAATCATCTCGCGCCTGAACATTTTGGCGCTGTAAATCATTTCGGGAGGAATAATTTTTTCGCGCAAAATATGCTGGTTGTGATAAACATCTTTGCAAAAAAGATTTAGCGCGAGAATCCTTTGTTCAAGCCCCTTCTCAATGGTTTGCCACTCGGCGGCAGGCACAATTCGCGGCACCAGATCAAAAGGGAAGATCCGCTCCACGCCTGAGTTATCGTTGTATACAGTAAAAGTAATGCCCTGATTTCTAAAGGCAAGGTCCGCCATGCGGCGTCGCCGTTGAAACGCAGCCTGGTCCAAATTACTGAGCTGCCTGAAAACCGGATCGTAGTGGGGTCTGGTTTGCCCGCTTTCCTGGAACATCTCATCAAAAACGCCGTTAACTGCGTAATCCTTGAACATCAAAGCGGCAAACCTTTCGCCGTCAAAACGGCTGAGCCAACCAAAGCAGGGCTATATTGTACCTGAATCGGCGCCCTTATGTTTCAATCATTACTTACTGTCAAGTGGCACTAATCAAGCTGAGCGCCGGGTGCCAGATAAGAGGTTTTTCCCTCGTGCCGCCATTGCGGAGTTTGCAACAACTCATACATGCCGTGCGACGCACTTATTTGTACAAGAATTGCAGCCATCTTGTTCAATTTCTTTGACAGCGCCTGGTCTTCAGGCAATTGACTGTTGCTCAGCTGACTTAGCAAACTTGAGCTCTGCACAAGAGAAACAAGCGATACTTCTGAAAAGTGAAGAACCCGCTCATCAGCTTCCGTGTAATGTGTCTGTCGCCGGCCGACCAGATCTTTAGAGGCGCTCAAATAAATAGAGCGAAGATCGGGAGCAATCATGCACTCGTCTCCGGCATGTACGTTGTAGGATTTTTCAGCAATTCTTTGAAGAACACTATTGCATCGATCTTCCCAGATTGTTCTCAGCTTGCTGACCCCGTCATTGACAGTCACAAAGACCATGCTGCCGGGCTCAATCCTGATCATCGAATCAGGAGTTTTCAGGAAAGTCAATTTATGCGCCGACAACAATAACTCACCTTCAGTTAAACTTAGTACCGAAGGATGGTTTAAATCGAGCCGGGTTTCACCATTGAATTTGAGCAAGGCGGAATCAGTCTTAGCGCTCATCAAAGGCAGTGGTTTCAGCGCCTGCTCCAGCGCTACGGCGTGCAGGTCGCAAGAGTCGTTATCATCGAAAATAAGCATTGATGACTGCCCGCCGCAAGCTGCCTCAGAAAACGGCAGCTCCTGTTTCTGTACAGAGTTTCTCAGAGAATTGACTTGATAGCGAACTTGAAAGAAACTGCTGGAATCGCATTGCAAAAGACATTCCTTGTCCAGCAGCTGCTTGGGTTCAAAACTGCGTTCAGAGTAGCTTATACCTTCATCTTCAAGCGCGGAAGATTTTTCTTTGCTATAAACAGAATCAGCTGAAAGAACGTCCGCTATCGGAAAGTTTTTGCCTGCGATACAAATCTCCTTTCCTGAATGAGCCGACAGCACTCTCGTTTTTTTCCAGCGCTTTACTGAAATGATTGACGGGGCACCGCTTAAATGGTCAAGTCGAAATAGCCCTTTGTCGGTCTGTTCAATAATGGCAGCGCTGCCGCCCGGCAAGCTCACCGAGCAAAGCGGCGTGTCGACGACGAGAGGCTCCCGGCCTACCATGATTACGCTTTTGCCGCGACTGAAACTGATGTTTCTCTTCTCGGCTCGAATATTAGCTTCACGATCGCAAACCAGAAGCGTGTTCGGGTCGTCGATAAGCATCATCGGAATACACGGCACTCCGGCTTTGCGCTTGCCGCTGCTGTTGCAAGGGACTTTGCTGAAGGGCGGACAGTTTTGATGGGAAGAAAGCGGCTTTTGCTTCAGCCAATCGCTCGAAACAAGCTCTGTAGCGCCGGAGCTATTCGGCTCCCGGCTGCCGGAGCCGGACTCTGACTCCGGCGGTGCTTCAGAGTTTTCCTCGGGCTGAGCTTCGCCTTGCTCGGACTGAGAAGACTCACCGGCAGGAGCAGGCTCTTGAGCGGCTGAGTGCAAGACCGAATTTGAAAAGAGCAAAGACAAACTAAAGGCGCAATTCAGAAAGAACTGCAGCGAATATTTCGTCTTTCTTTGCTCTTTCAAGCAGCAACCCAACCAGCCATTAAAGCCACTTACCCTCATAGCTAAGTTCCCGGACTTGGCAAGTGGGTAACTCCGTCATCTGACCGATTTATTGCGGATTCTTCTGCTCGCTCAGCTTCTTGCAGATTATGTCCACCGTTTCAGAAAGAGCGATCTCGGATTTTTCATCAGTCAGGCGGTTTTGAAACTCCAGGACACCCTGCCCGACTCCCTTGCCGATGGTCAAGCGATAAGGCACACCAATAAGGTCAAAGTCTTTGAACTTCACACCGGGGCGTTCTTCACGATCATCGAGCAAAACTTCAAGGTCTCTCCTTCGAAAAGAAAAATACAGCTCTTGCGCTAGACGCCATTGTTCTTCATCCTTGCGATTCACGGGCATAATAACAAGATCGAAGGGCGCTACTGACGGCGGCCACTTGATGCCGTTCCGGTCATGACTTGCCTCCACAATCGCAGCCATCAAACGCTCAACCCCGATGCCGTAGGAGCCCATAAAAATGGGCAAACGGCTGCCGTCAGCAGCCAAAACCCGAGCATTCATCGCTTCTGAATAACGAGTAGCAAGCTTGAATATATGTCCAATTTCAAGCCCACGGCAAAGCTTCAATTTGCCACCACATTTGATGCAAGCTTCCCCCTCCTGAACAGTATGCAAGTCGACAAATCTTTCAACTTGAATATCTCGCTTCATGGACACACCACGATAATGGTAGTCGTCCTTATTTGCACCGGTCAGCATATTGACGCGCTTCTCTAAAGAGCGATCCGCAACGATAGTCTTAATCTTGAATTTCTCGCCATAATTAAGACCGCAAGCTCCAAGTGAACCGGCGTGAGCACCCATAGCATCAAATATCTCGCTATCATTTGCCTGACGCAGGCTCGACGATTTTAGCGCCGCCTGCAATTTACTCTCATTTAATTCCTGGTCCCCTCGCAGCAAAGCAAGCAAAAGCCCGAAATCAGATACAAAAACGAGTGTTTTGATTTGCCTTGAAGCCCGGGCTCCGCCTTCAAACTCAGCAAGCTGTTTTATGCTGCGAATTTCGGGTGTATGAAACTCAAGCAAATCCTGCTCCGGCTCTTGCTCTAAGTCAATTTGCCCAAAAGAACTTTCAGCCTTTTCCAGATTTGCTGAATAGCGGCAATTTTCGCAGATAACCAGAGTATCTTCTCCCGCCGGAGATGCATACATAAATTCAGTCGAGTCGCTGCCTCCCATCGCGCCGGAGCTGGCCTGCACCGGAATAAAATCGAGCCCGCAGCGTTTGAATATTCGGCAATAAGCATCAAAGTGCAATTGATAGGATCTTGAAAGAGAGCTTTCATCCAGATCAAATGAATAAGAATCTTTCATTGTGAACTCCCGAACCCTCAAGAGTCCGGCTCGAGGACGCAATTCATCTCGAAACTTAGTTTGAATTTGATACCAGATTTGGGGCAGCTGTTTGTAAGACGAGAGCCCGAATTTTGCAATTGAGGTAAAAACTTCCTCATGGGTCAAACCCAGTGCAAGTTCGGAATTTTTTCGGTCTTTCAAGCAAAACATGATATCTGAAACAGCATCTTTTCTGCCGCTTTCTTCCCAGAGTTCCATGGGTTGCAAGGCCGATAAAAGAAACTCCTGCCCTCCGATTTCATTCATCTCCTGTCTGATTATTTCGATTATTTTCAAGCGGACGCGCTGAGCCAGAGGCAGCAAACTATAAACCCCCGCAGTCAAAAGCCTGATATAGCCTGCTCGCAGCAAAAGACGGTGACTTGCGGCTTCCACATGAGCCGGTTCATCCCGAAGAGTCGGTATAAAAATATTTGACCAACGCATTTTCAAAACCTCTGTGTTCAAGAAACAAAAAAGCCAGCCTTGATCAAGGTTGGCTTGCCGACTGCATATAGCTTTAGAACTAAAGCACGCTCTGTCAGCCCAGCCGGACGGCTGGGTATGCTGGCAATGCGATTGAGTTAATTCCTGAGTTCATAATATTGCAATTATGAGCAGAAAAACTTTTTTGTCAATTGATCGTCGATCAATAAGAGCGGATCTTCTTAACGAATAATCCAAAGCTTCAAATGAAATTCCATTGCCGACAGTCCTCCGGATTGCAGCATCGCTTTTGAAATTCTTATTGAAGCTTCGGATTATTGTTTGCGCTGTCTTTTCCCAAAACCAATGAAATTCCAGTGCTAGAGCGTCGCTGGGCCCTCGAAAACGACCTGTCTGTCGTAGTGCTTTTCGTGAATACGAGTGCTTAAGGTCGGTCTTTGAGGCCAGCTATAATTTTTCACCTGGCACTCAATTTTGTGAGGACCGGAAGGAGTAGTGTCACCACCAGTGGTGATTAATTTAGAGCCCGCCGGAAAAGCGATCTGACCAATAGCTGCAGGACTCACAAACATTGAAGCGAGTGCAAGCAGACCAAGACTCAGAAATGCCAGACTGCTTGATTGAATTTTCATTGAACTCTCTCCCGATTTCCTTTCCATGCATTAAACATAGCAAGGGTTCGTGAGGAATCCGTGAATGAAGCTTTGGGACTTAAAGTGTCGGGAAATAGAGGTTTTCGTCGCCGTTAGCATCAACAAAAACAACAGCGCAAACATCCTCATGCATCAAAAAGCGGCGAACTTTGCTGATGCCTCGAATGAGTGAAACATTGCCTTCGCTGTCTCGTGTAACACTGACCGGTTCGGAGAGCTCAAAGGTTGTTTCCTTGAGCCGGCCTGCATCAAAATGATTCACGACTTTGTGAACCTTGGCAAGGTGAAGTTCTCCGGAAGGCAGGTTCAAACAAATTCGAAGCGCCCGGCTGGCAGTCTTAGAGTCCAGGAAAGTATAGACTTCCGATATCAGTTTGCCCTGTTCATAACGACGCTCGATACGAGCCACGTTAATCAGCTCCTGATCTTCGGACATGGTTTTGATCATGCAACGAATCGGAGTTTCGTAAATTTCAGACTCTTCTTCAAGAGCTCCGTCTCTGTAAACACTATACAGCTCGACACCGTCACGGCTGTGGCGATGACGAAGAAGACCACCCAAATTCAATGCGATTTCTTCGCCGCTGCGCTCGTTGCGGGCAATCAAGCTTCTCTTGCTGAATGAAATGTGAATCTCCGTTCCGTCAAGACATTCTTGCATCAGACCGTCCTGACACTTACGAGTCAGTGTGCCGTCCTCGGCAAGACAGCCGCCGAATTCAAGACTGTTCCAGACACCGAATTTCTTGACCAGAAGTTCGCCGCTTTCTTCATCACGACGATATTCTGTAACCCGGTGCATCGCATCGCGAGTTTTGATAATTTGCCCGGCGGCGTTTCGCATGACATAAGATCCATCATTGAAAACGCACATTTCTTGGCTGGCTTTCGTCACCCAGGTTTTGGGTATTTCAGACTCAGCTTTTTGGCGCTGAATTCTTTTGTGAAAAAGTTCGTACTGCTGCAATAGCGGTGCAACCACGTCTTCAGAGACAACGGGCGCTGCACTGTTCTCCACATTGACCGTCTCTGTTTTTTTCTTACCCAGAGCTTTCAAAACCAGATTAAGAATCATCGGATGCTATAACCCTATCGCAAATATGCCAACGTACACGGCGGACCAGCAGTACCCTCGTTAATGCAAATCTAAATTATTAGACTCGAGCATTCAATATGTAGAATCCGCTCGAAAAATTGTGAAAATGAGCCAATTTGAGGGCTTCAAACGGTCAAAAATGCCGCCTAATGGCTATCGCGGATGTTCCCAATAGACTACCAGAGTTAATCTAATCGGCAGTTTTTATGTCGAATGTGATTTAAGATTAAATCGGGATGTTAAGCTTTCGCGTTTTAGCGTAAATATCAAGCAGCTGCGAGTGTCCGATAGCTACAGGACTCCAGCGTTTATATCTTGCATATATTTGGTGCGAATAGCCTGGATTCGGGTCACTCAAATAAGACTATGAAAAGATGCGAACTCCGCAGATGAAGCCTCTAGTCGACCAGATCTCATCAATATCTAAGATGTCAATTTGCCTTCATTTTCTTTGCCCGGCTCAGGAGTCCGCACTAGCTTTTTCGCTATCTCCAGAAGCTGGAGCAGCTGTAGAACCTGCAACTCGATAAAGCACGAATCCCATAAATGCAAAACAAGCAACTCCCAAAAGTTGATAACCTGAAGAACCGAGCATTTCAGTCAGGCGATGCTCCATGCTGATACGTTCAAGCGCTTTGAACATCTGTTCGGGAATTGAAATCAAAGCAACAATAACTCCCGCCAGCGCACCCCCGGCAACAAGTCCAGTGGCAAACAAACTGCCCTTTCCGATCTCCGCGTCTTCAAGCTCGGCACCCCGACGCTCTGCTGAGATATCCACGAATTTTTTGAGCATGCCGCCTACGAATATAGGCAGAGTTGTTGATAAAGGCAGATAGGCACCAACTGCAAAATTCAAAGCATTCACACCGCAAAGTTCCATCGTGGTAGCAAGAAAAACGCCGACCAGTACGAAGTTCCAATCGAGATTGAAAGAGAGCATGCCTTTGATTAGAGTTGCCATCAAAGTACCTTGCGGTGCGGGAAACTTATCGCTGCCGATTGCGTGAACAATGCCCTTTGCAATCATGTCCGGAGATGGATGATCCAATAATTTCACAGTTAAACCAATCACAATCGAAGCAACCACGGCTCCGACAAAAAGACTTAACTGCTGGTATTTAGGCGTGGCACCAACTATGTATCCGGTTTTCAAATCTTGCGAGGTGGCACCGCCGTTGGCAGCAGCAATACAAACAATGCCGCCGACCACCAGTACCAGGGGTTCATAAATTCGGCCCGATAAACCAAAACCTATGAAAACAAGAGAAGTAGCCATCAGCGTTGCAATCGTCATTCCCGATACAGGGTTTGAACTTGAGCCGATGATTCCGACTATGCGACTAGAAACAGTAACGAAGAAAAATCCGAATATTACTACGAGTAGCCCTATCAGTAATTTTTGACCAATAGAATCACCCGGCACCTGCGGCAAAACGGCCATCAAAACAACAAGCGCCAGCGAACCGAAAATTACTGTTTTAAAATCGAGATCTTGCTCCGTTCTTTCTAGGGATTTAGCTTCAGCAATCTTATCCTTTCGACCGATCATACCAAGATTCTCTTTAAACGAAGTGACGATTGTCGGTATAGTCTTGAGCAGGGTCATGAATCCGCCTGCTGCGACGGCTCCGGCACCAATTTGCCTGATATACGCGCGATAAACGGCTTCGGCAGTATTGGCAAATGTATGAGTTGTCGGGTCCCAGCCGCCGGTTCCGCCCGCGACATTGAGACTTTGCAAATAACCGAGTTTGACCAGCTGCCCCGCGATCGTATCCATAGGAACAATCGCAGCAAGCAATGGGATCAAACCAAGCCAGGAAAGCACACCACCGGCAACAAGAATCCCGGCAATACGTGGACCGACGATATAACCCACGCCGAGATATTCAGGAGTGATATCGCCGCTGACGGTTGCCGATGGAAAGAACTTGTTGCTTTGCTTGGTTACGTACACAGGAGCCTCAGCGATAATGTGGAAAACATGCTGCCCAAGCGCATAAATCATCGCAAAGCCTAGACCCTGATATGCAGTTTTGGCAAACTCGCCGCCTTTATCTCCAGCAATTAAAACAGAACCACAGGCAGTGCCCTCGGGATATGGCAACTTGCCGTGTTCTTTAACAATCAAAGAGCGACGCAATGGAATCATCATCAAAGTGCCGAGCATTCCTCCAAGCGCCGCCAGTGTAAAAATTGTCCAGTAATTGAAATAAGGGGCACCAACACTCTCGCCGTTCTGGCTTAAAGAAAGAAAAAGAAAACCAGTCAAAGTAAAAACAACACCGGAAGCTATCGATTCACCGGCCGAGGCAGTGGTCTGTATGATGTTGTTTTCAAGTATCGTCGTGTTCAGAAATTTTCGCCCAAGCGATATGGCAAGAACAGCAACCGGAATTGACGCAGAAACTGTAAGTCCGGCTTTGAGCGCCAGATACACTGAAGCAGCGCCGAAAAGAATTCCAAATACGATTCCGATAATGACGGCACGGGGAGTGAACTCTTTCACCTTAGCATCAGGAGAAATGTACGGCTTGAAGTCAAGGTTATTTTCTGCCATGGCGACTCGATCTTTGCGGGGGATTATCAGTGCCTAATGATAGCCCATCACAATTCACTTTTTGCCCAAGGCTAAAAGCCGTCGAAAGAGACTGACAACACCCAAGAGGAACAAGAAACATAGAGTTAGAGAGACAAGATGCGGCGGCGGCGGCGGAATGGAAGCCAGCCTGCTTTCGATTTCGGCATGGCTGGATTCTTTTGCAGCAATGATTTCGTCACATGCGGCGCCCTTTGTAAGATCACTTTTCACAGACGGCTTATCGCTTAAATCTTTTAAGCTTGCATTTGATTCTTCGACGGACTTCATAGCATCCAACAGCGGAGCAGCTGCAATTTGCTTCTTCTCTGAGAATGCGGATTCTCGACTAAGAGCAGAGTCAGTTTCGCCGGTCACTGATTCTGCCCGAGCTTTATTTCTCTGCAAAGTTTGAATTTGGCCGGATGAAGGCGGAGCCGCGTATTGATTGGCAATGCTTAACGGCTCTTTATCGGAAAGCCCGGTAACAGGCTCGTAAGAAGAAGCATTCGGCGCGGCCGAAGAGGGTAGCTGAGACCCTGTGGAATTCAAGCCGGCTCCGTCTGCGTCGTAAGAACCTGAAACTGCGCCACCGGAAGCAACAGGCGCTGAAATTAACTGCCTTCGGTTTATCCGCCTGCGCGGACTATTGGTTCTGCTCGGCGCGCTCACGTAATCGAAGGAATCCCCGGAGGATACAGAGTTGAGCCGGTTTAGATTAGAACTAATCCTCTGAAAAGAATCACTCAATGAATACCTGAATCCCCAGTACATATTTGCGGGGTTGATTGCAGCCGCAAAAGTTTCCACAGGATCGGGTGCAGGGGCCGGTACCGGATAAGAAACAGCGTCTAACTGAGGGATTTCCTCAACAACAACAGCACTGGAAACGGGGCTGACCAGATGGTAGTCTTCAGCAATCGCGTATGACTCTGTATCGTTGTCGTTGACAGCTCGACAAAGCAGCTGATATGCAGCAATTGCACAAAGATCCTTGCTGACTTTTTTATAGGATTCATCTGCAGAAATATTTTCAGGAAATCTGAACTCAAAGCGAAATTGGGGACTTCGCCAGGCTCTGACAAGGCGCTCAAAATCGGCTTTCAAATCACCTGTATAGGCGAGTTTCAGGAGACTTGAATTGCCCTGCAAGCCGTCCATAAGTTCCACAGGTCCTGGCTGCAATTGCAGATCGTACAAAATCGGTGAGCGAAGGCTTGCTGTCAAAAATCTTTTCAATCTTGATTTAAGCAGCTCATCAGCAGCATCGCTGACAGGCTGGGAAGCGTGTAGCCAGAGCACCGCGGCGTCGGCACTGCCGGCGGCTTTCTCCAGAGCTTCATAAAGAGCAGGACTGTCGTCCTGCCCACCGGCAGCTTGAAATTCTTTCAATACTACTGCAGCCTTTTCCGGCGCAATAGAGATAGACTTGTCTCTGACAACTGTAATTCCAGCAATTTTTTCAGCGGGTAAAGATTTAAGCGCTGAGCCGATTTCAGGCAGATGAGCCGCCATCTCGGCAGAAGCGTCAATAACAAGATAAAGCTTTGAAGCTTCTGTAATATGTGGAGCACTAATTCTTCGAAGGCAGAATCGTCTTTCCGGATTCACTGCATCTTCTGAATATACGTAGTCAATCGCTGGGTTTCTTGATATACGAAGCGTCGCTTCGGGCGCAGCTAGTTGATTTGCAGGAAAAACTCCATGCGACTCCCAACTCTGCCGTTGCGCGCCTGAAACTTCACGGCTTTCAAACTTTATTTTCTTAGTTGAGAGAGTCTCTAAAGAACGATTGGATAAAAGCTTCAAATCAAAAGCTTCATCCGACTGAAAATTTTTCTCGGCAAACGCCGGAAGATTGAGAAGAGCATTTTTCTCTGAATCATAAATCAGAGGACTCACGATTGAAATCGTCACGCTCATGGCGGCTTTTGGATGCACGGGAAAACACTGAAGCAAAATTTGATCCGGACCGCTCATGCTGAGAAGGAGAGGATCTTCTTTGTGCTGCATCACAGCTTCTTGATAAATTTGCCGAGCCTGACTGCGCACCATAATTTTAGCTTCATGCGGCACGCCGTTGTAGGTGAGAATCGCTTTGTCGACACAGGCGCCGGCAGGCAAATTTATTTTTGCTCGAGCTTCTCGATCATACGGAGATTCATTTGCAAAACTAAAACTCAAATCGTATTTTGCAAGAAGAGCATCGGAATCTACAGTTCCCTCAATTTTGCCTTTGTTTATCTTCAGCCCGCGAGCCACACCGCTCACCTTCTCACCCGCAATGTCGGCATCTAAATCGAACTCATCCTGAACATCGGCATTCAAGCCGGCCGGGTCACTGACCAAGCCCGCATGCTGAATTGTGGCGCGTGCCGATGCGGGGATAGGCACCGAGTTGAAGGCTTTACCTGTAACCTTGTAAAAAATTCTTCGCGCGTCTTCGATGCCTACAGGATGAGCAGCTTCGTATAAGGAACCGACAATGTCCGTTGCTCTGCCTGAGCGTTCATAACATGCACGCAAGAGCACTTCCTGAGATCCGAACTGTCGCAACCATTTCACGCCGGCTTGCGAACTTTTCGGATTGGCGGCCATGCTCAAATGAATTCGAGTAAGAGTTGACGGCAACTCAACCGAAACAACCATAATCAGAACTATTAAATGCCCCAAATGCTCAACTTGATGCGGGTTGAAATAGGTTTTCTTGATCTCGGCAAGCGCAGCAACGGTTTTGCCGGCTAAAAATGAACAGGGAAGGGACAGCAGCGGCGCCAGAGCAAAAAGACCGAACCCAAGCGCGAAAGTATAGACAAAGGCCGTTATTGTCAAAGGCAGAAACATGAGCGCATACATGACACCCACACCCATGGCCATGCCGTTTGCTAAAGCCATAAATCCGTAATGCTGAGTCAAATTCCGGTGCAGTGAAAGATAAGCCAGCAGATTGCTCAATGGAATGAGCGAAAAAAGAACTATGTGATTCAGAGAGGGAAAGGGGTCAAAAAAATGCCTGGCACAAAAATGCGTGCCGGTTTCGAAAAGCATTGCGGCTAAAGGTAAAAGCACCCCGAAAAAGAGAAGCCAGCGGCCGTGAACACGGGGCTTTTTATTTTCCTGCCTTTTTCTGCCGACACGAGAATTGCTCTCTGTGCCGGAGCGACCTGCGCCGTGAGCCATGCTTCCTCCAGCGGATTGCCCTTTTCCTCTATTCTGCGATCATACCCGCCATCTGCCCGCTAAAAAACAGTAATTGCCCTATTTTTCAAATCCGGGAGAAACTGGACGATAGAAGGGGTAAAACTATGAGAGTAGCCTGGAGATAAGTATCGTGGAGATTATCGGCGGGATCATTGTTTTCACACTGATGCTCGTTTTATCCGGAATCAAAGTTGTTAAAGACTACAACCAGCTTGTGGTTTTCCGCTTCGGCAAATTCGCATACAGTCGCGGCGCCGGAATTCACCTGGTATTGCCGTTAATAGATCAAGCCGAGCTCGTGGACACCAGGCTTGTAACCTTTTCTCTGCCTTTGCTCGATGAAATGACCATGGACCACGTACCTGTAAAAGTTTCAGCCGTCTGCATTTTTCAGATTTATGACGCACAAAAGCGCATCTTGAAAGTCGACAACCTGAACGAAGCTCTCGAAGAACTCGTGCAAACATCGCTGAGAACCGTAATTTCACAACATGATTTAAAGCATCTGATTTCAGACCGCGGACGCGTGAGTTTTCTTCTCAAGTCCAGATTGGACAAACAAACACGAGAATGGGGCGTCAAACTCCATACACTTGAAATCAAAGAAATAAAGATAGCTAAGAATATAAAGAAAGCACTGCTCAGAGCCAAGCAACAAAAAGAAGAGTCTGTCGATTTCCTCAAACCGGCATCGCACAATTTACAAATAGAGGAAAGCGATAAACTCAGTTACTTGAGCTGAATCCCGGTATCCGGCGGATAATCAGGGCGGACTTTCTCAAAGCTTTCCAACAATGCATAGATGATTTTCAATAGCGATTTTTGATTCAAGTATGGATTATCGCCCAGCACATAAATCTGGCTGAAAAGAACAAAAGCTCCGATAATGCAACGAAGTATAAGTATAAGGGGCTCTGATTCGCTGTCACTGAGCTTGTAAGTCTCTTTAATTTTGGCGCCCAGTCCGGCATGTCCAAAATGCATTAAATAAAGTAGCAGCCTGCCGGAAGGCAGTGGAAAAACCTGTGACTCCCCGAAAACACAGCGAAAATACTCCCGCAGCCAGGGCTCTTCCGACTGTTCCGAAAGCAGCCCCGCAAGCTGCTGGATATATTCGAGCATGGATAGAGATTGATCAGGCAAAGTTGAATCCTGCAATTTGGCAATCAGAGAATCTGCCAGAGAAATATATAACTGATTTTTGTTGCCGAAATGCTTATAAACAGTTTGCTTTGAAACGGAAGCCCGGAGGGCGACTTCGTCCATGCTCGACTCGGCATATCCCTTCTCGGAAAATACTTTGACGGCAGCCACCAGAATCGACAGCCGTTTTGAGGCAAGCGGAGCTTCAGCAGATACCAGAAACTCCTCAATCCCAAAAAACTTTCGCTCTTTTGTCTCAAGTTCTGATGAGCGGTTCTTTTCAAGCTCCAGAAATTTTGCGAAAAGAAAGGATAGCACCTGAATGAAGCGAACGGGCGAAGGCAAAGGCGCCGCAACCAGTGCTCCCAGATTCAGCAATGTCGCATAGCCGGTTAAAGCAGCCCGAAAACACCAGGCCAAGGCATGAGCATCTATTTCGCCTGAATAAGCCTGTTTACGCTCGATGTATCCGGCAACAAAGTTAACGAAAGGCATCGGAATTGATTCAGCATATATATGCTGCAACTCAGGATAGCGCCTGCATTCTTTTACAAGCAAGCGTAAAAAATCCGTAGTCCGCTTTTGCGCAAGAGTACGCAGCTGATGTTCTGCCAGAGTTGCAAAAAATTTTTCCGGCGGCAGTTGATACCAGTTTGAATCGAACTCACTGCGAGTCGCGTGCAATAAATGTTCTATAGCTGCTTTAAATAAATCATCTTTATTTGAAAAGTAGTTATAGATAGTTTGCTTCACCACACCACTTTCAGCAACGATTTCTTCAAGGCTGGTTTCAGCGTAGCCAAGGCGCAAAAAACATTCAGAAGCAGCTTCAGTTATAGTGATGCGCTTTTTCACAGCGGAACTCCCAGACGGGACGGAATTCAAGAGCTTCCGGCTTGAACTCCGTCCGTCTGCAAGTTTAGCGTATCGCTCAGGCAAGCGTGCTTCCATTAACGGGCTTTCGCCGTAGCCGGTTGATATTCGGCAGGTTGCTTGCCGTCGAGTCTCTGAGCGGCTCTCAGCTCATTGGCCACGAAATCGCGAATCTCTTTGGCTTGCAAGAAATCGGCTTGCTCCTTGCCCGAAAGTCCATCGAATCTGTGCTGATCATAGAACTGTTGCTGCTCAGGGCTGCGTTTGTCGGCAGGGGTGCGATGGATGTTCCACCATTGTGCATCGTTTTCGCCGAAGTTAGGATATTTCAAATCGCTGTTGAAGAAAGGTACAGTTTCCTTTGTAGAATCAACTCCTTTTTCTTTGGCCAGGAAATCGGCGGCTTTTGCTTTGGCATTTGCAATTGCTTCCTCCGTAAAAGCAACGCCTTTTTGAGCAAGAGCTTTGCTTGCCGGTGTTATCAATGTTCCGGCATCAAGTGCGCTGTGCCTGGCAGAACCGATATTTGTAGCACGATCAACAGCAGGCTCTTGCGAGTCGATTCTTTTGTTCATGAACCATTTGTCGGACTCCGGACCGCCAAGTCCGGCAATTTTGCCTACACCGCCGGGAGTGTAGTAATTGTCGATTGTGTCACCATCGATGACGGCTCGCGAAACTTTGTTCCAGGGATTGCTTTCATTTGGAACGTACCATTCTTTAACTCCGGTCAAATTGAGAAGCGCTTTTTCATCAGCACTTAACTTCAGCACGCTTGCTCCGTCTGCACTTCTAGTTTGCTCGCTGCTCAAAGGATTCGCCATTTTCTTTTGCAAAGAAGCCAGGCTGCTTTCCTGTTCGGGGCTCAGTTTGAAATTCAAAGCACCCTTGATGCGATTGGCATAAAGACCTGCCATGAATTCGGGCGGTCCGATTTGATGTTCGCGCACCGCGTTGACGATTCCGTCCAGACGATTCCGATTGAAGCCGGCGCCGAATTCTTTGCCAAGCACATGATCTGCAGCGAGTGCTCCGTCCATATGATGTGTGAAAAAATTTGCTTTAGATTTGACTGCATCAGCAAACATGGACGAAAGCAAAGCATCCTCTGCTTGGGTCGCGCTCAGTTTATTGCTGCGGCCGGCATCAATTACTCTGCCGAATTCTCCCTGCGTATGAATCCAGTTGCCCTGTTGATCAGGCTCGATACGACCATTCACTCGTTGCTGCACAAAATGCTCCCGCACCTGAGCCAGTGAATTCAAAACACGATATTTTTGTGAAATTGAAAGTCCTGAATCGCGAAATTGATCAAGTACACTCTTGCCCGGTTCCAGAGCCTTGATTTCACTGAGATCTTTCAAAGTCTGAGCGCGAGCACGACCCATTTCAGCCGGAGCATAATCGCTGAGTTTGGCAGAAACCGCAGATCTGGGGCTTTCTGCCAGTGGGCGACCATCCACATCAAGACCGGCATTTTTGTATGTGGCCGGCGCTTCGCTGTTTAGAGCTTCCGGACGGCGTTCTTGCAATCGACCGTTGATAAATGAGAAACCGCCATTCATCAAGGCAAAAGAAGTCACGGCTTCAACTTGCTGTCTTGCACCGGCAAAGCCTTTGCCTGAAAGCAAGGACTCGCTGTTGGCTGCAACTAAACCGGCGGGCAGGCCGGAAAGCATCGCCGAACCCATTTCAGACCCGAGCACTTTTGAAAGAGCCGGCAGGCGCTCTGCGCTTCTTTCAGCCAGAGCCTTGAAACCCATTCCAGATGCGCTCAGGGTCGAGAAAGTCATACCGGCAACCAGAGTACTGCGTCCTTTTGCCTCCCAGAAATTAGCTTCGTCGGCTTTCACCGGGCTGAAAAGACCGCTGTATAGCATGCCCGTCATGCCAGCTTCAGCCATTTTCAGCCCTCCGGAAGCTATGGCTTGCTTGCCGGTGAGAGCAGCCATGTTTTCGCTCATCGCCAGGGCAGCTTTGGCGCCGTAGTTGCGTTCAAGTGTTGCCGATACACCTTTATGAAGAACCAGTACAGGCAAAACGGCACCTAATCCTGAGCCTGCTTGCTGAGCCATCCAGTTTGCAGAACCGAATTCGGCAGGCTTGGGCGCATCCATAAAATGAACGGCTTTGCGGGCATCACCATTTGCTTTGCCATCTATAAGTTGGGCTACAGCTTCAACAGGCGCCTGACTGAGGGTGTAGGCGAAAGACCTGCCCAAATCGGCAAGGGCTGACGGTTTGTCGTCCGACGCCAAAAGCCTGGAGCGAGTCAATTCGACACCGGCATCTTCTTTGGCTTGTTTAATCTCGTTCATTGCTTTGAATTCCTCTTCGTTGAATCAATCGCCGAATCACCCGCCTGATATTTATAGACTAGACGGTATGGTCTAAAAATCAACTCGTAATTCCCGCAGTTTTCACAGACTTCAGTAGACAGTGGACTGCTTCAAAAAACAGTAAAAATCGCCGTAAGAGTACGCAGGCTTGGAAAAGAAGCCTTTTCATCAATCCGAGAATTCAAGATTAAACTCTTGAAAAGGAAGCTCAACTAAGACCCGAGATCGGCATCGGCAATCCAGTCGGGAAGACCGCTTTTGGAAGAAGAGCTGCTCTCGGAAATCTCGTTCAGCCGAGAAAGCTCCGACATCGGCTCTAGAGAACGCCGTTTAGCTGAAATAAGCTCAGAATAAAGAGGCGGTATCTGGGCTATCTCCAGAGTCAGAAACTCTGAAAGCAACTTGGCCCGCTCTCTAACTTGAGTGGACTGGTGCATCGCCAGAGCTTTGAGGACAGGAGAGTTCTGAGGCTGAATGAAGTCCTGCCGGTGAAAAAGCAGGCTCTCGCCGTCATCATAACTAAAACGCCAGAGGGCAGGGTCTTCTCTCAAACAGAGCAAAGCCGTATCAATTATCCAGCTGGAGAAATGATCGAGAGTATCATCGAAGTTTTCCTCACTGCGTCCTGGATGCTGGTAATTTGGATGCCCCAGTTCATTACTGTGTTTTTTGCTCAAACCCGGAACAAACATGCCGTCATAATCCACAAGCACAATCCGATTATCTCTTACCAGAATGTTGCCGTGCTGAAGGTCGCCGTGTGCAACATAAGCATCCCGCAAACCTGCCACCATCTCAGAGAATGCCAGCCTGAGCTTATTTAGAGCATCTTTGTCGCCTGCCTGGCAAAGCGAGGCTACATGAAGATTGAGAGGCGTGCCTTCAACCCAATCCATGCTCAAAACCGGATACCAAATGCCGTTTACTTTGATTCCCTGCGGCAGAAATTCAAAGCCGACAGTCCATGGTAATTCAAGCGGATTGACAGATAGTGCC
>JAIEPM010000386.1 GCA_019748395.1 Candidatus Obscuribacterales bacterium
GGCGTAGCGCAGCTTGGTAGCGTGTCCGTTTCGGGTGCGGAAGGCCGGAGGTTCAAATCCTCTCGCCCCGATTTTTCAAAATAATTTGAGCTGAGCACACTTTTGTGTTGCTCAGCTTGTTTTTTCTCCATTTTTTGCCACGGCTGAGCTTGCAGGCAGCAAATAAGTTAGTATTAGCTCCTGAAACCGGCGCATTTTAGGTATTGCTCATGGTCATAGCCTTCCTGAAAGGAATTTTGCAAGCTCGTGAAATTTCGGGTGGTCCAACAGATCGAATTGTTATTGATGTCGGCGGAGTCGGCTTTGAAGCGCTGGTGGCGCGCACAACCAGTGTTCAGGTCGGCGAAATCGGGCAAGAAGTAAATATTCATACCTCCCTTTCGATAAGGGAAAACGAATGGCAGCTTTTCGGTTTTGCCAGTGCTGAAGACAAAGAGATGTTTGGTCTTTTGCAGTCAGTCTCAGGTGTCGGTCCTAAGATGGCTTTATCACTGGTAGGAACACTGGGTCCGGCGCGTATTGCCGACTCAATTCAAGCTGATGACTCAAAGTCGCTGAGTCAGGCTCCGGGCGTCGGTCCAAAGCTTGCACAGCGAATTATTCTGGAATTAAAAGCAAAAACAGAAGAGTGGCAGATCAAAAAAGGAACTCAATCCGCACCGGTTTCCAAAAGCGCCGGGCGAAATGAAGCAAGGCAGATTCTGGAAGAACTCGGTTATACACTTACCGAAATCAATCATGCATTCAAGCGACTGCCGGAAGATGCCGATGATGGCGATGTGGAAGCGCTTGTTAGTCAGAGCCTGAAAGTGCTGAGTGCAGGCGAGCGCTGATATGGCGACAAAAGCAGCAAATGCAGGACTTTTGATTTTGCGCTTTGGACTTATTGAACTCTTGATTGTTCTTTCAGGACTTGTTTTTGTGCGCAAAGAAATATACCTGAGTCTTAAATTCGGCGGCATGATTCTGCACTGGCAAGAATACGCGCTTTTGTTTCTGGTTTTTCTGGACGGTTTACTTAGAGGCAAAGAAGAGCTGCAAAATCAGGGACAGTATTTAAGCCCATTCAGACGTAAGTATTTGCGTTATTTATTGCCTTTTACTTTATTCCTTTATGTTTCCTGTTCATCGCTTTGCGATAAGCTGAACGCTGCCTGCATACAAGAAGAATACTGGCGTAATCTCGGATTATTGATCTTGCTCTTCGGGCTTTTTCTTCATGCATATTCGCAAAAGACCCGTCCAAAAGAGCTTTTTTCTGAAATGAGCTCTGCCGAAGAGCTGGCCGAGCAAAACTCAGGCGCTAAGGCTTGCGCCACTGCCGATAGTATCATTGCCGAAAAAAGCATTTCAGAAAAAGACACTAAAACTAAGAGCATTGCTGAAGCAGAACTTAAAGTAAGCGGTCCCTGGAAGATTCTGCGTTATCCAGCCAAAACAGCAATGTTAATCGAGCTGATGGGCATTTCAATGAGCCTTTCTGCCTGGATGCCGCTTTTGACTCTTCCCGGTCTTTGCGTGATGCTCAAATGGGAGCTGGCGGATCTAGAGGCTTTTCGAATAAGCCAGCTCGGCAAAAGTTATTTGAATTACCGGGAAAAAACCTGGACGATGATTCCGTATCTATATTGATGCGGAAAATGAGAGCAAGAGTCTATAAAGAAGGCGAATCCTGAAAATTTGACGCCGGTCAGATCCGGCTTTGGATGGGCATCTTTAAGCAGCAAATGACTAAATTAGATCTAAGTTGCATTCTAAAAAGCTGTTGTTCAAGCCCATACAGTCGCTAGTGACAGAAAGATTAAACGCTGTAAAGCGCGCCCAGTGAGCTTTTCCTAATTTACATCAGGGTTGTCAAGGTATTTACTTCTTGGCTTGTCCGGCAAATACTGTTCATATCTGAACCAGAGGGCTGGCAATCAGAGAAGCAATCGGGCTGGCGGGAAGGCGTGCTACTTCCTGAGAGAGAAAAAAACAGATTGCCTGCAGCAGTTAGTCCAGGCAAATTATTTATGACCGGAGGTAAGCTATGAACGAGATGGATTTGACCGACGATGAAAGACGTTGCTTGAGAATGTGGTTCAGACAGGCAATTGCTCATGTCGAAATGGAAGAAGCCAAACGGGCACTTCTTTCAGAACATGCCGGCAGCAGCCGCAGTTCACACTCCAAGTTCGCCGGTCGTCGCACCCGCCGCAGCCGTCTTACTGCAATCGTCAAGCAGATGGCCTGATACTTTCGAAATTCCGAAAATTTCGACAGGGGCGAGCTTCCAGGCTCGCCCTTTCGGTTTTCTGATTTTGGCAAGGAAATAGACTTTGGCTAAATTCTAACGAGAGCTAAGAGGACTCATTTCATCCCAGAATTTGACATTTGATCAAGCTTTGAACTAGGCGACAATTATTCTTGAATCGAGACCCTTGAGTCCCTGAGAGGAATTTAGATGACTGTATTTGCAATTGAGGAAGCAATCGATGCCAGTTACATGGCAAACTGCAAAAGCTATCTCGACATTCAGGTCGGCGACTATCAAGCAACTCGATGGCGTGAAGACAGCTTCGTCAGTGAATACTTGTCCGACTATTCGGTCCCATGGATGAAAGGGGTCCTCAAAACCGACGGCTTTGCTGCGGATTTGCCGGCGATGAT
Organism: Candidatus Obscuribacterales bacterium; assembly: GCA_019748395.1. Lineage (GTDB taxonomy): Bacteria > Cyanobacteriota > Vampirovibrionia > Obscuribacterales > Obscuribacteraceae > JAIEPM01. Next base: position 2,650 of record JAIEPM010000386.1, read on the forward strand.
TGATAGAGCAGTGACCGAGGCTTTATCAAGAAAGAAACAAGCTATCTGTCTCTATGCATCGAAAATGGGTTTGTCGCTTTATGAAAGTATCGGGTTCGAAGCGATCTTTACGCGGCGGGACTTTATCTATTCTCCCGAAGCTAAATCCTGACGATAGGCTCAGCGCTTGGCGCCGCCGCGAATCAGGAAGTTTTCCAGAGCGCGTTTATCCATGATTGCTCCGGAATTTTCAGCTGTTTTCGTGAGCCGGCCTGACTGATCTACTGAAAACACGCGAATGATTGGCACGCTGCCGCCGCGATTGCGGGTAATTTCGGCAGCCATTTGCGCAGACTCACCGCGCAATGAACGCTGCTGGTCAACATCAAGGTGCAGTACAACTACTTTGCCTTGCATAGAACCTTTACGACCATTTGAACCTTCTACGGACGGCCAGGCCTTTTGTTCCATTTCAACGCAGTAATGACACCAGGAAGCTCCAATATGAACAGCCAGGGGCAAGCCGGTATCACGAGCCATTTTCACGGCTGTGGCCACATCGTTGGTTTCGTACTTGGGTTCGATTTTGGAAATCAGATCGGAAGGTGCTTTGATGTCGCTGGGCGGGCGGAAATCTCGCGGATTTTGCATGAAATCCGAAGGTGAGGGCTTTCTATGCTCTCCGGGATTTACTGGACGGAAGTCACCTGGATTTGAGGGTCCGGGCCGGTTGAAATCTTGCGGCGAAGGCGGAATCAAATCGTTTGGATTTGGTCTTTGATAATCAGTCGGTCTGACGTTGGGATCTACTTTTGGAGGAGCCCATGGTGCAAAATCAGAAGGTTTGTTATTAGGAGACGGCAAAGGCGGCGTCAGATCAGGGCGCGGTGAAGGCATCGGAATTGCATCAAGCGGCGGCAAATTGCTGTTGTTGCCGGCCTGTCTGGCTCCCTGGCGGCGTTCATAAGCTTCAACAACCACACTTTTGCCGACCAGAGATGAAGGCAGAGGCGAAGCCGGTGTACGTATGGCACTGTCATCCGGTTTTGGAATATTCAAAGCTCTGCTATCTGAAGGAGGCGCAAATTTTCCCGGTTCTGCCGGGGCGGGCTTGATGTCTTTGGCTTCAGGCTGTCCGGCCGGTTTAAACGGACTGGGCAGCAGATGCGAGCCATCAACAAGCGGAGCGGCCTCTTTGGGAGAGCTCACATCGGAACTGCGGTTTGTCAGGCCTGGTATGAATTTGATTTTGTTTTGCCCGGCATCAGGAGGCAGGAGAAAGTCGATTTTTTTCTCTTCGGTTTTGCCGCCTTCGCCCTTCTTAGCTCTGGCAGCCATTTCTGCAGGAGTCATAATCCGGCAAACACCGTTTTCACAAATAACATTATCAGGCTTAGAAGACTTGCCTTTATCCTGCTCTTTTGGCTCAGCCCCTGTTTCAGGCTTTGCTTTAGCGCTTCCGGCAGAAGCACTGCTCTCAGTGCGGCTGCTCAAAACTCTTTCCAGGGAGCGCAGACCCTGATGATGACCGAAGGGATCGCTCATTTCAATTGAGCTCTGGCCCTGCCTTGCCTGGCTTCTATCCAGCGGCGCGGCAGCCTGATGATAACTTAAAATGTCTATATTAACAGGCGCCAGTGCCTGCTCCGGCGGGCTTTTGCGGTCATCGATTTCTGGGGGCATCGAAAATCTCCAAGGAGCTTTGAGGAAGCTCTGCTGGTCATAAATAGAACTTAATTTTGAGATGTGGAATTCTTGTGACAGCAGTGGGGAAACTACGCAAGCAGGGCGGCATAAATTAACAGTGAATGAGAGAAAGACGAAAGCGCAATTGTTTTTGGAGCAAGAACAGCCTCCGGGTGCAGCTCATGCTTCCGCAGGAGCAGTCTCTTGACATAAAGCTTACTGAAAGCAGCTCGGCTCAATTTCTTGAGCCTGAGAATTTAATGCAATAGATTGAACTTATGAGCCTCTGCTTACGTATATAGAGTAAGGCAGGGGCTAAAATTGACTTAGCACCATGCCGTATATACATTGGCTATACCGGTAACAAACACCGGACTTTGCCTGCAATTTCAGAATCGGAGTCTTTTCATGAGTTCCCGTCAATTCGTGCCGCTGCATTTACACACTGAATACAGCCTCCTTGATGGAGCCACGGTCATCAAAGACCTGGTTAAGAAAGCGAAGGCGGAAAACATGCCGGCAGTCGCGATGACCGACCATGGTGTCATGTATGGTGCAATTGAATTAAGCAAAGTTTGCAAAGAAATTGGCGGAGTCAAGCCGATCCTGGGCATGGAAGGCTACATGATCGACGGTGATATCCGGGACAAAAGCACTAAAGTTCCGATCTATCACATTACATTGATAGCGCGCAATGCCGAAGGCTATAAAAACCTGATCAAATTATGCTCGGCGGCTCATCTTGACGGTTACTATTACAAGCCGCGCATGAACCATCAACTGCTGGAAGAGCATCGAGAAGGGCTGATTGTTCTTTCAGGCTGCCTGGGCGCGGAACTTTGCCAGCATTTGCTTAAAGACGACTACGAAGGAGCCCGGCGTATCGCCAGCTGGTACAAAGAGACTTTCGGCGAAAATTATTATATTGAAATTCAAGATCACGGTCAGTGGGAAGACCGCAAAGTAAATGTGCCGTTAGTACGCTTATCTCGCGAGCTGGGAATTAAACTAGTTTGCACCAACGACAGTCACTTCACCTGCAAAGACGACGCCCAGGCACACGATGCCATGCTTTGCATTTCCATGGGAAAGCAAGTCACCGACACCAACCGGATGAAATTCACGGGCTGGGAATATATCAAAAACGGCGACGAAATGTGGTGGCTTTTCAAAGACCATCTCGACGATGAATTTGTTGAAGAGTCTATTTTAAGCACAGTTGAAATCGGGGACAAAGTTGAAGCCGTTAAGCTCGGCGGCGACCCGCGTTTGCCTATCTTTGAAGTTCCGGCAGGACATACCGATCACTCATTTCTTGATCTGCTTGTTTTTCAAGGTATCAAAGAACGCTACGGCGTACTCACCCCCGAAATTGAGCAAAGAGCCCGGATCGAGCTCAAAGTAATTATAGACCTGAACTTCAGCTCTTATTTTTTGATTGTGCAGGACTTCATCAACTACGCAAGGAAAATGGGTATTCCGGTAGGACCTGGCCGCGGTTCGGCAGCGGGCAGTCTTGTGGCTTATGCGCTCGGCATTACGGATATCGATCCGATTCGCTACAACCTACTTTTTGAGCGTTTTCTTAATCCGGAAAGAAAGTCGATGCCTGATATCGACACGGACTTTTGCATTGAACGGCGCGGCGAAGTAATCAAATATGTTTCTGAAAAATACGGCGAAGACAAAGTCGCGCAAATCATCACTTTCAACCGTATGACCAGCAAAGCCGTAATTAAAGACGTTTCGCGCGTTTTGCAATTTCCGCTTGCCGAGTCGAACAAGCTGGCAAAGATGGTGCCGGTGGTGCGCGGCAAACCCACGCCCATCGAAGAAATGGTGGCGGAACATCCGGAATTCAAAAAAACTTATCAAACAAACGAAGAGGCTAAACAAGTCATAGACCTGGCCCGCAAACTTGAGGGTGTAAACAGAACTTTCGGTATGCACGCTGCCGGGGTAGTGATTTCAGATGTGCCGATGCGAGAGCTGGTGCCGTTGCAACGCAACAATGACGGCACCATGATCGCCCAGTTTTACATGGAAGACCTGGCTTATGTCGGTCTGGTGAAAATGGACTTTCTCGGTTTGCGCAACCTGACGATGATTGATCGAGCCATCAAAATCATCAAACAAACGCGCAATATCGACATCGATCCGCTCAAAATCCCCATTGATGACGAAGCAACTTTCCAGACAATCAGCAACGGCGATCTGGCAGGTATATTCCAGTTAGAAACATCTGCCGGTATGAGGCAGGTGGCGCGTGATATGAAACCAACCGGCATCGAAGACTTATCGGCGCTGATTGCGCTGTATCGTCCGGGTCCGCTTGATACAGGCATGATCGATAAATTCATCGACTGCAAAAACGGCAAAACGCCAATCAAATACGATACACCGCAACTGCAGCCAATTCTCAAAGATACCTACGGTCAAATCGTATATCAAGAACAGGTAATGCAAATAGCCCAGCAGCTTGGCGGTTACAGCCTCGGACAGGCGGACTTGCTGCGCCGGGCTATGGGTAAGAAAAAGCCCGAAGAAATGGAAAAGCAGCGCGAAATATTCGTGGGTGGTTGTGTAAAAAATACAATCAATCCTGATATTGCCAACAAGTTGTTCGACATGATGGTGCAGTTTGCCGAATACTGTTTCAACAAGTCTCACAGTCAGGCTTATGCCTTTTTGACTTATCAAACAGCTTATCTCAAAACCCATTATCCGGTTGAGTATATGACGGCTTTGCTGACAAGCGTCACCGGCGACCAGGAAAAAGTGCAGGGTTATATTGCCGAATGCCAGCAAATGGGCATCGATATTTTACCGCCGGACGTGAATGTATCCGGACGAGACTTCACGGCAGACGGCAATTCAATAAGGTTCGGAATGGGCGCGGTTCGTAACTGCGGAGAAGCTGCAGTCGACGAAATCGTAGCCCGCCGCGGCGAGAAAGGCGTTTATTCAAGCCTGCCTGATTTGCTCTCACGCATTGATTTGCGTACAGTCGGCAAAAAGGCTCTGGAAGCCTTGATAAAATGCGGAGCCTGCACAAGCCTTGGTGTTTCGCGCAAGCAAGCCCTGGAGAATCTCGAATCACTAGTAGAAGGTGCAAGCCGCAGGCAGAGCCAGCAAGCCAAAGGGCAGATAAGCCTGTTCAGCATGGCCGGCGGCACGGCTCTTGCCGAAACAATTACTCAGCTCAAGGGCGATCCAGGAGAGTTCACTGAAGGTGAACTACAAATACTCGAGCATGAGCTTCTGGGATTTTATGTAACCAGCCATCCCCTCAAAAGAGTGGCAAACCGATTGCGCTGGCTGGCCACTCACAGCTGCAAAGAAATACCTGAAGCAAGCGACGGCTCCTCTGTAATTATCGGCGGACTGGCCACCGGCATTGAGAAAAAGCTGACTAAAACCAACAAGCTCTTAGCAATCATCCATATGGAAGATTTGAGCGGCAAAATCGAAGCCGTGGCTTTCGGCGACATTCTTGAAAAAATCGACAGCAGCATCTTATTGCCGCAATCTTTGCTACTGGTAAAAGGCAAGGTTCGCAAAGGTGATGAATCAACTTCCGTTTCCGTAACTTCAGTCAGACGCATTGCCGACGCCAATCTGGTCAATATCTTTTTCACAAAAGACCAGAGCTTCACGGATTTGCACAAGTTGAAAAGTATTTTGACCCTGCACAAAGGAGACGACCCGGTGCTCCTGCATTTTCCGCAAGGTAAACGCAGTCAGGCAATTCTAGTCGGCTGCCAGTTCTGGGTAAATGCCAGTGAAGCTCTCCAAATTGATATCCAGAAAAACTTTGCAAATGCAGCCAAGGTTCTCGTAAATCGAGTAGCAGTCTAAAGTTCAGGCATTTAACCGGCTTCTAACAAAATGCTGCGGAACAAGAGCAGCATAAGTCCGTCACTACTTTCATCCAGACTGGAATGACTAAGTGATTGTTCAATATAAAGAGGTCCGCCATGATTAAAGTCGCCACCACCCTTAGTGTCAGCCTAATTGCAGCCGGTCTAGTTCTATTTTCCGCGCCTGATGCTCAAGCCAGAGATTATCGAGCTCAAATGAATTCAGTACAAATGCAAACGATTGCCAATTTGAACACGCAGCGAAGTTCAATCGAGACACGCATCAATACGGCGGTCGCATCAAATCAGCTCAGTGCCGTGCAAGCAAATGCGCTCAAAGCTCAATTGGCACAAACCGGCGTTCAGCAATCTCAAATGCTTCAAGACGGTGTACTTGATGTATCCGAGACTCAAAGCCTTATTAACAGTATGAATTCTATTGACGGTAATCTACAAAGTTCAATAAATAGCTATGTAGGTCAATTCCCCATGCCGGGCAGCAGCACGAACATACCGGTAAATGGCTATCCAAGCAACCCATGGCACCGCAATAACTTTGCGGCAAGACAGGAAATAAACAATCTGTTCAGCAGTATTTCCAATTCACTGGAAAACGGACGCAGCAGCGGACGATTGAATCGCAGCGAATATCGCTCATTAAAAGAGGATCTAGACAAACTCAGCCTGCGCAAAGACAAGATGTATATTAGCGGCGGTCGTCTGAATTATGGCGAATCCACGAGCCTGCGCAACAGTTTATTTTCCTTGCAAAGCCGAGTAGACAGGGAAATGAATGATAACGACATGGCCTGGTCGCATCACAAGCACTGGCAATAGGAACTGCAGTAAGAGCCTGAGAGCTAGAAGCGCTCGTCGATTACACGCCTGAGTTTGCCGGTGCGACTGTTGATTTCGATTTCACCCGGACTTACCCATTCCACAAAAAGCGGGTGAACTTTATGAGCAGCTATTGCTTCGGCAAACATCAGGCGTTCTGCGGCAAAGCGCGCTGAGATCAGTTTTTCCACCGAGCCGAAATCTATCTCATCGTTAGTGATGGAAAGGCGCAAAATCAAAGCATCTTTCAAATCAAAATGTTTGATCAAAAGTTGAAATGCGCAGATTTCAAATTCAAGTTCAAGGCTTTGCAAGAAAGCACGCATATCCTCATAATAAACCGATACGGGTCCGACCCGGGCAGCTTCTTCAGAGCGACCAAGGATCATATATTTGCGATCACGGTTTTCAGATTCGTCCTCAGTCCAAATACCGCGGTCGCCGACAGGATAACGAATAATGGGCATGAGCGAGCGAATTAAATTGGTGAGCAGAATTTTGCCAGGTCTATTTACTTCGTAAATAGGCTCTAAACTGTCCTCATCAACAATTTCAAGAATACTTGCCTTAGAGAAAACGCGATGTTCGCCTTCCAGACAGCTCTGATCGGCATAACCAATCAAGCCTGCGTCCACGCTGGCATAGCCGATGGAAATAATGCTCAGTTCTCCGAAAATTTCAAAAAGCCGTTTTCGCTGATCCGGGTACATGGACTCGCCGCCAAAAAGAATTTTCTTGATTTTAATTCCCTGGAACTTCGACTTATGTGCGGCATAAAACTCGGCTAGGTTCATGATTGTGGTAGGCAATGCCGCAATTACATTTATCTCGAACTCTTCGACATTTTTCAAGATTTGCTCGGGATCGCAAGCGCCTCCGATTGGAAACTGCAGCACGGCCTGGGGCGCAGCTTCTATACAGTTCATAATAAATATGAAAGAAGCATAGAGTTCTCCCACATAGAACAAATTAGCGACCCGATCAAATGCCGAGAGTCCAAAGCGGCTCATGCCCTCGCCGAAATAATCGCAGAAAGCCTGCCATTCCTCACGGCTGTAAACGGAGAACTTGGGATTACCGGTAGTACCACCGCTCTTGAACACAATCCCCTCAAGATTCGAAGAAGTCAAAACACGATTATTTTTAACCGTATTTGCTTTCCAGAATTCGGACTGTTCCGTGATCGGAAGCCGGCTCAGGGACTCGACTTCTTCAATGCCTGCATAAAGCTCGGCATAATAGGGCGACTTCGCCTTAGCCAGTTTGAAAAGTTCTTGCCATTTATAGGCTTTCATGGGCTTCTTTAATGACCTCTCGAATCAATAATATGCTTGAGTTTGCCGCTGCCTTTGCTGCGCAAGAACTCTTGCGGAAGAAGAAAGCGAAAGCCAAGTTCAAGCAAGCGCTCTTTTTCGACGATTTCAGCCAGATCTTTGTAATTCGACAGCAAACAAGTTCGCAAATCGTCCGGGTTTAAGCCCGCCTCAGCATTCAATTTCAAAATAATTTTTTCAGGACTTTCCTCTGCGGCAGCCTCAAGATCGATTTGTAGTTCGCCGCTATAATTCCTCTCTTCGCCCAGAATCTGCAAAAACTTTGAATAATTGAAAAATGCCGAAGCGATTCTAAACACGTCCCCGTGGCGCCCCAATAGCTCAAAGCGTGGACTTAAACGCAAGCAGGGACAGCGCCCCGGCAAAATCCGGGCCAGGTCGCCGATCTCATAGCGTTTAATGTTTTGCCCGTGCCTTGCCAGAGAGCTCAATAAAACACGCCCGACCTCACCTTCTTTTACAGGAATATCTGCATCAAGTTCTACAATTTCCATGAGATGCAAGCGACTGTGCAAATGATGTATGCTGCCGCTGCAAGCCCGGCATTGAAAGCCAATCGGACCGGCATCGACACTGCCGTAACCGCAAGAACTAACTAGCTTGACGCCGAAATTTTCTTTCAGATTGCGAATTTGAGACTCCGAGAAATGCTCGCCTGCATAAAACACTTTCTCAATCGTGCCCGACTTTTTTAGGAGCTCTGAATTCTCAGAAAATAATTGCAATATATAGGAAGGCATGCCCAGTATCACATTTACTCTTTGCTTGACGATAGTCTCAGCCACCATTTGTAAATCGGAAATTCCGGCCATGGGAAACTGCACGGCTTTCAAATATTCAAGTATTGTAAAAAAGCTAAGAAACCCGCCATACAAGCCGCCGGCGAAAAAGAGATTCATACAACGGTCAAGTTTCAAATCAAGACCGGCGGCAAACAAACCTTCAGCAGCGGCTTGCATTTGCAAATGATAGTCTTGATAAGTAAAAACAGAAAGCTTGGGTTCGCCGCTGGAGCCGCCACTTTTGAAAAACAATTCGGCAAATTCCGGCAATATATTTTGCGACTGAAAATCTTCTTTGCTCATGATTGCAGTTTTGCCTGCTTCTAAATTATGTTTTTTAAGATCGGCAAAATTAGCCAGCCCTTCAGCTAATTTCGGGCTGAGCTGGGCGCTGAGCTTGCGTGTATAACGCTGTAGAGCAAATACGCCGTCATGAGGCTCCCCACTGTAACTCTCCAGCATTTCGCCGCAAGCAGTAAGGCGCAGCACGCCGCTTTGGGTCAGAAGCTCGCTTAACTCAAACAAAGATTCACGACCGGCAGCCAGCCCTGCCGTTTGCAAAAAATGCCTGAATGGACGCAGTGTTTCAAGGACTTCTTTCCTTCTTATCGGCTTCAACCAGATACTGCGATAAAGAGGGGAAGCTTTAAGCCTGCTTGAATACTCGATCATAATTCGCCATTTGCCATTTTCATCTTCAATAATCTCAGAAAGATCAAGACAGGACTCCTGACGGCATAGTTCAAGAACCAGACTGATTTCAGCCTGCTCTTCTGCTGATGCTTCCCTGGGAGCTATGAGCTTTGATGCTTCAGCAAGCTCGACGGCCAGCCGCTCTCCAAAAGCACGCAAGTCCGCAGGGCTTTCAAGTTCCACAAAAACACACTGAGGGCTTGAGCAGGCTTGCTGCTCCATACGACAGATTTCTCTTGCCAGACCTTGCAGCGACTCTTTATCGTTGAGACTTTCCGAAGCAAAATAAGCAAAGGATATTTTAGGACCCCATTCAATGAATCGTGCGTGAGGCGGACTTATTGCCCGCACGCCCGAAATGGCCCCTTCATCGCCCCAGACAATCACCGCGTCCGCGTTTTTTAGAATTGCTTTGAGTTTCGCCTGCTCGGAAGAAGATATACGGCAGGCGAAAATGCGAGCGGCAATCGAATCAGTTTCGTCTTTTTCGATCAAGAGCTTCAAAAAGAGTTGAGCAAAAAGTTGATCAGATCCGCCGGTTTTTAGAAAGTTGACGTTGCCCGATATAAGTCCTTCAAGGAGCGACCAGGCTCCGGCACTATAGGCATTGGTGGGAGCGATATGAACCAGAAATCCAAGTGGAGCCCATTTCTCAAAGTTATTTTTGCGAAAATCGCTGCGGCTGAAATTGAAAGGATTAACTGCACCAAGCTCAGCGATTAGTTTAGCTTCCAGATCGGAGCGTTTTAAGAAAGCGGCGAGCTCTTTCAATTCTTTAGCTCGTTCCTTTTCCTCCATTGAGAAGCCGTTTTTCAGGCATTCATTCAGGCACTGATAATCCGAGCTCTTTTCATTTTCCAGTTCAAGGCTGAGTTTTTCACAGGCACTGAGCACGCTTTCAATTTCAAAATCCCGGCTTAGAGCATTTTGAATTGCTTGTGAAAGCTCGGGCAGCTTGTCGTCCAGCTCGGCATCACTGAGCCATTCGCCCTGCCAGAGATGAACTTTTTCATTCTTGTTCATTTGAAAATTCTCTCTTTTCCTGCCAGTTCCGCTGCTGCCACCGCACAGCTCTTATTTTTGGAAAGTCCGGCCCGACCATGGATCACAAAGAACGGAGTTGTAAGCTTGCAGGGGCATTGCTCAGCTGCATGCAACGAGGCCAGGTCAGCCATTAAAACACTGACAGCAGGAACTGAGCTGATATACGGAGAAACAAAATGCAAAAATCCTTTTTCCCCATAAGGCAGAAGTTCGAAATTTTTCAAATTTCGAATGAAAACTCTGGACCATACAGGTACATGAAACTGGTGAAATTCGCATTCTACGTATGGTATACAGTGTTCCACAGAACCGAAGCCGTCGCGAATACGCAAATCCGGAATGGAAAGCTGCTGATTAATAGCTTTATAAAGATCTAGTTTATCTATAGCTTTGTCGGCGTTTCCTTTCCAACCGCCGCCCAAAAACACGAGCGAATCAGAGGACAGGTTCAGAGGCGGCATTTTAAGTGCACGCATTCTTTCAAGCGTGAAGTGTAAGAACGCCGGGAAGCCGAAAATTCGAACGGGCAAGCCCTCACTTTCATAACTCTTCAGTGTTTCAATACAACCGAAAAGATCGAATTCATGTCCGCCGCTGCCATCAAGCCGCAGCGCCGCGAAAACTCGATTCACAGGAGCATATTTGCAAAGAAAGTTGTCTGTATAAGCTGTCCCCAGTTTAGAATCAGCCTCACTTTGATAGCTGTATAACAAATAGTTTGCAGCTTTATCAGGGCTCGACCAGCCATTTTCAAGAAAGATAAAATCAATCATTTGCTGTGCTGATTGCAAAGACCAGTCATCAAAAAATATCTGCGATTTCTGACCGCTGGTACCGGAAGAAGTCAGATGAAGGCTGATTTCCTCCTCCGGAACCGAGAGCTCCTTATGCAATTTGAAAAAATTTGCAAGTACAAACGGCACTTCGGCGCAATCTTCTATTGATTTCAGACTATCTATTTCGAAGTTTTTCTGATTGAGCAGACGAGCGTAGAATTTATTGCGTTGGACATGCCAGCGCAGAATCTCTTTCATAGCGTCTACGAACAATGCATCGTTTTCAGTTGAGCAAGCATGAGCACTAGAAATCTCGCATAATGCTTGCACGGACTTAAGTGCAAACCTGTCAGGAACGGAAGGTTTATTTGTAGTCATCAAATACCTCGAGAGCGTCAAGATGCATTTGTTTCCAGAGAGCCACATATTGATCAACGTAAGGCTTGAATGCATGTTCGACTTGCATTCCGCGGAAATCGAGAGGTTCCATGGTACGAGTCATGATCACATAGTCATAGGCAAGACCATTTTCTTCACGCATGGCGGGGTACAAGGCTGAAGGTAAAAACTGGGCTCGCAAAAGTACTTCCAATGATTCAAAACGATGGGCAGGGATAAGCACTTCAACATAGCTAATACCCAAGTCTCGCATGCATTCCAATAAAGCAGGAAAGGATTCATGTAAAGCAAACATGGGTTGATTAGATGAAATCAGAGTGCAATAGCCATCCTGTGCATTGAAATAAGCAAAAATCTCGACCTTGCCTGTAGTTTCGGCAAGGATCAAATTAGGAATGTGAAAGGGATAAAAAATTGCGCTTGGTTCTTTAACCTGGGCTCTAAACCTGCGCAGCACGTAGCTGGGTGCAAGAATCGCTTCAAACGATGCATCCCAGGGAGAATGCTTCTTGATCAAGCGCTCTGATAAAGTTGCACTTGGTGGAATCTCGAGAGCCGGATATTTTTGTTTTACAACTTGATATAGCGGCACCAATCGGCTCGGGATTTTTTCGGTGGCAGCGCGTCTTTCTAAAACTCCTTCTTTGAATTTAGCAAAAAGAGTGGTGGTTTCATGGCGCTTGATTTTGTGAGCATTTGGAAAAATACCAAGAGGCAAATAACCTTCGCGCAAAAAAATAACCTGAGGTCCGATGCTCTGAGTTCGAGTAGTCGTATACACGGAATTGAGTGGTCCCTTTGGACCAATCAACTTATCGCCCCAGGAGGCAAGACGAGAGGCAATGCCGGCTTTGCGATAATCAGGATGCACAACAAGAGCCAGTGCCTTTCCCAGCCTGTTCAGATAATCAATTTCATAAACCATCGATCCGACGATCAGTCCGCGCACTTTGTCTCTGGCAATCAACCACTGAATGTCATCCGAAAGGATAGCCTGAGCAGCAGCCTCCGCATTGTTTCCAAACGCAATCGGGTAGTTCGGACCATAAACCATAAAGTACAGCTTGAGCAGCTCATCAATATCTTGCAAAGTCGGTTTTTCAATACTAATTCTCATTCTTTCAAACCCTCCTGATTCCAGGGATGAAGGGGATGTAGAAAGCCAAAACTATAACTATGCCTGCAGAAGCGGCAGCCAACGCCGGCACAGATAGTTTTTCAATAAAAGCGGCCAGAACACCCATAGAAAGCGGTAAGGAAGCTACACTAATCAGATTCACAAGCCCCATTACAGCCGGAACATCTTGTGCCTCCGGCGCACTTTGAAAAAATGTCAGCGTTGTAACGTTGGCGATAGCCAGAAAAAATCCCAGGAACAGAACCGCCACCGCTCCCTGCCATACGGTATGTGAAAAGGTAAAACTGAGATACGAAACAGACATCAAGCAAAGAGAAAAAGCGACTTTCAGCCAGATTGAGCCGGGAAGTCTGATGAGGGAAAGCAAAATACTACCCATAACGGTTCCTATCCCTAAGAAGAACTCAAGCTTGGCAAGCCCGGCGATACCATCTCCATAGACATTTTTCGCATACCAGGGCATGAATATCATGAGAGGCGCCAAAAACAGGTTCATCAAAAGAAACGTAAAAAGCATCCCAGATATTACAGTTTGCTTCCGCAAAAGCTCAAAAACAGTCCTGGGTGGAGAAATAGAGGCATTTACAATCATAGACTCTAACGAGGCGTCGTCTTGAATTGCTCCATCTGCACTTTGACTCATCAGCGGCCTGATTTTGATTCCGACAGCCAGATAAGCAGAAAAGAGATAGCTAAGCCCATTTATCAAAAAGAGTCCGGGAAGCCCGACCTGTGCATAGACAAGAGCCGATACAAGCGGACCCAGGACATTGCCCCAGGAAAAACAGGAATCGATGAGCGCGGTTAGTTTATCTCTAAGATCTCCTGCTCTCATCATAAGCACCGGCAAACTCAATATCGCCGGATTGAAAAGCGCACCCGCCAGGTTAGAAATGAAAGTCAGCAGCATCAGCAAAAGAAGCAATTTCTCCTTCTCTGCCAGAACTGGAGAAATTAGGGCGGCCAGCAAGAAAAGCAGCCCGCGCCCAAGATCAGTCCAAATTATGGTTTTCAGCTCTCCCCATTTGCTGATCCAGAAACCGGACTTACTTGCAAAAAGAAAGTGCGGCAGTGCACCAAGAGCAATGAACAGCGGCACCCATTTAACATTGAAGTCGCTGCTCAAAACCCAGATCAGCCCGACGGTCATAAGTTTGTCGCAGGATTGTGAGAGTAGCTGACCCCAGAATACTCGAAGGGAGTTGGCATCTCTGAAAACGGCAAAAGACATTGATTTTCTTAGTTTTGGCGAATCCACAGCAAATGTCTCTATCAGAATACTAGTTAAAACTACAGTCCTTGAGAAAGACAAGAAATTTGGAATGATTTGTGGATTACAACGAGCAATCAAACTTTACTGGAGCAGTAAAAACAAGAATCTAGCATTTGACAACATGCAATTGCTCCTCCCCTCGCATGACATCTCTCATTTGAAATTTCAACCGATATCGATTGAAGTTTTAAATGAGGTATTACGATTGCTGATGGCCATCACTTTCTGATAGCCGACTTTGAAATTTAGCCAGGATTCCACGCAAAATTCCAAGCTCTCTGCGTGAAGGCCGGGAGCGCAGCAAAAGTGATCGCAATTCGCTTCTCACGCTGGTCTTGTTAAAACTTCTCGTAAACCCAATCTGCTCCAGCATAATTTCCAGCTTTTCAAACAAAGCATTCTCCTCCGCACGAGAGCTCATTTCGGGAAGTTCAAGTGAACTTGAACTTCTCCGAGACAATTCATAAGCCACTATGCCTACAGCCTGAGCAAGATTGATAGAAGGGAAAGTTTCACTGACTGGTATTTTGATGATTTGATGACATTGAAGCAGCTCGTCTCGTGTTAATCCATCTCGTTCATTACCAAACAAAATTGCAATCAGGTTTTTTGAAGGTAGTCCGATGTAGGCATCCAACTCTGGAAGCTCCAAAAAAGAACATAGTCTTTGTTTTGCACAGCTCGTTCCCAAAACAAGATTTATGTCTTCAAGAGCTTCATTCAGGTCAGTAAAAACCCGCGAATTTTTGAGAATATCAAAAGCATCAACTGCCATTTTTCTAGATTCAGCATCTTTATAGTTTTTGGGTGGCGCCACTAAACGCAAATTAGAGAATCCAAAATTTTTCAATACGCGGGCGGCCGAGCCGATATTTCCTAGAAAACTCGGACGAACCAGAATGAAAACGATATCTTCTCTATGCAAAACCAGATGTCTAGCTATGAGCCTATGATCACTTAAGCCGCATTATAACGGCAGCATCAAGAATCCCACAATCAGCCCCCTTCTTAATCTTGAGACCTTCGGAAAGTTTATAAAACCCATTCACATCGCTACTGCGTCGCATGCTGTATCGGCTGAAATAACCATGTTCCAGCAATTCGCATTTCACAAGGTCCGAATTTTTCAGCTTACCGCTTCTAGGTGCAGGATCATGAATAAGCAGATATTCCGCTCGTTTTCCAGCCTCCTCAATTTTCCCGGCGCCCACAACAGTGACCCAGTGTTGTGCAAAAGATAGGTACTCATCTTTTTTTGCTGAATATCTGTACCATCCAATCAAAAGAAGTACTGCCGAGCGCTCGGTCAAACTATCTTTAATTTGCTGAAGATCCGGCTTCTGAATTCTTGAGGAAAATTCAGGAGAAAGCTGCTCCCGCCCCTGGTATTTCAAAAACTCTATTGGGTATCCTCGGCTTTCAATATATCGAGATAAAGCCTTTAAAAGAGAACTCGGACTAGCGCCTCTTTTTGCATTCACGCCCATCATGAGGGCTAAGCGACGAGCTAGTTTAGCCTGCTCCTTGCTATCAATGCCTTCGCGGTCAAGAAGCTTTGGATAGCCTTTCTTAGCCAGATAAACCAATGCATTTGAGGCGGCAACCGGTCCGCAAGAAGTCGAGCCAGCAGATGGGAGTGCAGCCCTCGGGTCTGATTGCATCAAATCGGGCGTTAAAACAACCCGCTCGCTCTTGAGCTCAAGCTCAGATACGACAGCAAAGGCTGCTTCAGTCGCGATCAACTGAAAAGTTGAAAGAAACAGAGCTCTGATCATGACATTTGAGTTAGCCAAAGCAAATGAGCGGAGCAGTCTAGTCGAATTACGCAGAAAGCCCATTCTCCATCAAAGTGCTCGAGGCGGACTGATCCATTTTCTCAGAATGTTTTCCGGCGCCGGCAAACTCAGCCTGTGGTCCATTTGAGTCATCTGCGTGTAAGCCAGCTCAGTCTTACTATCCCAAAATTTTTGGATGCTGCGAAAAAGAAAAAGCGAGCTCAGTTGTTCGGCTAATGAAGCGGTTTTCCGCACTCTCGGCTTGCAAAATCCGTAAAGCAACGGCCAAACCTCCGCAAAAGTTTAATTTTTCAAAAGTAGGAAATCGAGCTCTAAATTCCCGAGCCGAGCAGCCACAGAAGCCGGTTTCAGCCATGAAAGCTCTGCTTAAATGCAGTCGGCAACAATTCAGATCTTTCTCAGAAAAACCGCGCAGTTCCGGCACATTTTTTGTAGAATACTGTCCTTGTATTTCGACATCTTAAATGGAGGTAATCCAGGAGACACAACAACGCCCAACTTCCAGAACGGCACGAGTCAAGACTGGGACAAAAGGTAAGCGTTTCGTGTACCCCTACTTCTTTCATCGGATCCACTCAGCCTGCAGAAACAGGCAAAGCAAGGGGGAAAGGAACATGTTTGGACCACATCTAATTCTAGAAGCGTATGGTTGCCCAAAGGAGCTGCTTGGAGATCTCACCAGAATAAGTGAAGTTCTCGATGCATATCCGCAGCAGCTGGATATGACCAAGATCATGCCACCATACGTGTTTAAGTATTCAGGGACAGTACCGGATGACTGGGGAGTGAGCGGAGTTGTGCTCATCGCCGAGTCTCACATCTCAATTCATACATTTGCAGAAAAAGGATTTGTCACTCTCGACATTTTCTCTTGCAGAGACTTCGATGTAGACGCAGCGATTGCTTACTTCTGTGAACACTTCAAACCAGAGCGCGTAGAGCAACAGCTCATCATGCGCGGTCGCGAATTTCCGCGCAGCGCTCCGCGCGCAGCGGAAATAGTCGAACAGGAAAGACTGAGAGTCGCTGTCGGCTAAACGAAAAAGAAAACAAAAGAGAAAGGCAGTCGAGAAATCGACTGCCTTTTGCTCTTAGCTGTTTCTTTTTCTGACTCACGGCTTACCGAATCACAGTTACTGCGGAACGGCTCCCGGACCGGCAGCCGTTTCAGTTTCCGGATCAATTCGCTCACCCAGCTGATTCGGCTCGGAGCCGGCGCTATTTTCAACAAGCGGTTTTTGCTCAGCAGTTTTCTTAGCAGTTAACTCCTGTGCATTATCTTTGGCATTCTTGTGGAAAGGATTTAGCTTGCCGATACCGTGACTGAGAGCACCAACACTGGCTTTAGTGGCACCAATACCGGCCATCGGAGACAGAGCCAGTTTTTTCTTTGCACCGCCATCTTTGGCTGCTATTTTTTCAGAATTCTTTATGGACTCTTTTGCAGCTTTCTGGCTCATCTGAGCGGCTTTCTCTTCAGCAGACGCAATCTCAGCAGCCGATTTTTCAAGGGCGTCTTGAGACTCGTTTTTCGAGTCCTTACTCTCAACGCTCTTAGCTATATTCTTTGTATTCTCGGCAGCAGCTTGCGACTCTTTATGAAAAGGATTCATCTTGCTGATTCCATGACCAATGGCTCCAAAGCCGGCAGCTGGAGCGGCCGCGATTTTCTTTGCACCTTCTCCCGTGGAACTGCCGACTTTGCCTGCGGCACCACCAACGGCTTTGGGCAGCACGGCCAAACTGCTTCCGGCAGCTTTGAATCCATTTGCAACTTTGCCACCGACCCCAGCTCCACTTTCTTTCACTTTGCCGCCAGCCGACACAGTGCTGTCTTTGACTTTTTCACCAGCAGCAATGAACCCATGGGCGAGTTTCGAGCCGACAGTTTTAGTTCCGTTGACCATGCCGCTGCCTGCTGCACGTGCACTTTTTGCTAGCCCATCAGTGCTTTGTTTAATTCCGTCCAGAAAACCGGCGTCATCACGGGAAGCTGTTTTGACACTGCTCTCTCTGCTCGGCTTCTTGTCTTCTGATTTGTTTGAGTTCTCAGTCAAAATTACGGTGGCCGGTTTCATGGGAACTCTTGCTACAGAATCGTTTTCAGGAGCCTTCTCTTTGGCTGTTTCGAGTTTTCTAACTTTTACCTTCTTCTGGCGCTTCTGAGCCTGCTGCTCCCGTTCTTGCCTGGTCGGCGCCTGAATATAAGCATACGGATCGAGAGCTGACGCTGAACCGGCCAGAGCAGGACTGTTTCCCAGAAGAGACAGCGCAGCCAAGAGCGGCAAACTCACTTTATCAACTTTCATTCCTTTACTACTCCCTGAGAGAAATCAAGCATGCCCCTTTATAGCACAAGAAGCTATGCCGTTTTTCGCCCCTGAGCGCCTTGTTAAGTCCTGCCAAGTCCCTTGAAAGGAGGGAGTTCTGAGCTAAATAGCTAGCTCTTTCAGAACTTTATAAGCAATTGACATCTACGCCCCAGGGTTACAAAGAAGGACTGAGTGAAATTCCTTTGTTCAGGGACTTTCCTGCTCAGGGTCATTCTCAGCCCTCACAAGCGACGGCTCGACAAGATATGTCCGAATATCCGCAAAGGAGTAACCAAGAACCCAGAATAAGGCCGAAAGCATGCCCCTAACTGAATGGGCCTCTGCCTTCACTTTGCTAAGAGCTCTCAAATCCAGGCTGTCCATAGCCCGAATCAAATCGGAACGCTCCTCGCCTTCAAGCTCCAAAAGCTCAACTACCTTTGCCTTTATTTCGCTGTCGCTGCGCATAGCGTACCCCTGAGATTATGCTGCTTCTGAGTCCCAGCCCTTAGATATAGCACCTGCACTGCCAAAAGGGGTCAAGTGGAGCTCAGAAATTCTATTAAGTACTGCAATATAGGAGATGCTGATTATTTGCATCCTCATTTGGGCAGAAGATTATAATATGGATCAATTTATTGAGGACATTCTATGGCAGAAACAATTGGTAGCCCTTACTGGCTCGTTTTCGTTATGGGCATTTGGGTAGTAGCCTGCCTCGGTTTGGGTGCCAAAGCGATATTTTTTGATGCAGAGCAACCAAGTCAGTTCGAAGACTAAGAACCGTGCGGACGCTTTATGATTTCGACAGAGCAGGGTGCATGTGCCACTACTGCTTGGGAAACACTGCCCAGTAAAAATCGCTGCAGTCCGGTTCGCCCGTGCGACCCCATCACCAATAACTGGCAGTTCCAGCTTTCGGCTTTTTCGATTATGGACTCTTTAATCCGAGCGCTTTCAGAAACCTCAACAAAAACTTTGCAGCCCTTGAATTTTTCCTGTAAGCGCTTGGCACATGACGCAGCATAATTATTCAATTCTTCTTCCAGGCGCCTGGCATAAAGAACAGCCTGCTCAACTGCAGTTTCATCCCAACCTGCAAAATCTGGATGGTATGGTTCATAAACTGCATAAACCAAGAATTCGCTGTTATCAGGCCAGGGTCTTTCCAGAACTGATTCCAGTGCATAAGCAGAATGCATTGAATTGTCTAAAGCAAGCATGACTCTCATTAGTTTCGAATCTCATAACATGGACATACATATATAGTCTCAACAATAAATTGCTTAGACAAAGCAATTCCGGCAGATCTTCATCTTTGCTTAATAATTACTTGACCCTAGGTAATCCTGCACTTAGCATGAACGGGTCGATTGAAATCAGATTCAAGCAAGCTAATACAAGAAATGAATTTCACAGCAATTTTCTTTTCCTTTCCGTTGCTCCATCTGCCTTGAGTAAGAGACTCTAAAGAGCAGGTGGACCGCAGCCTTTAACTGCGGTCTTTTAGTTTCTAGCTGACTTTATTCTGGACAAAGTTTGATGACAGGACTGTTTTTCATATTCGGATTTGAAATTAGCTGGCGAAGCCGGGCTAACTGATTCATGCATAGCAGTTTCAGACCCGGAGTTAAAGAAAAACTCCGGGTACTTTTTTTAGTTATCGAGGAGAGAGAATCTTGGACATAAAACTGGTAGCCAGAGAAAACAGCGCACAAAAAAGCAATATAAAGTTGAGTGAAAAACTTTGGGTAGGAGGCAAAGAAATCCTTTTGATTGCTGGTCCCTGTGCAGTGGAAAGCAATGAGCAAATGGACGAAGTAGCACGAGTTCTGCAGGGGGAGGTCCAAGTAATCCGTGGGGGCGTTTACAAGCCTAGAACATCGCCTTATAGCTTCCAGGGACTGGGCAAGGAAGGCTTGGATATATTAGCCGGACTAAAAGCTAAATACGGACTGCCCGTTGTAACAGAGCTGATGTCGCAAGAACAGCTGGAAGCAGTGGCTGAAGTTGCCGATATCTTGCAAATCGGCAGCCGCAACATGCAAAACTATGAGCTATTAAAAGCTCTAGGAAAAACGGACAAACCAGTTTTACTCAAGCGCGGGCTTTCGGCCACAATTGAAGAGTTCTTACTGGCCGCCGAATACATCGTCAGTCACGGAAATCCAAATGTGCTTCTATGCGAGAGAGGTATAAGGAGTTTCGACACTTTTACGCGCAATGTACTTGATCTGGGCGCAGTTGTTGCACTGAAACAATTAAGCCATCTGCCTGTAATTGTTGACCCAAGCCACGCCTGCGGCAAAAGCGAAATGGTTTCGGATTTAGCAAGGGCTGCCATTGCCTGCGGTGCAGATGGTTTAATTATTGAAACTCATCCGCACCCCGAAGCATCTATTTCAGATGCAAGACAGGCTTTGTCTTTAGATGAGTTTCTGGAGCTAAGAAGGAGCCTAAAAGCAGTTGCCGAAGCAGTCGGCCGCTCAATGCCTGAATTGCCTGCCGGAGGAAAAAATCGCTTAATCTCGCTCAATCCAAGAATCCAGCGTTCTTCAGTCAAACAGAGGTAATTATTATGCTGGCTGAAAACAAGCAAGTAGAAGCCCAGGAAAATTGCGAGCCTTCCCAAAAGGCTGTGTTCAAACTGGCTGAATTGAGAGAAGAGATAGACAACCTTGATGAAGAGATCTGCGAGCTGCTTTTAAAAAGACTGGCCATTGCTGAAAGTCTGGCAGATCTTAAGAAGGAGCTTGGTCTGGCTATAAAAGACCGGCAGCGAGAGGCCGAAGTCCTGGAAAGGACAGCCCAAAAGGCAAACTCTAAATCCAAGTCTAAAACCCTGCACAGGCTATTCAAAGTCATACTAGAAGAGTCCTGCCGCATTCAATGTGAGAAACTCGATTAATCTCTAAGTTGCTTTCTGTCTTCGGCGCCATTCTCGATAAAGCGCACCAGCACCGAGCAGTGCAAAAAGGGCTAAAATTCTTGTACCGGCCCTCGGCAATGAGGCAAAACCCGGTAAGAGCAATATGAGGGCTGCAAAACAAGAGCCGGCCAGGAGTTCAAAACTCAGTTTAAGCGCAGGTTTTTCCGCAAATACTTTTACTCGATTGAGAAGCAAAATCAAACTTAAAGAATGCCCTAAGTTGTAAATCGAGACAGACAATCCAAGAAGACCAAATGCCTGAATCAAAGCGGCGGTTACGATTCCAAGCGGCCAACCAATTTGCGATATGAAAATAGCACGCAAAAATGTCATGCTGATACAAGCGAGCAAAAAACCAGTACCAAATGATCGCCAGAACATGGTTCGTGACTCTTCTGCTGCCGACTGCAAAAATTTTGGCAGAAGCAACCAACTTATTAGACTCACCAGAGAAAGAAATAGAAATGACGGCAAAAATCGCTGCTTGCTATCGGCCCAACGGCGCCATTGCAACATAGGCCGAAACTTGCGTTCCTGCGGCATTTGTTTTTGAATCAAATCACGCAGGCCTGCTTTTTCCTTGAGCATCTCGTACAGTGGTCCACCAAGGGCACTGTGATCTTCCTCGAGAAAAGCATAGAAATAAGTTTGCTCGTCGGCTTTAGCCTCCACGCCGTCTTTTGAAACAGCAGAAGCTGAATCGGGCAATTCCTGAGCCTTTACTGGAATCACAGTAAGCAGCAAGCTCAAAAAAAAGGAAGAAACCAAAAGCCGCATTGAATCACACCACTTGTTCTTTAGCTTTAGCAGCGTTCATTAAAAGCTGCAATATATATAAACCAAGAATTCCGCTGGCCCAGCTGGCCAGACTCTGCAAGGAGTCAAAAGGAACCATAAGCAAGAATGCAAATACCCCAATCAGGCCCAGCGGTAAAAGCGAGCTTTCAATTGCCGGAGTTTCCTCTTTCTCAATAGATGTCAGAATTCTTTGTGTAAGCCCTTCCGATACATCGAAATGCATCAGAGCCGCGCCCATTTCTAGAATTTGCTTGTGCTGCAGCCAATAAGCTTTGCATGAAGCGCAGCACTCCAGATGAACATCAAGCGAAAGTCTCTCTGAGCCGGGCATTTCTGAGATGTCTTCAAAGAACTCCAGCTGCTTCTTGAATTTTCGACACTCAGATTCTATTAACTCATCGTTCATAACACACCGTCCCTGAATTCATTAGTCCGTCACCCTCTCTTCCTGAATAAGTATTTTTCTGAGTTTTTCTCTAATTCGAAACAATATTGACTTTACTGCACTTTCGGACTCATCGATGATCTGCGAAATGTCTGCATAAGGCAGATCATGTTGATATCTGAGTACAAAAATCTGTCTCTGCCTCGGGCTTAGTTTTTGCAAAGCAGCACTCAGGCGTGCCTGTGAAAATCGCAAGTCAACTTCTTCTTCCACACACTCTTTGCTGGCCGGCTCATTTTGCGGACTGTCCTCGAGAAGTTCTTCCAGCGAATCAAAATAGCGGCCTTTTGCATCTCTGATGTAATTGAGAGCAGTATTTGATGCAATTTTTAAAAGCCATGGTTTAAGTCTGGCCGTTCGACGAAAGCTACCGAGATTCTTATAAGCCTTAAGAAACGATTCCTGAGTCAAGTCCGCAGCGCTTTCATGGCTTTGAAGCATCTGAAAGAGTACGTTATAGACGAGCTTCTGGTAGCGACGCACAAGACCCTCAAAAGCCTTTTTCTGCCCGCTGAGAGTTAGCGACACCAACTCGTCATCATCTAAGTCTTCCAGATGTTTAAGTGGCAAAAGCTCTGCTCCCATTTGCAGCATTGAACTTTTAGAGCTCAGTGTTTCCATAAACAGTGTTCCACAAAGTCCATTAATAAATCCAGGCATTCAGGATTCTTCTCCGCTAAGAGGCATCTGCAGCAATAGTCAAGCCCTCGAGTCGTATTTCGAGCTCACCGACCTGTTTGAAAATTATTCAAGACTCGAAAATGCTTGTGCCCCATGCATCAGAAATCCCAGGCGTCGAGGTTTACCTACCCCTGTTATCAGGTCGGCGAATCTCTTGTTAACTTCTTGCCTCTGTTCAGCATTCAATACTTTTCGAGCCTCCAATAAAGCACTGATTCGGCGATCTTGCACTTTCTCGTGCAAACTGCGAAGCTCTTTGACTTTGGCTCTGATTTGCTCATCGTTGCTTTTGGAATCACTCATCATATCTGAGAGTCCTAATAAACCCGACCTCAAGTCCTCTCGAAGAGGCCGGCTCTCCTCTTGTGCATCCGTCATGATTTTGGAAAGCTTTTCGCGCTGCTCATCTGTGGCATCAATCCGATTGCAAAATCTGTTGCAAACAAACTTGCGTAAAGCAGCTTCAAATTCCTTGTCAATTAGTGGAGCGGCGTTGGATGGTCCGGCAATTGCCTGCCCACTCAAAAGCAAGGGGGTCAGCAAAGTCAGCAGACCTGCGGTCAGTCCGAATTTTCTTGTCAGTTTCATTTCATTTCTCCCGGCTGAGTTAAAGACAAATGCAAACGCGCGCTCATTGCTTACAAGGAGCAATACACAAGTACTTCAATTAAGTTGCGAAAACTTAGATTAAATAGCTAAAACCCTGGCGCTAAGTTGCTTTTCCCGTACTGCGCTAAGATACTTCAGTAGAAAACGAGGGCTTCTAGTGCGCAATACCGGTTTATTACTGAGAAACAGAACGACTTTGCTGGTCTCAATTCTTTTCTTGTGCTCCTGTAGTCCACAGGAGTCAGAATCCCAAAAGCCCCTGCCTGAGGTTGATTCAACAACAACAGTTAATCTAAAGGCTCTAGAAATAAAGAAAAAGATAGAGGACCTGGCTGCCGCGGCGGATAGCACGGTTGAAGATGGCTGGTTTTACGGTCGCGACCCCAGACTTTTCAAGTCACTTTATCGCAAAATTAGCCCGGAACAGAAGGCCGATTTTGCGATGGAATACCATAGCTGGATAAAAACACAAGCACAAAATCTGATCGCAGATTTTAAAACATACATTCCTTACTCAAAACGAGCCTCTTTTGCAAGAACCTGGTGGAGCAAAAAGAACAAGCTTTTCCCAAAAGAAGAGGATAAACAACAGGTGTTATGGGTCCACGAAGCGATTCAAGATGCCGGAGAGTTATGGTGGAGAGCAGTGGAAAA
>JAIEPM010000280.1 GCA_019748395.1 Candidatus Obscuribacterales bacterium
TCGGCAGCACAACTGCCGCCGCCACGGCCGGACTTGGACGCAGGCTGATGAGCTGGGCTTTGTATTGTTTGTCAAAGCCGTAACCGGCTACCATTATTTGCTCGCGGTTGCGGGCCAGGGCTGGATAAGCACCATCCAGCCTCAAAGTTTTTATGATTTCTGTTTGTCTCGGGTTTGCGGCTGAAATGATTGAAAGTTCGGTGCTGTCGGCACCGCAAAGAGCCAGGAGCTGCCGTTCTTGCATGTCCAGTTTGAAAGGACTGTGCTCGACGGTCAATGCTGAAACTTGCAGGGGCTCAACAGATTTTTTCTTGCCCAGAGAATAAAAAACAATCTGGTTCTCGCCATTCAAGCCGCTGCCGCCGATGGCGACCATTTCCCCGGCAGAGGCGATGCAGGTTGGTTCGGCAAAGTTTGATAAGAGAGAGCGTGACATTATTGAAATGTCGTTTGCCGGAGTGAGACTGATGCTCACTAGCTGAAAAACCGTATCTGCACCCGATTCCACTTGCACGACTGCAAAAGCTCGGTGTTGAGTAATTGATAAGGCCACGACTTTTCGACCAATGCCGAAAAGTTCGCCCATAACCTGTGGGTTGTCTTCTCTTTTCAGGTCTACAATCGCCAGCCGCCCCATATCATCGGCGAAGCAGGCATAACCCTTGTCCACTATCCCGACATACTCGGGACTGATCGCGGGCGGCCACTCTTGCCGGGCAAGCGTGCGAGGACCGCCGACCAGCGGTTCCGGTTTTGCTTTAGCTTTTCTGGCTGCCCAGGCTGCTAGTGCTTCAGGTCCAAGAACATAGGCCCCTAGCCAGCTGAGAAGGAGAATTCTTCTTGAAATCACAAGTAAGTCCGCGCCTGCTGCGCTATGAATTGTAGTATGAGAATGGCGATCATTGGTGAAAGATCGATGCCGCCCATCGGCGGAATTAAACGTCTGAACGGCGCCATGAAAGGCTGTACCAGCATATCCAGCGTCTTAAACGGCTGTTCATACCAGCGAATATTTGGAAACCAACTTAACAGACACCATAGAATAATGACAAAGGTATAACCCTCTATCAAAGTTGAAACTAAAGCTCCTGCCTGTTGCATGGTTTTACATCTGCCTCTCGACTTCCCATAGAGCAGATTGTAACATTATCAATTCCGCCGATGAGAGTAAAAAGACCGTGGATTTGAGCGGCAGCTCAATTAAATTGACCCGAGAGCAGCGCTTTCTCGAAATAATCAAGGAGATTTGCTCGGAGAATCTTATTGGTGACGATTGTGCTGCTTTGCCTTCGGGGCAAATATTCAGCTCGGACATGCTCATAGAAGGCAAGCACTTCCTCTTGCCTCAAATGTCTTATCAAGATCTTGGCTGGAAGTCCATGGCGGTGAATCTTTCGGATATCGCAGCCATGGCCGGCATACCCCGTTACGCTCTGGTGAATATCGGATTGCCCGGATCTATCTCCGATAACGAATTCAGCGAGCTTTATGAAGCCTTACATGGATGTGCCTCTGAGTTTGGAGCGCGCATTATCGGCGGCGACCTTTGTGCTTCAGAACAGCTTGTCATTTCTGTCACGGTGATTGGCGACGCTCCGGATTCCGGCGCCATGTATCGCAGTGGCGCGCAAGCAGATGATTACATTCTGGTCACCGGTGATTTTGGCGCCAGTGCTCTTGGTCTTGAGGAGATTTTGAAAGGTGAAAAAGCCGATGCTTCGCATTCCTATGCTTTGCACAGGCATTTGCGACCGCAGCCGAAGATAAAAGAGGCTGCCTGGCTGGCTTCTGTTTGCAGCAGTGCAGGCGCCTTAATGGACTGCAGTGATGGTCTTGCTGATGCCCTGATTCAGGTGGCTGCTTTAAGCAATGTCGGAATTGAAATTGATGCAGATGCGATTCCCGTGGCTGAGTCAGTCAAAGAGCGCGCCGCTAAGCTTGGTCTAGATTATCTTCAACTTGCGCTTTATGGTGGTGAAGATTATGAATTGCTGGCTGCAGTTAATCCAGAATGCTGGAAAAAGCTAAAACTGCTGCCGGATTTTAAAACAATAGGCAGAGTGAAAAACGGCTCAGCTGTTGTTTTGAAGCGAGCCATTGATGGAACTGCTGAATTACTTGAGTCGAGCAAAACTTTTCAGCACTGGAAATCATGATTTCCATTTGATGCTGCCGATGCAGGCGACTACATCGGCCAGATATTTCAGAAATGGGGTCAGCGGCGCTTCAAAAAAGATTTCTTGTATAGCTCTTCCGGACTCATCCGCGTTGAAAAGGATGCCGTGGAATTGCATTTTTGTACTTTTCCATTCGCCGTCGATAATCAAAACTCGCTTGCCTGCAATTTCGCTTGTGTGAAGACTGCGCATTTCAAATGCGTCTTTTTCAGCCATTTTACTGAGAACTTGTTGTATGGAAAAAATTTCGTCTTCTGCCAGTTCGTGAGCAGGTTCTTCTAATAGTCTTTTGAAACGAAATGCCGAAGCCTCTGAAATAAGCGAGCCTCTGAAAAAACTAGAGAGAGTTGAGTTCTCGTCGTCGACCGGCGAAAAATCTCTTGAAAGGCACTCTGTTGCCCACTCTGAAGGCATCGGTGATTTTTCAATCCAGCCATCCGGGATTCTCAGGCTTTCGATTGCTCCAATATCGAGCACATAGTTAGCGTCCGTTTCGTTTCTTTCGCTCACAGCTTTTGTACTTTTGCCGTTTCTCAAATCGGCATTATCTTCGCTCTTCTTGATTATGGCAAGTGAGGCTTCGCTTTGACTTATCATTTAAGAGCCTCCAGTTACTGCTTAGCCATAGCTTTGTACAATTCGTTGAGACTGATTCGGCGATCACCAAGACGATCGTATTTAGCCGACCAGGAGTTATCGATTGCCACCGTTTTTGTCACAGGATCATAGTCTTTAACCAGTACAACATGTTCGCCGTCGTTCTCGTCTTTCGGCTTGATGCCGTACTTGCGTGCCGGTTCTCGCCAGACCCAATCCTGGGCCGTGTAAATTTGGGCGATATGAGTTTGCCCTTTGTTTTTGGAAAGGTATTCATGCAAAGATTGCTCAGTGAAGAGCCCTACTCCCGGACCGCTCTTGATGTCGCTTCTTTCAACAGCAATGACAACATTGTCTTTGCTGTTGCCGGTAATCTGTTTATAAACGTCTGCAATATCTTTTGCGTAAAGGCTTGGATTCTCAATGCTTTTGCCGTCCGTGTTGCTGACCGGGTAGATGTAACCGTCCCCTGGTTCTTTCCAGATTTTAGAACCGGTGTCTTTGCGGCTGCCCGGCAGATCCTGTCTGTAAACCAGATGACCGGCCTGTACGATCTCTCCTTGAGGCGTGCGGGTTTGTCTTTGCCAGTGAATATTGGCGCAGGTCACGTCTGAAATTTTTCCAAGCCAGGTTCTTGTGCCGTCTTCCGGTGGGAAAACAGATTCCGGAGAACCTTCTGAAATTTTGAAAGATGAACTTGGCGGCTTGATGACGCTTTTGTCTTGAGTCGTGAATTTACCGCTTGTGATAACGTCGGTCATCATGCGAGCAAACTGAGACGGGCTGTCGTAGAGTAGTTTGCCTCTCACAGTAGTCACCTGGCAATTGGGATTTTCTCCCTGAGCATTGGCGGCAGGATTGCCCACATGCCAGGCCAGCTGTGCTGCGAGCAAGGCTCTTTCTTTGGTGTTAAATGCGGTGTCGGATTTGCTTTCCAGCAATCTGGCTATTTGCTCGTAAGTCTTAGCCTTTTCTTTTTCCGAAATGTCTGTGCGGGCGGCGAATTTAGCTATGCTTTCGTGAAAAACAGCTTTTTCTTTTGAAGCAACATCGCTGCGCTTCGAATATTCAGTAATTGTTTTCTGCCAGTCGGCTTTTTCCGTATCGCTCATGCTGCTGTTTTTGTTTACAGCTTCAAGAGCCATTTCCTTGCTGCTCACCAGTTCACCCTTTTGACCGGGCAATTGTCTGATTTGCTTGCCTTCATTGTCGATGAAATTGGCAGTGCCGGATTCGTCAAGCACCAGAGCGCCGCTGCGTTGCAAATTGTCTAATTTGCTGAAAGGCTTTGTCGTATCAATCGCTTCGGCAACGAAATTGTTTTTCTCGTCTTTCTTATAGCTGCTGTTGCTTGCGTAGTCACGAAACTCAGTAACTTTCTTATCTTTGTCTCTAATTATTTCGACCGTTTTGCCGTCGCGTTCTACTTTAACAATGTCGTTTAATTGCTTCTCGATGCGTGTTTTGTCGGACGGGGTTTCAATTATTTGCTTGCCGTCCGGCATTCTTGTTACAGTTTTGCCTTTTTCGTCGCTGTCTGTATATTTGTAAGAACCGTCACGTGGAACTTCGAACCTGACGTTCCATTTCATATCGGTACTTTTGTTTTTGTAATTATAAACTCCGTCCGAAATTCTACTTATGTCAGTGACCTGTCCATCAGGACTGACTACCTGTACTGATTTTGGCGAGCTGCCTTCCGAATCGAAAGTGAAGCGGCGTATTGTGCCGTCTGCAAATTTAGTTTCAGCCGGCTGTCCGTTTTTGTAATCGACCGACCATTTTTGCTCTTTGTTCTCCAGGTTTTCGGCGCCGGATGTGTAAGCCTCGTACTTTCGACCATCCGGATATTGAATTTTCAGATTGCCGTCTTTTTGTTCGACTGATAGGCGCTCTTCTTTCTTTGATTTATCTTGATCGTTTATCCATTCATAATTGCCGTTCGGCAGTTTCTCTCCGCGGCTCCAGGATTCGGTTTTGCCGTTGCGAGTCAGTGACTCTTGCAAGACTTCATTGCCGTCCTTGCCGGTTTTGAAACTGCGAGCCGAATTATCTGCAGCGCTAACGTCAACCTGTCCTTCGCGAATGTCGACTCTTGATTTTTCTTTTTCGTTGTTAATGCGCTGATATTCGGCACCGTCAACTTTGATGATGCTTTCTTTATTGCCGTCCTTAAAGCCTAGTTCTCCGCTCGGGCTGGCATAGGCGCTGCCTTTACGCTTGTCGCCCTGATCCGATTCCCAGCCGCCATCGGCTGACGCTTTCCAGGTTTTTCCTTGAATACCGTCTTTTACTGAAAGAAGCTCATTGCCTTTCCATTCGAATTCGCGAACTTTGTCGTCCTTAATTACTTTCGATAATTTCCCGTCTTTGTATTCAAGACTTGAACCATCGGCGCCGATTGCCTTTTCTATGCCGCCCGGCTTGCGAATCGTTTTAACATTATCTTCGCTGAAAGAATATTCGGCAGTTTTGTTGTTCAGATCGAAAGTCGTTTTTTCGGCTACCGGCGCGCTCCAGGCATTGCCTTCATAGCTTGAGATTTTCCAGCTGCCGTCACTTTGTTTTGTATGGAAATAGTTCTTGCCGTCCCGATAAACTTGTATGGCACTCAGTCTAAATTTATCGACTTCACCTTTTGCATTCGGATTTTGTTCCCAGGTGAATTTTCGATTGCTGCCGTCGGCATAGCTGATCTCACTTATTGTTCCGTCTTTGGAGATTTTGACTATGTCTTTTTTGCCATCTGAAACGCTGTAGCTGACTTCCTTTGAACCGTCGGCATTCTTTTTCTCGACGCTGAGGTCGCTGCCGTAGCTCATCTGCGAGCCCACCGAAAATAAACCGGTTTTCTGGTCTACTTTCAGCTCACCCTGCCAGGGTGCGGCATCGCCTGTTTTTGTCCACTCGTTTTTGTATTTGCCGGGAGCCTCTTCTGCGCGCTTAAACTCGCCGGTTTTGGATTTCATATAAACCAGCTCGTCGCCGTCCCATTTGAACTCGCGACTGCTTCCATCTTTGTAGCTTATGGACTTAAGCTTGTTTTCGGCGTCGTATTCGAGTTTTGAGCCGTCTGTTTTTTCTTTGATGCTTCTGCCGTCACTAAATTTGAGAACGGTGTTGCCTTCGCTGTCTTTGCTTACTTCGCTGACTTTGGCTTCGTATTTGTTCTGTTTTTTGCCGGTATTATCCAGAAAAGACCAGCTGTCGCCTTCTTTCCGCCATTTGCCTCCGTCCTGAGGCACGTCTGCGATAGCGGCAGCCGTCGCTTCCGGCTTTTCTTCTTCCTTTGCCAGGCGCTCTTCAGGAGTCTTTTTGCTTTGCGCTTCCAGCGCTGCCAGCTCGCTCAGCTTTTCGTACCAGCCTTGCAGGCTGTCAATTGCTTCGCCTAGTTTTTCTTGAATTTTTGAAGTATCAAGACTGAGCGACGGCAAAATGCCGTCCAGATTTAATTTGGCGGGTTCTGCTTTGGGGCTCTCTGCGGCGGCCGGCTTGCTTGCTTCTTCCGGCTTGTTTTTTTCTTCAGGCTTTTTGGCTTCGACTTTGTCGTCAACAAGTTTCGGTGCCGGAGCTGCTTCTAGAGGCTTATCTATTGAAGCTTCGCCCTCTTTCGTTTTCTCAGAGTTCTTTGCCCATGGCGATTTATGCTTGTGCGGTCCCTTTTGCAAATATTCGTCCAGCAAGCCGTTTGCGACCTGCTCGCTGCTGCGCTCCAGAACCGTGTCCTGATTCGTTTTCTTGCTAAAGAGCCTGTTAAGATTAGGCAGTTCATCTCTAAAGGGCAGCGGCTTATGGCTGTCCTCTTCGGACTTACTTTTCTCTTCAGGAGCATGCGGGTTTCGTGGGGCGTCATCACGCTCCACTTCGGGAAATGCCATCAATAATCAACCTGTCGTTTTATATGATCCACAGTCTGCAGAACATATATAGGGCTTAAATCAATCCTTCCGATGCGTAGATAATAAGGCGCTGCTGTGGAATTATTGTGACAAGTCGCCCTGCCCCCCAAGACCCATAGCCCGAGACTATTACGGGGGGGAGGCCGGCCGTCGGCGGGCAATAATAATTCTTTCGGCTTTGGGCTGCGGACTTGAAACTTGGCTTAGACTCATCGATCATTTAGCCATAGCCAAAAGCGGCTCTTCGTTTCCCTTAGCAAGAGAGGTAAAAGCGGTGTCCAAATTGCAGAGTTCAGCCCTTAAGACCGGCAATATTCTGGATGGCACTGAAACTGCAAAAGCAGTGCGCGAGGAGTTGGCAAAAGAAATCGAAACTTTCAAAGCTGCAGGCAAGCGAGCTCCCGGTTTAGCTGTGATTTTGATCGGGGACAACCCGGCCAGTCAGGTTTATGTGAAAAACAAAGTACTGGCTTGCAAAAAAACCGGAATTGAGAGCTTTATGCATCAACTGCCTGCCCAAATAGATGCTTCAGAAGTACTTAAGCTAATTGATGAATTGAACAAACGTGCCGATGTGGACGGAATACTTGTTCAACTGCCATTACCCTCGGGACTTCCGACAGACACGATTTTAGAAGCTGTATCGCCTTCCAAAGATGTGGACGGGTTGCATACGCAAAACATGGGACTTTTGCTTGCAGGCAAAGCCGGATTGAGACCCTGCACGCCGAAGGGCATTATGGTAATGCTTGAACGATACGGAGTACAGATTGAGGGCAAAAATGCCACGGTGATCGGGCGTTCCAACCTGGTTGGCAAGCCGATAGCGATGATGTTGCTTGAAAAAAATGCGACAGTCAAAATATGCCACAGCAAAAGCAAAGATCTCGACAAGCAATGTCTGGATGCCGATATTCTGGTGGTTGCAGCTGGTCGCAAAGAAATGGTCAAAGGCAGCTGGATCAAAGAAGGCGCAGTTGTGGTCGATGTAGGCATTCATAAAGAGGAGCTTCCAGACGGGCAGTCTCGCCTTGCCGGTGATGTTCTTTTCAGTGAGGCAAAAGAAATCGCAAGTCAAATAACACCGGTTCCGGGCGGAGTTGGACCAATGACTGTGGCAATGTTGCTTGCAAATACTTTGCAGTCATATAAAACTCGCGAAAAATTGAACTGAGAGGACTGCGACTAAAATGGCTAAGAAGCCGAAAAATAAGGGTAAAAAAGACGCGGGCGAGAAAGCGGCGGGCAAGGGTTCTTTGCCTTATCCCTGGTGGGCACGGTTTGTTGTGCTGCTTGCTCTTCTAATCGGCATCGGCTTTGCTTCCGTTTTCGCTTCGGCTATGCTCGCCGGGGTTAAAATGGTTCGGCAGGCGCAAGATCCTGCTTTCATCGCTAAAAGTCTTGAAGAAATTGCCGACTTTCAAAAACCGCTGCCCGAAGGATTCAAATATCAGCTTGCGGCATCTGCTTTTAATGCAAATATGGTGACTTTAACCTATGAACCGGACGGCTCCGGGTTTATGCTCGGGGTTTTGCCTGCGGCCGAAAAACGCAGCGAAACTGCTCGTCAGATGGCAGACCAACTGGCCGATAAAGGCATTCCAAATGTTTCCGATGAACTAAAAATCGAGAAAAGGGATTCGATGAAAATCGGTGGAGAAACACTTGAGTATGTGCTTGGATCTGCGCCGGACAGTAAGGGACACAAAGTTGGCGGCTTCATCGGCTGTACACTTCTGAAAGACGGGCGAGCTTTTCTTGTATATGGTGTCGGTCCGCAGGCGGCTTCTAACGGAGCTAGTGAGATTACATTCAATTTGCGCGCGGCAGAATTGCTTCTTTCTTCAATTAAGGGATTCCGCAAATGACTTTGCCCGCACTTTGCAGTTCGCGGCTTTCGGCTCTGCAAAAGGTAGTAAATCCCACAACTTTTATCAAGCCTTATAAGCTTGCAAAAGAGCTTGGCCTTGAGCTTTTTATAGCCAGCGAAAGTTTTCAAAAAACCGGTAGTTTTAAATTTCGGGCGGCCTATAATCTTGCGGCAAATATAAGCAATGAACTGATTATTACTGCTTCCTCGGGTAATTTTGGGCAGGCGCTTGCCTGCGCTTGCGCGATTTTGAAAAAAGGCTGTATCGTTGTAATGCCTGACAATTCAGCTCGAGTGAAAGTTGACGCTACCAGATACTGGGGCGCGCAAGTTGATCTTCTGGATACCAGATTGAAATCCAGAGCTGAGCGTGTGGCTGAGCTTGCCGCGGAGAACCCGGAAGCTTATTTAGCCAGTGCCTATGACGATGAATTGGTAATCGAAGGCAATTCTTCTTTAGGAATTGAAATTGGAAATGCCGGTCTTGACCTTGACGCTCTCATCGTACCGGTGGGTGGCGGCGGGCTCTGCTCCGGCATAATTCTGGGCTTGAAGAATTCAAAGTCTCCCAATCTAGATGTTTTTGCAGCCGAGCCTGCAATAGCAAATGACGCTTCCTTATCCCTTTCTGCTGGTCGAATTGTAAGTTTTGAGCAGGAGGCACAGAGCATCGCTGATGGTGCAAGGACCCTCAGTCTGGGCAAGCGTAATTTTGAAATTCTTAAAAACTCTCTGGCCGGGCTGCTGGAAGTCCCTGAAGAGTCGATTAAGAACGCTCTTCGCCGCTATTTTCTTGAAGCTAACTTGAAAGTCGAGCCGACCGGTGCTCTAAGTCTGGCGGCCTTATTGAGCCACCCTGAAAAATTCGAAGCTAAAAAGCTGCTTTGTGTAGTCAGCGGCGCTAATGTTGACCCTCAGCTTTTTGCGGAATTGCTTGTCGGCTTCTCTTGACAGCTGGATTCGATTAACTTTTTTAAGAGCAGATTTGAAACTAAAGGGTGCACAAGGCTGTCAGCAGGTTTATCATTTTCTAGGCTATAGTTTAGTCTTTCAAGTAACACATTCGAGGCAACACGAGGTCGTCAATGAGCAGCTCCGAACATCACAGCGATGCGTCCCACAACTGGTTGGTATTCTTCTTTGTTTGCTTCGGGCTGGTAATGGCAATCGGCATCTGGGCAATCTTTTGCTATAACTGCAATGCCCCTGAAGTCAAGCCGAGTGGTGGTGGTCATGGCGGAATGATTCTTCCCCAGGACGGCGAATACGCGCCGCATGCCAGAGTCTGGCCGCGCGCATAAAAAGACAACTGAGAGCATTTGAGGAGGCACGAGTCAGAAGCTCGTGCTTTTCTTTTTCAGGCTGGGTAAATTCTTTCTAGGGTGCTTTATCCTATGTCCAGGCTGCTCAGACCCGGCGAAATTTTCAACGAGCGTTATGAGCTTCTCGAAACGCTTGGAAGCGGTGGCCTGGGCACGGTTTTCAAAGCTCTGCAACTCGATTGCGGGCGAATCATTGCTTTGAAGATTTTGCATGCCGATCTGGCTTCGGATGCTGATTTGCGCCGTCGATTTCTGCTTGAAGCCCGAGCCTTGAATTCACTCAAACATGCAAATATTGTCACTGTTTATCACATCGGCATTTCCGGAGAAGGGCTGCCTTATCTGGCAATGGAATTTATCAAGGGCAAAAGCCTGGATCGCTTTATTTCGAACGGGCCTTTGCCGGTGTTCAAGGCAATTGAAATTTGCGGCTATCTTGCAGATGCCATGAGTTTGGCTCATGCAAACGGAATCGTTCATCGTGATCTGAAGCCTGCCAATGTTCTGATTTCGGATCTGGAAGAAGCCTCATCGGTGAAGTTGATAGATTTCGGGCTGGCAAGATTAGTCGGCGAGCAAAAATCGACAAGTACCGGACTTTTGTTAGGAAGCGCTCACTACATGTCTCCTGAGCAATGTCAGGGGAAAAATGTCGATTTTCGAAGCGACATATATGCTCTTACGATTTGTCTTTTTGAAATGATGACTGGAAGAAAGCCTTTCGATGCCGATAACTCAATTGCATTGATTTACAAGCAAATGCATGAAGCTCTGCCTCGTCTGAATGCCTCTGAACTTCAACCTTTCGATGAAGCAATCAATGATTTTATTGCCTGTGGAATGGCAAAGTCCGCCGAAAATAGATTTCCTGATATGTCGGCGTTCTCAAAGTCTCTAAGAGCCTTGCAAGAGCAGTTGCGCGCTGCTGATTCTAAAAAGCAGCCTGCCGTTTTGACTTTTGGAAAATTGAAAAAGAAAACAAAAAAGAAACGAATTTATGTTTCTGCTTTTGTAGCTCTTCTTTTACTTGGGGCTATAAGCAGCGGGCTGAAGCCGCAAAAGAAGTCCGCCGGCAACTTGGAAAAGCAATCTAAATATTCTCCCGAAATGGAAGAATCGATTTTTCCGCTGATCGGCAAAATTCGGCAACTCAAAGGAACTTACCTTGATGATGCGGCTGCCTTGCAGAAATTGCTTGGAAAAAAAATTTCAGAACCGGGTATTTCAGAGCCTGCCATTTGTTTGCTTCTTGTTCACAAGGCAGATCTTGAGGCGGACCGGAATAAGAAGTTGCTTCTGGCAAAGGAAGCTTATCTGCGTGCGGAAAAACTTTATTTTGGCGATATTAGCCTGGAATTGAACAAGCGTATTTATCTTTCGGCCGCCGGGTTTTACATAAACTGCCTTGGTCTGGAAAAACGCGCTAAGGAAATTTCCCAGCTCAGTTGGAATTTGAGGAAGATAGCCGGTGATGAACATTTGAGTTCTGATTCACCCTTCTATATTTCGGAATCTCCGGAGTCGAGAAATGATTTTTCTCTGGCTTATATTCAATCTGAAATGTTTCAAGGTAATTATCAGCCGATTGAAAAATACAGCGATGATATTTATCGAGAATTTCTGTCTTCAAAGGCAAGACTGAGCTATCTCTCCCTTTATAAAGTCGCGCCCTTGTTCATGCATCTGAAAAATCACGAGCATTTTGCTAAGTTAATTCGCCACACGGTCGATTTTTCGAAACGAGCCAAGAGCAGCATTTTTTACGGCATTAGAGATTTGACCGCCTTGCTTGACTTATGTCTTAAGAGCGGAAATTTCGTTGATGGCGATATTTGTCTTGCCGGACTCAAGGAGCTAAAGACGCTGCCCCACTTCGGTTATGATCTGGACAAGCAGGCTCTTGGAAGCATGAATTCTTATGAGGCCGCCCGCGCCAGGTATATGCAAAACTCGGCGAACTCGAAGTCTGATTCAGGCTCTCAATAGCCGCCTGAGTATGGTCCGTGCTTGCTGGTTACAATATTCAGAACTGCAGCAGCTTTCAAAAGTTTTGAGCGCAGAAATTTGTCATGTGAATGTTTTGAATGTGCGACATGGTGCAAAAGCGGCTCTCTGTCCATTGCTTGAACAATAGAAAATTCCATACTTGCACCTTTTCTGTTTTCGCCCAGATCATGAGGTTTCAGCTGTCTGATGCCGACATTGAACTCACCGGTTAAATCATTTGGGCGAGGATAACGATCAAGCAAAACAAATTCTTCACCGCAACGAAGCGGCAAATTGCTTTTCTCGGAAATGACATTAGCGTTTTCAAGTAAGCAATAAAAGCGCTCATTTCCCGGGTTGACTCGCAAGAGGAGCATTGCCTGTCCCGGCATTTGAACTTGCGCCATGGGTAATTTCAGTGTTAAATCTCCCTGACTTTCGATCAAAAAGGTGCCATGCATAAGTTCCAGCTCGTTTTCCGAAATTTTTTGCATGACTGAATCAGATTCGCGAGCCAGATTAAAGTCTTTGCCTGTCTCTTGCCAATAGTCCGATAGATTCTTGCTGTTCTTCTTTTCTTCTTTTTCAGCAGATAAGGCCGGCAGTTTAGTTCCCAAAATTGCAATTAAGCAGAAGAGCAGACAAATTGCGGATTTATTCTTTGCGTATCTGAATGTTTTCATCTGTTGAAAAGCCGGTGAAGGGAAGCAGACAGTATCTTAGCTTAGCGCTAAACTGTTTGTTCCCCAAGTTCAAGATTTGAAGACTAAAAGTATTGGTCTTAGTAAAGCTGGAACTCCTCAAATAATGGCAGTTAATAATGGCAAGCGCTGAAATTTTATCTATTGGCACAGAACTCCTGCTTGGACAAATTCTAGATACGAACAGTCAATTTATTTCAATCCGGCTGGCAAATCTCGGTATTGATTGCTTATACAAGAGCACTGTCGGCGATAATGTCCAGCGTATCATTGCTGCCTACAAACAGGCTCTTGACCGCTCGGATCTTGTAATCAGCACCGGCGGATTGGGACCGACCGCCGATGATTTGACTCATGAATGCCTTTCTGAACTTTTCAAAGCAGAGCTTGTATTTGATCAGGCCAGTCTTGAAAGAATAGAGTCGTTTTTCAAAAAGCGCGGCATCAAAATGGTTGAATCAAACAAGAAGCAGGCTTACAGACCGGCAGGCGCCGATATTCTATTCAATCCTACTGGTACTGCCCCCGGTATTATCTGGTCTTTGAGTGAAGATTTGCTTGAGCGCGCCGCTATCAGTAATCCAAAGAAAGCCCGCTACATAATGACATTCCCGGGTGTCCCATCTGAAATGAAAAGAATGTGGACTGATTCTGCCGAGCCCTTTCTTGCCGAAAAATTCGGACCGTCTGTGGTCTGGTCGCAAGAGCTCAAGCATTACGGCATCGGTGAATCGAATTTGGCTGAAAAATATGCAGAACTTCTTTCAGGCTCTAATCCGACGGTGGCGCCCCTTGCCGGCACAGGCGAGTGCCGATTGCGGGTATCTGCCAAGTCCTCGGATATCGAGGCCGCTAAAAAAATTGCCGCACCGGTAATTGAGCGAATTAGAAAGGAAAGTGGAACTCTTTGCTATGGCGTGGACAATGACAGTCTGGAAAGCGTGCTTGCCGAGCTCTTGAAAAAGAAAGGCTTGACTCTTTCAGTTGCTGAGTCCTGCACAGGCGGCTTGCTCAGCAAAAGATTGACCGATATAGACGGCAGCTCGGCATATGTCAAACTCAATCTTGTCACTTATGCCAATGAAGCTAAAATCGAGCAACTAAAAGTCGGTCCTGAAATTATTGAAAAACACGGGGCTGTCAGCTCTGAATGTGCTCTGGCTATGGCTCTTGGCGTAAGGGCTCTGGCTAAAAGTGATCTGGCTTTGAGCATAACAGGCATCGCCGGTCCAAGCGGCGGCAGCGACGAAAAACCGGTTGGGCTTGTTTATTTCGGGCTCAGTGCTGCTCAATCAAGTCATGTTATTAAGCGCCAATTCCCGGAACAACTGGGTCGTGACGGCATTCGGCAGCGCGCTGCCAGCGAGGCTCTGAATTTCCTGCGTCTTTATCTTTTGAATCCAGCCGGAATTGAGACTCTCAAATAATCAGCATCGCATCGCCATAACTATAGAATCTATAACGCTCGGCAATTGCCTCCTGATAGGCATTCATGATGAATTGATGACCGGCAAAGGCCGACACCAGAAGCAATAAACTTGAGCGACTTAGATGAAAGTTTGTTATTAAACAATCGACGATTTTGAATTCAAAACCCGGACGAATATAAAGAGAACTTGAGCCCCGGCAAGCTTCCAAAATCCCGCTAGAGCCTGCTGTTTCCAGGGCTCGACAGGAGGTTGTGCCCACGGCAAAAACACGGGCGCCGCGTTCTTTTGTTTCATTTACAAGTCTTGCTGTTTGAGCTGAAATTTCAAATTCTTCTGCTTCGACACTGTGTTCGGCAATGCTGCTTGTCACTGGTTTGAACGTGCCCGGCCCGACGTGCAAAGTCAGTTTGCATAGCTGCACTCCCTTTTCTTCCAGTTGCAGAAGCAAGTCCTCTGTGAAATGCAAGCCGGCAGTCGGAGCCGCTACCGCCCCGGCGCTGGCTGCGTAAACGGTCTGGTAGCGATCTAGATCGCGCGCTTTGGGCTCTTTTATTTGCGAAGTTGAACGCTGCTTGAGAATATAAGGCGGTAAAGGTGCCTGTCCTATTTTTGAAAGGAGCTTATGAATTTCGGCATGACCACCGAAATCTATGAGAACACGACGTTGATTGTCGTCGCTTTCGCAAAATCCGGCGACATTGAGCAAAAAGTCTTCTTTTTCGACTGTTTGAACACGAAGTGAATCACCTTCTTTCAATTTTCGCAGTGGGTTGGCCATCGCTTGCCAGACTCCAGGTTTTTGAGCTTCAGGCTTTAAGAGAAGAATTTCAACTAAGCCGCCGCTTTCCCGCTTGGCTATGATGCGCGCCGGTATAACTTTGGTATCGTTCAAGACAAGGAGATCTCCGGCATTCATGAAATCGGGCAATTCGGCGAATACTTTATGCTCTTTCGTTTTTTGCCCTCGATTCAAAAGCATCAAGCGGGAGCTGCTTCTTTCGGCGGCAGGCTCGGCTGCAATTAAGTCCGGCGGCAGCTCATAGCTGAAGTCATCAATGCTGAGCTCAGCGTCCGATTTAATTGAATCCGCTATAATCTTTTGACTTTCAATATTTGACACATTCGCCTCTGAGTACTGTTTTGAACGCTAAAAGCATTATTATCGAAACTGCTCATTCTCTTGGCTTTCAAAAGGCTGTGATTGCCTCATTGGAGCCGCTTGAGGCCGAGCGTCTTTTCTATGAAGCGTGGTTGGCTTCCGGCTATGCAGCCTCTATGGATTACTTGAAGAGAAATCCTGAAAAGCGTAACAGTCCTGCTTTGTTATGTCCGGAAGCTTATTCGGCAATCTTGCTTTTCGCAAGCTATTATACAAAGCCTCCAGAAGATCCGGGTCCTCAATTTGGCCGGGTTGCTCGCTATGCAGTCGGGTTTGATTATCATCTGGTCTTGCCGCAAAAGCTGGAGAGCTTGCGCGCTGCTTTGGAGGAAAAACTCGGGCGGGCAATACTGGGAAGAGTTTTCAGTGATGATGTGGAGCTTTTTGAACCGGCTCTTGCAAGCCGCCATGGACTTGGATTTACCGGTAAAAATAGTCTGATTATTGCCCCGGGTTTAGATGGCTCTTACCATTTTATTGCTGAGCTTTTCACAGATATTCCGCTTGAAGCCGACCGTCCATACAAGGGTACTTGCGGCGGCTGCGTGCGCTGCTTAACGGCTTGTCCGACCAAGGCGATTGTCGGCGAAAAAACTGTGGACGCAAATTCTTGCATCTCGTTTTTGACTATAGAAAACAAAGCTGCGATTCCCACGCATTTGCGAGCACTTCTTGGACCCTGGGTTTTTGGTTGTGATGTTTGTCAGGAAGTTTGCCCTTACAATCAGGCGTCTCCTGAAACAGCCTGGTCTGAATTTAGACCGGAGTCGGGGGTTGGGCACTATTTGAATTTGTTTGATTTATTGAAAATTCAGGACAAGAAACAATTCCTTGCTCTTTTTGGGCAAACGCCACTTGCCAGACCCAAGCGCAAGGGCTTATTGCGCAATGCTCTTGTTGTTTTAGGCAACCGCTTGCCTGATTCCGGTCAGAAAAAAATATTCGACTTTCTATTGACAGAACAGGAGCCCTTGCTTCTTGAGCACGCGATCTGGGCTCTTGATTTATACTCTGACAGCAAGCCGTATTTAGAGCGTTTGTATGAAAAGAGAGCCGAATGCAGAGAAATGCTCAATTCTTGCCGCCAGCTTTAGAAGCCGGACATTTCTTGATCGCAGATTCGACAGAGGACAGCAATTTTTCGGCTGCGCTAATATCAACGGGCTTCATATTTCTATTTTTCATCTCCGGAATCTTTGCAAGCAGTAATTCTTTGGCTTTATCCAGGCGTTTGCTTTGTGCGTAGAGGCGCGCGAGATGGAGATCTGCCGATATGTCCAGAGTATTTTGTATTTTGTTGTTCCGGTAACGTTCTTTAGCAAGCAAGTAGCATTTTTCAGCCAGAGCAATTTCCTCGATTGATTTGAAGTCTGCGGCCAAATCAAAAAGAAGGTGGTAGCTAAGATTTTTCCTGTCAGCCTCTATTATTTTCAGAGCCTCAACTAAGCTTGCTCTGGCTTTTATAAATTCATGCTTGAGGATATAAAGGCGACCGGAATGGATCTGCCGCAAAACTTCTGCTTTGTAGCCGCTCTCGTCCTCTGGCGTGTTTAGTTTGTCTGATTCATTTAAGAGCTGCTCAGCCAGATCATATTCCCTTTCATCTATGCAAGTGCTGGCCAGCGAGCAAAGGCTGAGGCTGAGAATTGAGCAAAGCGGAGATTTAGTCGCCGAAAGAGCGCTCTTCTCTCCTGCCGGTCTTTTCTGATCTTCGCTTTTTGCAAAATCTTTCAGTTCTTTCACGACTTTGAGCAGCTCCGATTTTTTTCGTTGATGAGCATAAATACAAGCTAAGTGAATATTCGCTTGTATCCAGATAGGACCCTGCCAGATTCTTTCAGGCATGTTTTGCATTTGTGCCAGAGTCTCTTTGGCGCTGAGTTCTGCGAGATCAAAGCGTTTGTGAGCAATTTCGCCATTGCACTGGTTTATCAGGGCTTGGTTAAGTAGTTGTTCGCGCCTGTCCGACTCAGGCAGGCTTTTGGCGGCTTTTATCGCCGACCTATATGAGTTTTCAGCAGAGTCGAAATCTTTTTCCAGGTTATTTACATTTGCAAGAGTCAAATATGTTGCAACTTCGTTTTGTAAATTGCTGTTCTGATCATCAGTTGACTGATTCTCCGTGCTCAAGAGCTTCTTTATGCATAGTTTCGCTCTGGGAACGTCCTGGAGCAAGTAGTAATATCCGGAAAGCGCATGCAGCGCACTGCGTCGGTATTCGAGGTTTTTCTTACCTTTCATTCGACTCACTTTAGTGTAAATTTCGATTGCTTCCGGACTGCTTCCCAATGCGGCTGCTTTTTCGATGGCATAAGAGGCGCTGTTTAAAGAAAGGCGGCTCACGCTGTTTTTCTTCTCTTTTAATTCGAAATGAAGTTTTTGTGGTTTGATGAAAGTTGCAGCCAGGGTCATAAGAATAAGAATCGGAACTGCGAGCAAAAGCAAGACCCGTATCTTGCCGTGCTTCGATTCGCCGACTTCATCAGGCTTTGGCATATGATTTTGCATTTCAGCAATTGAGCTGAATCTTTTGTCCGGGTCTTTTTCAAGACCCCGGGCTACAAGTTCTGCCAATTTTTTCGGGGCTTTCAATACACTTGCTTTGTCTCGAATATGCTTGTACATGAGTTCGAGTTCGTTACTTCCTTGAAAGGGAGGCTCAGAACTCAATGATTCATACATGAGACAGGCAAGTGAATAAATATCGCTGCGATAATCGAGTTTGTCGCCGCGACATTGTTCCGGACTCATGTAGGCTGCTGTTCCGAGAAACTCGGCGGCGCTCAGCGATTCTTCCTGTGAAAGCGGATCAAATATTTTTGATATTCCGAAATCTACGATTTTTACTTCGAATAAGGCTCCGGCGCTGTTTCTGTTTTTATCGGACCCGACCAGCAAGATGTTGGCCGGTTTTAAATCCAGATGTAAAACCTTTTGCTCGTGCAGGTATTTGAGTGCGTTCAGAACCTGTGTAAAAATCGATAAGAACTCTTCGTAATTCAGTTTCTTTTGAGAAGCAAGAATTTCGGCAAGGCTGAGACCTTTTACTTCTTCCATAATGATAGCCTGTCGGCCGTCGCTTAGTTCGCCCATTGCGTAGAACTTAACGATGTTTGGATGCTTTAGTCCGGAAAGGATTTTTGCTTCGCTTTTAAGTCGTTTGCTTGCCTTTTCGTCCAGAGTCCGGTTTACAATTTTGACTGCTACACTTCTTTCAAGTTGCAGATCATCTGCAAGATATAGCTCTGCCTGCGCTCCTTTTCCCTGCAGGGAAAGGATGCGGTAACGCCCCAGAATTACGGTGTCGCTGCTTATTGATGAGCTGTTTGAACTATCTGAGCTTTGCATTGAGCCGAGAGGAGCTAGATTGAAGTGATTAGGCGTTTTCTTGAAAGCCGCAATTTACATTCCGGCGGTCAAGCCTCCATCAACAGGTATTATGGCTCCTGAAATATAACGTGCATCATCCGAGCAAAGAAATGCCAGAACTGCTGCTACTTCCTCCGGCATACCCACCCGCTGCATCGGGATATTTGCCTTTACAAATTCATTCAGGACTTCTTCTCCTGTTTTACCCTCAAGTGCTCCGACTTCGGCATTGAATCGCTGGCAAAGCGGCGTTTTAATGCAACCCGGGCAGATGCAATTGCAGCGTATGTTGTATTTGCCGTAGTCCAGTGCCATTGAGCGTGTTAAGTGAATTATGCCTGCTTTTGAAGAGCTATAGGCAGCGTTTAATCTGATGCCTCGAAGTCCCGCGTCTGAGGCGTTGTTGACGATGACGCCTCCGCCCTGTGCTTTCATATAAGGAAGCACTGCTTTGCTCATTAAGAACGTGCCTTTCATATTCGTGCCCTGCACATGTTCCCAGTCTTCTTCTGAAGTTTCTTCCAGAGCTGAAATGAATTCGACACCGGCATTGTTGAAAAGAAAATCGATACGGCCGAATTGCTTCACGGTTTCCAGAACAAAAGAATTTACTGACTCTGCTTTGCTGATATCACCTTCCCTGCAGAAGAAGTCGCGGCTGTAAGCAGACAGTTCTTTTTTGAGTTCAGGAATCGAATCACTGTTAATGTCGAGG
The DNA here is from genome assembly GCA_019748395.1 of Candidatus Obscuribacterales bacterium. Lineage (GTDB taxonomy): Bacteria > Cyanobacteriota > Vampirovibrionia > Obscuribacterales > Obscuribacteraceae > JAIEPM01. The sequence goes on from JAIEPM010000280.1 coordinate 19,226, forward strand.
GCCGCAATTCGGCAGCCTTCTTGAGCCAGGCGCAAGGCACAGGCTTTACCTATTCCTGAGCCGGCGCCGCTAATGACAGCGACTTTGCCCTGAAAACGCATGAGGACTACTCTTTCTGTTTGTTCTTTAACTGATTGATTAGCTGCTCGCTGGTTTGGCTTATTTTCTTTTGATTCTCAAGTGCATGAATGATTTCATCAAGAGTCAAATACTTTTTCTCGACGATAATTTCACCCAGATGTTTTTCGGGCCGGCTTTCCTGGTCTTTTAAAGCGCTCTCCAGTTGTCCCAGCGAGAGGCGACCCTGTCGAACCAGCAGTTCACCGAGGCGCTCATGACGAACCAGAAAACTCCATTTCTGCTCGTCGTTCCAAGTTTCTTTATTTTCCTGATTTTCAGTCATTTTTTTCGTCCTGCTTTTTTTCCGGACAATCTAATTATAGAGCCTAAGCCGTAGCCGGTTTGGCTGCTGTTTTTTGTTTACTCTTGAATTCACGCCACCAGACAAGTAAGCAACTTGCATTGAAAATCGATGAATAAGTTCCGGAAATAATACCGATTAGCATAGCCAGAACAAATTCGCGGGTGGTGACACCGCCCAGGAAATAAAGTGCAAGCAAGGTGATGATTACCGTAAGTGATGTGTAAAGCGAGCGCGCCAGTGTCTGGTTGACGCTGTCATTGGCAATATCGCCGAAAGTTTTTCGGTATTCTTTGCCGTTTTTATCTACACCTTTGCTGCCGACGAATTTTGCATTTTCACGAATACGATCGAATACAACAATTGTGTCGTGAACAGAAAAGCCGATCACTGTAAGAACTGCGCTGATGAAAAGGCTGTCCACTTCGGTGCCGTGGTAATAGCCAAGCAGCGCGAATATGCCGACAAGTACGAGCACGTCATGAAAAAGTGCGGCAATCGCGCAGAGTGCATAGTCGAACATGAAGCGGAACTTGATATAAAGAACCATGGCTCCAAAAGTCAGGAACAAGGACATCAAGCCGTTTTGCAGCAGCTCCGGACCGACAATGCCGCTTACTGTATCAACCGAACGAGGGTCGTTGCCGACCTGTGTTTTGAGCGCTTCTGTCAGCTTCTTCTTCAAAGCTTCGTCTTTTTGCTGATCGTCAAGAGCTTTCGTTCTAATAACAAGCACTCGCTTGCCGCTTATTTCAGCGTCCTGAACTTGCGAGCCCGGAATTGTTTCTTCAACAACGCTGCGAATGCCGTCGAGCTTGACGTCTCTTCCAAGGTCATACTGAATAATTGAGCCGCCTGTGAAGTCGATGCCCGGTTTCAATGGAGCGTGGAAAGCGCTCAAGCATAAAAACACGCCGACCACACCGGGCAGGGTGATTGCCAGCGAGATGCCAAACCACCAGTTTCTATATTTAACGATATCAACGTGAGGTAATTTCATTTTCTATTCCTGACTAAACTAGCTTGGCGTCGCTTGCCGTCGGCGCGGCAGCTTTCTTTTGTTGTGAAACACCGAAAAGCGGAATGCCTCTAGGCAATAAATGAAGCAATACTCTTGTGGCAGTGATCGCTGTGAACATTGAAACCATAACCCCGATTGCCAGGGTGAAGGCAAATCCTTTTACGATTGATGTTCCAAATACGGTCAAGACTCCGCAGGCAATCAAGCTGTTCATGTTGCTGTCGAAAATTGAAGAAAAGGCTTTGCTGAAGCCTGCTTCAATAGCGTTGTATATATTCTTGCCGCCGGCCAGTTCTTCTTTTGTTCTTTCAAAGATAAGAATGTTGGCGTCTACTGCCATGCCGACAGAGAGAATGAAACCGGCAATACCAGCCAGAGTCAGCGTTACAGGCACTGCCCGGAAGATAGCCAGAGTCGTAATTGTATAAAGGATGAGGGCAATGTCCGCTACAAATCCGGGTATGCCGTAAATCAAAAGCATGAAAATCATGACCAGGGCAATGCCTACGCAGCCTGCTACCAGACTCTTTTCGATTGAATCCTGACCGAGGGTTGCACCGACGGTTCTCTCCTCAAGAATTGCAACTGTTGTAGGCAAAGAGCCTGCATTGAGTTTCAGAGCCAGATCTATTGATTGATCTTTCGTATAGCTGCCCGTGATTTCACCGGTGCCGCCGTGAATCGGTTCTTTGACATTGATGCCGCGATATTCATTGAAAGGCAGTGGTCTGCCGTCCGGACCGCGTTCTGTGGGTGCTCCGTCTAAGAATATGCCGATGCTGCGGTTAACCAGGCGCGAAGTCAGGTCACCGAATTTGGTGGCACCTTCCGGTTTGAATTCAAAAAGAATTCGCCAGTTTTGTCCTCCACCCATAGGCACTGCTTGAGCGCGCTTAAAATCAGCGCCTGTCAGCCCCACGTCCTTCCACTGGAAGTTGCCGTTTTCATCAATAAGCGGGCGGCCGTCTGCGTCGTAAAGCATTTCCTTAAATTCAAGAAGTGCTGTTGTGCCGATTCTGTCTTTAGCTTCTTGCGGATCTTTGACACCGGGAAGCTCGACAATGAGCCTATCTTTGCCGGTTCGCTGCACAACGGTTTCAGAAACGCCTAGCGAATTTACGCGGTTGTTGATCACGGTTTCGACGCCGCGCATCACTTCCGGTGTGATTTCAGGCACCAGTTTACTGGGTTTGGCTTGCAAAACCAGCTGGCTGCCTCCTCTCAAATCAAGTCCGAGTTTCAGGTCTGTGACAATCGCGTACTTATTGATATGAGTGAGTACTTGCAAGTTATTTGCATAGCTCGCTTCTTCTTGAAAGGTTTTGAGAGTGTCTTCTTTCTGGAACTGGTTCATTTTTTCCCAGTCCGGCAGTTTCTCCATGCGAGCCAGTATGTCTTGTTGCAGATCGGCAGGAGACATGCTGGATATCTTTTGCAGCTCTGCAAGCTGGCTGTCGGGAATTACTTGAAACAGTGTCGTGAGCGACCAGACAAGCACTGTGAGGACTATAATTACTTTCCAGTTCTTTGCGAACATTTTTTCACTCTAGCAATTGGATTTGTCAAACGCTAAATTCTACCTTGTTTGTACCTGTCCCCAAGTGCTTGCTTCTTATTACTTTTATTGAACGTTTCAGGCATGGAAGTGATTTTAGAGCGCCCGTGCTGATGCTCGTTCTCTTGATTTGTTCAAGGACAAAACTTAAGAATCTCAACCCTTTGGAACAGCTTTGACTGTCATTGAGTATTTTTAGCTTTGCTCCAAAATGGCAAAGGCAGGATTTCTCCTGCCTTTGCAAATGAACAATTTCGACTGATTCTTAAATAGCGCAGACTCGATCTCCGCCTCTTTGAACAGCCAATTCCAGGGCTTGCACTGAGCGGGCAATTAACTCATCGTGCTCGCGCGCATGCGCCGGGAATGATGCCAGACCGATACTAGCCGTTACTTTCAGGTTGTTCCAGTTATGTGTGATTGCTTGTGTGCCGACTCTTTGTCTGATTCTTTCTGCAACCACGGCTGCCCCTGCGGCATTGGTTTCAGGCAGAACTATGGCAAATTCATCGCCGCTGTATCTGGCTGCAACATCGACGTCACGCACGCAATCGCGCAATACGTTGGAAACAACTTTGAGTACGGCGTCTGATGTTAAGGCGCCGTATTGACGGTTGATTTCCCTGTGTCCGTCGACTGCGATCATAAGAAGAGAAACCGGGCGCTTATATCTTTTGGCGCGCTTGAGTTCATCTTTCAATTCTTTGATCAGAGTTCTTGAGTTGAATAATTCGGTTAGAGAATCAAGCAAAGCCAGCTTTTCCAGCTCATCGGCTTTGGTGGTTGTCATGTTTGACTGAGTGTTCTGCAATAAAGAACGGCTTTCGAGCTCGCGCACTCGCTCGAGGACTTGCGAGTCGACTGCCTGCCGGTTTTGCTGACCGGTCATTTGTCGAGTCCGCTGCGGGTTGTCGAGAACCCGGCAAAACATACAAGTTCTGCCGCTACAAATATGATCTGTCCTGCCTGTGCCTGCCATAGTTTTCTCTCAGAGCTGGTGAATACGGTTCTGCTTGCAGATTTAATGTTCCCTCAAATGCCGCTTGTCAAACCCGCTACTCAGAGTATACGCAGGCAAATATGACATTTCTGGGACTTTTTAGGACTCGAAGCCTCAATTTTTGGCTTGAGTACCAGCAATGTACCCCCGACTGACTCGTTTAATGCCATCAATATAGAGTTCTTGCAGGCTGGCTCCCCCGTAAATCAAACAGTCGGCAGGGCGCTTTCTGGCTATTTCAGGCAAGCCTGCAAGTGAAAAAATCGCGAAATCGGATTTTTTGCCGGGACTCAAAGAGCCGATTTCAGAATCCATTTTTACGGCGTTTGCCGCTGCCAGTGTCAGATAATAGATAGCCTCATCGGCTTTGCGATCAAATTCCGGATTGACTGCTCTCTGCAAATCCCAGGCAAATCGCGCTTCGGCCCTGACATCGAGATCGTCGGTTGAAGCAGCACTGTCCGTGCCGATGCCCATTCTGAGCCCGGCTTCCAGCCACTTGCCGATTGGGGCAACGCCGTTTCGCAATCGAGAATTGCTGCGCGGGCAATGAACTGCTGCAACTTTATTTCTGGCCAGAATGTCAATATCGCTCTGATTTGCCTGTACCAGATGAGCTGCCAGCATGTTCTCCGAAAGCAGACCATATTTGTCCAGGTGTTGAACCGGGCTCAGTCCTTCACCGCGCCAGGGCAGGTAAGGCATTTCTTTGAGCTGAAAAGCGTTCATTAAGAAACGGTCCAGATTTTGATCGGCAGAGCTGAGCCAGCGGCATTCTGCTCTCGATTCAGAGATATGTATGAGCAGAGGCAGCGCTTTATCGGCAGCCCAGGCAGCGGCCTTTGAAATTAATGCCGGGCAAACTGAATAAGGCGTGTGTGGCGCGATCGTGATTTTCAGGCGTTTTGATTGAAGCGCTGCTTTCACTTCAGGAGCTGCTTCCTGATGAAAAGTTTCGTACTTTTTCAGCCACTGTTCAAAAGCATTATCTGCATCGGATTCATCGATACCAAATAATTCCAAACCAACAAGACCGCGCAAACCGCTCTTTGCGACTGCCTTTGCGGCGGCACCGCTATAAGAGGAGTCGACAATCATGCTGCTTCCGGAAAGCAAAATTTCAGAGGCGCCGTTTTGCGCCGAGTTCAACCATTGATCTGCAGTCCATTGCCAGGAGTTGCCGATCAATCCTTTTATCCAGTCGAAAAAAGGTGAATCATTATCGAAGTGTTTTAGATTTGAATAGTCAAGATGTGTGTGCAGATTCAAAAGCCCGGGCAGAATCACGGCTTCGCCGAAGTCTTCGCTGTTTATTTTCTTATGCTCGGGCAGCGCATCATATTCGCGGCGGCTCAGAACACCGAGAATTTTGTCGCCTGCTATATGCAAGCACCCGTATTCGACTGGAGCTTCTGCCACAGGCAGCAGCCAGCGAGCCAGAAAAAATCTCTCAGCAGCGTCTAGATCTGTCATTAACGATCCCTTTGAAAGTGTGGTGTACTATTATCAGGAGCTGATTTGTTGAAAGACTCGGGCGATATTTCTTTAGCCTCAGCTCGGTTTGCTATCCCACTTTTCTGAGCGAAAAATAAGAATTGAAGATCAGTATAGACGAGCTTAGAACTCTGCCGCAGCAAAGACTAAAACTCAGTTTCAAAGAAAGCATCGAAGGGCTGGGGGCTGTGAAGCCGGTGCTCGGTGATTTGACAGCCACGGCTAATTCCACTGGTATCAAGCTGAGCGGTACGGTTCATACTTTGTTGAAGCTCACTTGTCATCGTTGCTTGCGCCCATATTTCCTCAATCTGAATCTTCCAATTGAAGAATTCGTGGTGGAGTCGAAGCCGCAAGAAGAGGATTATTCAAGAGCTCCCAGAGAAAAAGAGCTGACTGCCGACGACTTTGTGGAGAGCCTTTCGGCTGACGGAATTCTTGACATCAGCGATCTTGTGTATCAAGCTGTAACGCTTGCAACTCCGGTTTCTTGTTTATGCGGCGAAGACTGTCCCGGACCTGCTTTTCCCGACAGTGAGACAAAAAGCGGGACATTAGCATCCGGTAAGGACCATCACTCAGGTGAAGATCGAATCGATCCAAGATGGAAAAACCTGAAGACTCTCTTTCCAAACGAAGAAACCGAGTAAAAATCGTAGATAATTTGTAGTTCGCGCGTTCAAAAGTGAAGCTGAACGATTGCTCATAAGTGAGCCGCTTTTCAGCCTCCCTGGAAGTTCTGGAGAAATAGGCAAATGCCACAACCAAAGAAGAAAACATCACATCAAAAGCAAGCCCAGCGCCGTGCCAACTGGAAGCTCGAGCTTGCTCCTAAAACAACTTGCGCCAATTGCAACAGCCCCAAGCTGCCGCACATAGCCTGTCCGGGCTGCGGATATTACCGCGGTCGTCCGGCTCGCCGTCGTGACTGGTTGCTCAGCGAGTAAATATCCGTTCTGCGCCGAGCGGGTCTTAAACCCTTCTTAGCGCTAGCTCGGGATACTTTCTGTTTGTATCGATAGGGATCTGCTGCAGGCAAGCAAGTAGGAGCAAGGAGTGATTCGCATCGCTGTAGACGCCATGGGCGGAGACTATGCACCTAGAGAAGTGGTGCATGGAGCTATTTTGGCTGCTCGAGAATACGGTGTGGCTGTGCAACTTGTCGGACCGCCGGAAATAGTGGCGCAAGACTTGAAACGGCACAACACGTCCGGTCTTGATATTACGCTGGTTCCCGCTGCTGAAGTGGTCGGAATGGACGAGAATGCCAAGGCTGTAGTCAAGAAGCAGGACTCGTCGATTGTAGTCGCGACCACTCAGGTGGGCAAAGGTCTGGCCGATGCGGTGGTGGCTGCCGGTTCCACCGGTGCTGCGGCGGCTGCTGCTCAACTCTATTTGAAGCGTATCGAAAATGTGGACCGGGCTGCAATTGCTTGTTTCATGCCCTCTATCGACCCTGAACGCCGAGCGCTTGTGCTTGATGTCGGGGCTAACAAAGACTGCGATGCCAAGATGCTTTTGCAATTTGCGCTTATGGGTTCGGTCTTGTTTGAAGGTCTTTATCCGGGCAAAGCCCCCCGGGTAGGTTTGCTTAATATCGGCACTGAAGAAAGCAAAGGAACCAAGCTGGTTCAGGATACTAATAAACTTCTCAAGGCCTCGGACAAAATCAACTATATCGGTTATGTCGAAGGGCGAGATTTCCCGCTTGGTAAAGTCGATGTAACCGTTACTGACGGATTTACAGGCAACTGTGTGCTGAAAGCTTCTGAAGGAATTGCTCGCATGATGTCGATTATGTTGAAGCAAGAATTGAAATCGTCAGTTAGAACCACTATTGGTGCCAAAATTATCGAACCGGCAACCAATGCTTTGAAAAAACGGGTGGATCACAACGAGTTGGGCGGAGCGCTTCTGCTTGGTGTAAATGGAGTTTATGTGATTGCGCACGGCGGCTCCAAGCATACGGCTATCAAGAACGCAATTCGAGTAGCGGT
>JAIEPM010000134.1 GCA_019748395.1 Candidatus Obscuribacterales bacterium
GCCAAAGCATAGTTTTCTTTGCCGTCAATCCAGAAACGCATTTGTGCTTCTTTCCTGATTCCAAAAGACTCAAAATGCTCTTTAATTTCGATTACTTTGGCGTCGGCCTGCTTATAAGAAAGTGCCGACAAAGCGCTTAAATAACGGCTTACAGATGAATAGATCATGGAAGTCGAAATGAGCAAAAGCGGCAGAGCAATTAATAGAAGCTTTGCTTGCACAAATCCCACTCCTGCAATTAGATGATCGAAACTACCGGTGCAGATGAGCTTTCGGCAGTCGTACTTTGCTCTCCAACGGCTTCTTGAGTCGCCTGGCCGAAAACTCCTTCCCAGCGAGCCAGCACCACAGATGCCAGACAATTCCCCAGCACATTCACTGCGGTTCTGGCCATATCCATTAAAGTGTCCACGCCCAGAATAAGAGCAACACCGGTGAGAGGCAAATTGAAAGTAGCAAGGGTACCGGCAAGAATCACAAGCGAAGCCCGCGGTACGGCTGCAACACCTTTACTGGTCAGCATTAAAGTCAACATCATAATAATTTGCTGTTCAAGCGTCATTTGCACGCCGGCAGCCTGAGCCACAAACGGTGCAGCCAGAGACAGGTACAAGGTGGTTCCATCCAGATTGAAAGTGTAGCCCACCGGCAAAACGAAACTGACTATGTTGCGCGGCACGCCGATACTTTCCATAGCCAGCAAAGCCTTGGGCAAAGCAGCTTCACTGCTGGTGGTCGAGAATGCCAGCAAAACGGGCTCTTGAGCTGCAGCAACAAATTTGCGCAAGGGCACACGCGCCAGCAAAGCAACCGGCAAAAGCACAATCATAATGAAAACGAAAAGCGCCAGATATAGCGTGCCGACCAGCTTGCCGAGCGAAACCAGCACAGTGATGCCATGTTCACCAACAGTTGCTGCCATCGCCGCCGCGACGCCGATCGGGGCGAATTTCATGACTATGCCTGTGTATTTGAACATGACATCGGCAAGCGAATGACAGATTTTCAAAATCGGCTCGGCTTTGGCAGCGCTGACGGCCGCAGCAAAAATAATTGAAAAAACAACAATTTGCAGAACATCACCACGGGCCATGGCATCAATCACGCTTGCAGGTACGGTATGCACGATAATTTCGGCAAGTCCCGGTTGTTTGGCAGCCATCGCGCCAAGTTCGGCGTTATTGGCGACGTTCTGCAAATTCACCCCAAGACCGGGTTTCAATATGTTGGCAGCACTGAGACCGACCACAAGCGCAAGCGTAGTGACAATCTCAAAATAGATAAGAGACTTCAATCCGAGGCGCCCGACCGTTTTCATGTTTTCGTGGCTGGCAATGCCGACCACAAGAGTCGCGAAAATAAGAGGAGCGATAATACTTTTGACCAGATGCAAAAAAACATCGGCCAGCGGCTTCATACTCATGCCGAAAGCCGGGAACAAGAATCCAATCAGTATGCCCGCAGTCAGTCCGATGAAAATCTGGACAGTCAAACCCGGTTTGCTCACTCTAGCCTCCGCAAACAAGCGATCTAATGCCGTTAGAGTACGGCATACTGCTGATTTGCGCCTTAGCAGCCTTTCCTAATTGCTTGAATTTTTCGTAAGCTAATGTTCGCCGCGACTTGCAGAGCTTGAAGTCCAGCCCTGCTGACGCTTGAATTCTTCATAAAGAACGATTTGCTCAGGGCTGAGAAGCCTTCTAACTTCAAGAGACATCTGGCAATAGTAACTTGTAATGTCGGTATAAAGCCTTCCCAGCTGAGCTTGCTCTTCGATAATCAGTTCTGAAGATCGACCACTTGCCACATTATCCAGAAACTCTTTATTGCGCTTTTTGTAATCAGTTGTAAGAGGCTCAATTTTGCTTCTGTAAGATTGCACAATTGCTGTAATTTTCTCGCCTTGCTCTTTACTGGCGTTGATATGCTCAAGGATCGGCTTTAGATAATAGCCATACGGTTTGCTGAAAGCAGTCTTTCGAGAAGCTCCGTTCGAAAAACTGACTGCGCTCGTTTTTGCTTCATTCGGCTCGCTGGAAGGAGACTGAGCCGAGGCTGTGTGGAAACACAAAATCATCGCCAGGTTTGCCAGAGCGAATCCCGCGATTTGCGGCAATAAATTCAGCTCTTCAGCCAGATAAGCTCTCAAATTTCCGATTCTAAGCAATCCCATAAATTATCTGCCGACCCTGTTTTGTCTTTTGTCCTGCCCAGTTATACCCGAACTTCGCTTGAAAACCTTGATAGAGAAAGGATTCCCGTGCTTGATATACCCGGATTCATCCGGATTAGCACGTCAATGGACTTTAGTGAATTCAAGCTTGAGTTTCAACTCCAAACTCAGCCGGATAAGAGCTCTGACGCCGGGCTTTCAAAAATGTGCCCGCCTCAAAGCTTGTCAAGCGCGCCTGAACATGCTTAAATTTAGCCCGGATAGTGCCTTTAGTCGGCACGATGCAAAGGATTTGCATGCCCTTTACTAATTTCGAACGCAGCCGGGCTGCGCTTAAAGCGCAGGAAACTATAAGCAGGAACCAGCAAAACTGGTATTTCTGGCTGCGCAAATTTTTCTACTTAATTTCGGTGCTGGCTTCACTTGCCATTGCTTTTCTGGGTTTTAAGGTAGGCATGCATTTAATGCAAGTACCGAATCTCAATTTTTTGAATAACTATAATCCAGTGCAAACCGTACAAATTTACGACCGTCACGACAAGCTCGTGGTTTCTGTAGACGGCACTGAAAAGCGCATTATTGTCCCGCTCAGCGCCGTATCGAAAAATATGCGAATGGCGCTTCTGGCAGCCGAAGATCATCATTTTTATGAACACCACGGTGTAAGTTATATCGGCATTCTAAGAGCTATTTTCTCAAATTTGAGTCACGGTAAAGTCCGCGAAGGCGGCTCCACAATTACGCAACAGCTTGCCAAAAACCTTTTTTTTGAAGGTGAGAAGCGAAGCCTGGATTTAAAAATTGCCGAGCTTTTGATAGCCACCTCGATTGAAAATCAGTTCTCCAAAGACAAAATCCTGGAACTTTATTTGAACGAAATTTATTTCGGCAACAACGCCTACGGCATTGAACAAGCAGCAAGAAATTATTTCGGCAAAAAAGCAAAGCAGCTAAGTACGGCAGAATCAGCCTTCTTAGCAGGAATCATTCGTTCACCCTCTAGCGGCGGTTCGAAAAGCAATCGCAGCGCCTCAGAAAGAAGGCAGCAAGAAGTCATAGAAAAAATGTTCGAATACGGATTTATAGATCAATCCGAAAGGAACCGGGCTTTACAAGAATGGTTGCGCTTTTCCAGCCTTGAAGTCAAAGAAGAAAAAATGAAAATCACACGCTACCCGTATTATGTCGGAGCAGTGCTTGATTCACTGAGAGGTGAATATAATGCCGCTTCCATTGAAAAGCAGGGACTCAGAGTTTATACCAATCTGGACACAGTAGCACAGGACACTGCCGAAAGAACGCTGGCGCAGGGTTTAGCCCGCGCACCTTACGGCGTGAATCAGGGGGCGCTTGTCAGCATACGCATCGCCGATGGTGCGGTCATGGCGCTGGTCGGCGGCGTCGGCAACTATGAAAACAACCAGTGGAACTGTGCCACCAACCCGCATACAGCCGGTTCCGCTTTTAAGCCTTTTGTTTATTTGGCAGCTTTTGAAAAAGGGTTGATTGAGGAATATTCAACCGTTGACGATACGCCTTTTGCAATAAGTGACAGCAACGGTAAAGAGTACAAACCAAAGAACTATGACGGTAAATTTCTGGGTGGAATCACTGTTGCCAAAGCCTTTGCTTATTCAAGAAATATTCCGGCATTGAGAATTGGGCAAGCCGCCGGCATCGACGCCGTGATCAGCGCCGCCGAACGCGCCGGCATCAGCGAACCCCTTGCACCCGAGCTTTCACTGGCACTCGGTTGCTCGGCAGTCTCGCCGCTGCATCTGGCAAATGCTTACGCCACTCTTGCCCGCGGTGGCGTTTTCATGACACCTTCGCTAATCAGAAGGGTCGAAACCAGAACCGGCAGGGTGCTCGACTATTTTCAAGCAGAACAACAAACTGTTTTCGACCGCAATGCTGTAGCTCAAGTCGTAGATTTGATGCAAGACTGCGTTGCCGAAGGTACAGGGCAGCTAGCTAAGCTTGCCGACCGTCCGGTGGCTGGAAAAACAGGCACCGCAGATCAGGGCAAAGATCTCTGGTTTGTCGGCTTCACCCCCGACATGGTCACGGCTGTCTGGGGCGGCAATAAAGAGAATAAAGCGGTTGGCGGCTCTGTCACAGGAGGCACTGTTATGGCCGGAATCTGGCGAAACTATGAGCAAGCATATTACAGACAGGTGAAAATACCGGCAGGCTGCTTTATAGCAAGCAATCGCCCACCCCAATCACTTGGAAGCGATATTGCCGTTGAAAACAGAGTAGCAGCTCCCAAGCGCATAATTGAAACCGCCTCTTACAGAGCCTACAAACGAAGCCGTCGTCGCTCCGCGCGGCAATACAACTACAGGCAGGCACCGGCCGGAGGCGCTATTGTTCGGGCCGACCGCGGTGTTAAAGAATATGCCTGGTCAAGACGATAATAGCCGCCGCTTTCTGAAAAGTCCCCTCGATCCTAAAACCCCGATTCTTGCGAATCAGGGCTTCAGGAGCAGATTTCCGGGGGCTGAAAAACTTTTTTTAAGATGCAACCAGCACTTTTTTCTTCTGCAACATGGCTTTGGTAGCCGGGTGGCAGCAGCTCAAGCAGATTCCGTCTTCGGCAATCACGTGTTTTCCGGCTTCTGCCAGACGAATAATCATCTGACTGCCTTTGACCTGATCATTACAGAAGTGCTTAAGTGTGGTTACGATAATTCCATCAAGACCCTTTGCCTGACCGCAATTGCATGGTGCCAGAGCCTGGCTCATGAAGTCGTCGATATGCATGAAGGTCATAGCCATGCGCTTGGGAGGGCATTTGTCGCAAACAAGTCGGCGCAGTGCACGCCAGAGTCCCATTCTGATGGGGTTGCCACCAGTCCCACAGTCCCATTCGACTGCAGTGAGCTCACATCCCTGATGCGAACAATGATCATCTAATCGAAGTTTGATCTCATTTGTAGAGCTGCCAACATCGGACTGGCTTGCATTGAGCCAGTAACCAACCAGTTTAAAGTTTCGGCCGTTGCCTCGGGAAATCGGAGCAAAATAAGTTCCGGTTATATACGCCATAGTTCTGTCCACCAACTTAGTTTCCCATCTCGTACTCTCATACTATTTCTTTGAAGTCCAACAAGTGAATTGGAAAAGCAAAACAGCAAAAACTAAAATTGCGGCAAGCCGGGTGTTATGATCGGCGGCGTAAATAGAAGGTCCGCTTGAAATGAAAAATCTACTGATTGGCGCGGTTCTTGGAGCAGGACTCTGCTTCTTGCTGATCTCGGCTACAACATATCTCTTGGTTTTAAGCGGTCTTTTGCCGGCCCGGCAGGACGAGGCAGCAAGCGACCTGGAGCGCTGGATGGCTGGAATCTCCCTGAAAGCCACGATCAAGAGAGAAGCTCAAAGAAAATCGCCATTGACGGCAGATGGGCAAAACCTGCTTGCAGGAGCCAAACTCTATGCCGGATATTGTTCAGGCTGCCATGGCGCGCCACTGAATCCGATGCCGAGTTTTGCCACAGCTTACAGCCCGGCGGCACCGCTTTTTCTTGAAGATAGCCCTAAGAATGATGATGAAAAGGAAATTTACTGGAAAATAGAACACGGCATTCGCTTCACAGGAATGCCGTCATTCAAAAAAATGCTCAGTGAAAAAGAAATCTGGCAGCTCAGCCTTTTCCTGAAGAATCTGGAAAAGCTACCGCCGACGGTGCAAGCCTACTGGCAAACGGTCAAATAATCAGACCGGCGTTTCCGGAGCTGAATAATCAATTGCCACAAAATCAGCTGCGGAGACTTCATATATATCCTCAATCAACTGATTGTTGTTGAGTCTCTCTTCGCTATGAGCAAGCAAATCAGTGCGAAGCGCCTGCTCCTGACTATGTCTGAGATCATCGGGCTGATCGGCTATAGTATTGATTAATATGCGTGCCAGAGTTTGCTTAGCGCGATTTGCAACATAAGGATTCTCGTCGCGCAACAAAGTATAGAGGCTGGTCACAGGTGCAAAAGGATTTTCGGCGATACGATAACGAACATCGGCAGACTCATCATGTATCAGACGTTTAAAACAAGTCTCGGGCGTGTTGTTATTCTCAGCCACTGCCGAGCGAACATCAGGATCGGGATGGAAAGCCAGCCTTGACAGGGTATCCTTAGCAGTGCTGGGGTTTTCCGCTATACGCTCAAGAATCGAAGGACAACTTACCTCACTCAAAAAGTCCAGCAAATCCGCTGGTGTATGCGGATTTGACGCCATCATACATTTCAGGTGCGGACAGCCGGTTTCCGTGATTGCAACAGCCGCTCTTTTAGCAACATTGTTCAGCCTTGCCGAAAGAAAAATTGTAATCGCTTCTCTCAACTGCTGCAGGCTTCGCCAGTTGAAATTGAAAATAAATGAAATGTCCGTTTTGGGCTCCCACCAGTGGAGAAGCTCCTCACAGTCAAAACTCAGTCTATGCATATGAAGACCTCTATATTTGCAAAATCATTGCGGAAATCGATACTGATCCATCCGTAATATGACGGAAGGACTTCCAACAAAGACATTGGACAAAAATAGCGGCTTCAATTAGGAAGCGCAAAAAACCGGGCTTTGAGCAGAGTTACTGATTGCTCAGCAGAAGAAGTTTTGTTTTTTCTCCAAGCTTTTCACCCTTGCTGAGCAAATAAACCGGATTCAAACTTCTGGGTATAAATGGATTTGAAGCCAGAACCCGAGAGCGGCTTCTGGCAGCAGGACTCATTTGCGCGTATTCACTTTCCTGAATTAAAAGCAAAGTCGGAGATTTTGCTTTCAAAAACTGCTCAGCCATTGCCGGACTTTCAATTTTCATCGGTTCTGTATTGGTCTGGAAAGTGATCTCATCAATCCAGTTTTGCAAACTTGTATATACGCCGATGCGCGATTCCGGACCGAGATTCCTTATATAAGGAATGTACTTAAGAACAGCCTGTTTGCTTGAAATCCAGGGATAGAACTGCCAGGCAAAGGCGGTGGCAATCATACAAATTGAAATGAAGAGCATTTTGTAGCATTTGCGCAGTTGCTTTTGAATACAAAAATAAAACATAGCAAGAGCAGGCAGGCAAAGCGATAGGGGCAGTGCCAGCCATGATTCGGGCGATTGACCTACAAAGACTCCCGGAAGCACAAAAAAGGACGCAAGTCCGGCAAATAAAAGCAAAGTTGAACTGAGATAAGCCGCAAAAGCAACAAATTTTCCCGAACTGTCGCAAGAGCGACTCAAATAGTTTGAGATTAATATTGCCACTGCCGGATATACAGGTAAGGCGTAATAGTCGATTTTGCCGCGCGAAACACTGAAGAAGCCAATTACCACAGCCGTCCAGAGCCATAAATAAAGATGCTTGCGAGCGTCTTCGTCGGCAAAGCCGGCTTTGAAAGCTTTCAAAGAATCTTTTGCCGCAAAGGGCAGAAATATTGACCAGGGCAACATACCGCTGAAAAGCGAAACGAGCATGAACCAGATGGGGCGATGCGTGTCATAAGTAGAACCGGCGAATCGCTCGAGATTTTCATGAATGAAAAAGTAACTGAGTGCACCGGCACCGTTTTGCCTGTATGCCGCCATAAACCAGGGAACGCCTGCTCCAAGAAGAATCAGAGCGCAGGGCAATATATGCGCTCCGAATTTGAGTTTATGCCACTCTTTGCTGATACTTAAGTAAGCGGCGTACGCCACCGCCGGTAGCACTATGCCCACAGGTCCCTTGGTCAAAAATGCAAGTCCCATAGAAAGCGCCCCGGTATAAAAAAGAATTGAGCGCCTTTTTTCGTTCTGCAATGCCGCATAAAGCAAAGTCAGACTGAGACTGTCAAAGAACACCAGGTTCATGTCCGACATGCATAAATTGGAAAAAGATATGAACATGAGCGAACTGCCAAGCACAGCTGCGGCAAGCGTTCCGGCTCTTGGACCGAAAAAATTGCGTCCGGCAACGGCAGTTAGAAGCACTGTCAAAAGCGCAGTTAAAACAGATGGAATCCGTGCTGCAAAATGACTGATGCCTGCAAGTTTGTAGCTGGCGGCAATGAACCAGTAAGCCAGAATCGGCTTATCGAAAAAAGGCGTACCGTGATAAAGCGGTGTTACAAGATTGTCTGCCTGAAACATTTCACGCACACATTCTGCAAAAAAGACTTCAGCCCGGCTGAACTTGGGCCAGTTATAAGCCAAACTCAAATAAGCAACTGCCGCCAGGAAGAGCATGCCGCTCACAACAATGGCGAATTTGCCGGACTCCTCAGCCCGCAATTTCTTGTAAGCCGCACTGATAACCTCGCCGGTTTGTCTTAAACGGGGCTTAGCACTAAGTTTTACGCTCATCGTCACTCCTGGCTCTTTCCAGTCATTTCAAGTGCTGAAATTATGGCAGCTAATGGACTTTTCAACGTGAGCGGAATTATAAGGAAGGCTCTGCATAAGCGGCGTCAGCGCCGCAGCCGAGACAGAAAAGCTTGCTACAGCAAGCTTTCCAGGTCCTGGACAGTTGCCATGGGATTTTTACTAAGACAGACGTAATTTCCCCAATATACTTCCTTAAATCCAACAAATAACATCAGGGAGTGGATTTTGCTGCGGCACGTTCACACGGGAAGGGTAAGGGTCGGTTACATAGGGGATCAAATATGACAGGTGACGTCCGTTTTGTTGAACTGACAACGGTTAAGGATGGCTTGCTGGACTCTCGTGTAGCCCACTCGGATGGCATTAACGGCGCGCTGCAATCGCAGTGGGAGCTGATTCGTGACGGCTTGAGTCAGGGGGCTAAAGCCAGAACCCAGCAAGCTGTAGACAATTCCTTATTGACCGGTGTCGAAATAGCAGGCTCAGTCGGACTGGGAGCAGGCATGAGCCTGGCCATGAAAGCAGGCGGCAGATGGGCGAAAGCAGCTGAAATTGCCGCAGTCGGATTTACCGGACTGATGGGCTTGGACCTTAGCCGCCGCGGTGCGGCGATTCATGAAGCATATTCACGCAGCGACGGCAGCACCCAGCTTGGACAGGCGATGCGTCGCGACGCAATTGCACAATATGCAGGCGCAGGCCTGGTCGACTATTCGATGATGTTCGCTTCCGGTGCACTCGGTGCAGGCGCCGTGCATTTTGCTCCTAAACTCAACGGCAAGCTCAGCACAGCCCTTGAACCTCTGGGTAACTTCGGTGAGCCGCGCTTGCAACCGGCACTAGCGGCCAACAGTCGCTTCAGTTTAATGGATCTGGGCGAAAGCGGCAGATTCGGCGCCAAAGAGCTGCCGAAAGCAAGCCTCGATTCTGTGAGTGCCGCAAGACAGAGACTGGAATTTCCGCATCGGTCAGTCGGGCTCGATCAACTTTCAGCTCTGATGGAAGCAAAACAAATAGCCGCGCACCCTGAAGTCCGGCCGATATACGAGCAGATGGCAGATACGCTCGGCAAAGTCGATACTTTAAAGCCCAAACTCCTGCAAGAAGAGCAGAGCCTGGCTTCGCTGGATAGACAGCTGAACGACGTCAAAGCGCTGAAAGCCGAAAATAAGCTAATTCGAGATACCGAAACGACCATGAAAGCGATCGAAGCTGAAAGCCAGAAGCTTCCAGCGATGAAACAGGAACATAATTCGCTCGGCGAACAAATTAAAGACGCCGGCAAAGCCAAGAAATCAGGCGATGAAGCAGCTGCGGAAGCCACTGCCGCCAGGAAAGCGAAAGAAGAAAAAGTAGACGTCGACGCCCTGCGCGAACGCCGTCGAGATCTGAGCCAGAGCATCACATATACGGAAGCTCGTGCAGCACAATTGCCCGAGTTACAAAGCAAATTGTTCGATGCAATTTCAGCCAGAGCCACTCGCGAAGCAGCAATCAAAGCCGGAACCGATGCCGAAGCGCTGGCTATTGAATCGCAGATGGCACCTCTTAAAGAGAGCATTGCATCAAGAAAAACAGAACTGGCAGCCCTGACCGAACAGCTGAGAACACTTGACCAGCAATATCAAAGCAAAGCTGATCAGGTTCGCCCGAGTCTTTCCGATAGCAATTCTGCAGTAAGCTCGGACGTACCTAAATATACAAAACCGAAGGCGCCTGAAGCACCAAGACCGGTGCGACAGCAGCCTGTCGAAGCAACAATGCCGGCACCGCCTGCAGAGTCCAGAGTTAGTCAGCCAGAAGTCAAAGCGCCTGCGGAACTTCCAAAAGCAGAAGCAAAAGCTCCGGAACCGAAAGTAGAAGCCAAAGTCGAACCCAAAGTCGAACCCAAGGCCGCCGAAGCTAAACCTGAGCAAAACAGAGTTCAGCCGGAAAGAGTTGAAAGCAGAACTCCCGAACGTCGCTTTGAAGCAGCTCCAAAAGTCAGCGAAGCTGATGTCACAAAAGCTCTGGCCGAAGCCAAAGCAGCGACTGAAGATTTCGCCGCCACGCATAAGCGCCATACAACAGCGCTCAAGAAAGTCAACGAGTATATAGAAAAAGCCTTCGGCTGGTTCGCCTCAGATGCCAAAGCCTCCAACAACGCCGGCGCTGTGGCACAAAACGTCGACCAGATGCTTGCCAAACTGGAAAACTGGGACAGAGCACCGGGCTGGCTCAGACCGCAAGACAAAGCACAGATAATGCGCGGCAATGGATTTGATGCTGTCACCATGGACAAATTTGATGCCTGGTACAAGACCCAGAACCAGAATTTCAACGGCGGCAACATGATGGCAGACCGACGCCTGGTGGAAATTCAACAACATCTGTCTCGCAGAGTCGCTGTTGAAAGCGTGAAGAACTGGTTGCGCACATCGGCTGATGTCAAATCGGCTGTGAGCCCGATCGTCAACGAAGGCTTCGAAATTATGGCATCAGGCAAACTGCCAGACGGCAAACCGATTCCAAAAGGATCCGATATGGTCGTTTTTGAAAAACGCCGGGGCGCAGACGGAAAAGAAACAGTGCTGCCTTTTGCAAAAGACGGTCAGCATATGCAAAGATTCGACGACGCCAAAATAAGCGAAGGTCTGCGAAAATTGCAAACCATGACCGAGCAAGGACCGCAAGGTCTGAAGCCTGAAGATCTCTACGGATTCAGACTTGATCATGATCCCAGCCGCTTGATGGCCAGCCGAGAACAGGTTGGATTCGCAATCCTGAGACCGGGCGGAGCTTACGGCAAAAACATCATGTATATGCAAATCGCCAACAGCGTCGAAGCGACCCTGATTCCAAAAGCCTTGCGCATAGACAGCCCGGCCGGACCAGGCACCAACACCGGTGTTCTCTACAATATGCTCAGACTTGCTTCCGGCGGCGCCAAACCGAAGGGATAGAATCAAAACAAATGCAGTTGCTCTAACAAACAGCAGCTCGACCGGCTACAGCAGGCAGACTATCGCTGCCTGCTTGCAGCGAAGTCGCAACTGGATTAAAGAGGGCGTGAATCTGCTGCGTGTCGATAACAATTTCTTTGAGCATCTCAGGCGTGATTGCTTGATGTCCGTCGCTGAAAGCTTTTTCCGGGCAATCATGGACTTCGATAATCAAACCGTCGGCACCGCAGGCAATTGCGGCTCTGGACATGACGCGAACCAGATCTTTTCTGCCGGTTCCGTGACTGGGATCGACCAGCACAGGCAAACTGCTGGATTTTTTGACAACTGCCACGGCGCTCAGATCAAGCGTGTTTCTGGTGGCGGTTTCAAAAGTGCGTATTCCTCGCTCACAAAGAATAACTTTCTGATTTCCGCCCGACATAATATATTCGGCTGCATTCAACCATTCGCTGATAGTCGCTGAAAATGCTCGCTTCAATAGAATCGGGTGTGAGCTTTTGCCCAGTTCTTTCAGCAACTCATAGTTGTACATGTTGCGAGCGCCGACCTGAAGCATGTCGACAAAGCTTAAAGCCAGCTCAACCTGCTCCGGTGTCATAACTTCGCTGACCACCGGTAAAGAAGTTTGTTGACTGGCTTCAGCCAGATATTGCAAAGCCTCAAGACCAAGACCCTGGAATTCATAAGGGCTGCTTCTCGGTTTATAAGCTCCGCCGCGCAGCATGCGTGCACCGGCATCTTTAACCCGCCTAGCATTATGCAGGATTTGAGCCTGACCCTCCACCGAACAGGGACCACCAATGACAACAGGCGCCTGGCCGGCACCGAAGCGGACTCCATTCTTCAGTTCTATCAAAGGAAGTCCAATCTTAGTGGCCAGCTTAGCCTCGCCCTGTACCCTGACAACCTTTTCAACTCCGGGCAGCTGGCTGAATACATGACTGCTGATCTCAGTCACATCCTCCAGAACCGTAATCACAGTCCCGCCGCCACTGCTCAGCGCCTCTCCTGTCAGTTTCATTCTCTCCAGAGCGCAGCAAATTGCCTCCACCTGCTCTTGACTTGCTTCCTTTTGGAGAATGAGAATCACGGTCTACCTCTGCTTGGGTTTCCATTAGTTCGAAACGACTAAAATCTTAGTAGATAAGAAGATGATTCTGGCCTTTTTCAAGAGTTTTGTAAGGCTACTGGGACGTAAATCTCTTTCATCTAAAGACTTTCCTGTGATTTGATTAAGCCCAGAGCTGCTAATCTGAGCTTCTTTAAGAGCCAATCAAAGTCCGGAAATCGAGTCCAAAATGCAAAAAAAGCCGGCTAGCTTTAATTTTGTTTTTTCCGGAAAGTGGTGGCTCAGCGCGCTCGCTTTCATTAGTCCCTTTCTTAAAGAGCTGATTATTCCGGCAGTGCTTTTTGCAGTCTCAAACATTTGCTCGGTTTATGCGGACAATTTGATGCACGATAACCTGGACCTTGGAAGCATTGCTTCAGGCGAAGGAAACTTGAGCAAACTCGGCGCATTACTTATAGCCTTGCTTCTATCAACGACTTTGAGTCTCTTAAGCGGTCTTTTAGCGCTGAGCATGTGGTTAAAGCGGCTGACTTGCATAGCCGGCCTTTATCTTGGCGAAAGCTCCAAAAGCATGAAGGAAGCCCTGGCGGAACTGAAAACTCAAGGCAGTTATCTTACAAAGGTCTGGCTTTTCGGACTGCTTTATCTTTTAGCTCCCTTATTGATTTTGAGTATCTGCATTTCAATCAAGCTAGTTGCCGGAGCCGCAATTTCGATTTATGCAGAGCCACTGCTAACGATACCAACATATTTCGAGGCGCCGCTTAACCTCTCGATCCTGATACTCAGCCTCTTGATTGCGGATTACAGTTTGATTTTAACCGGGCTCTCAGCCGAGGGTATCATCGACCCGAAGAAGGCCGCAGCCGATGCACTTAAATTGCTTTTTTGCAATTTCGCAGGGCTAAGCGTCCTCAACATTTTTCTCTTAGTTCTTAATTTGTTCATCTCCGCAGGCTTTTTTGTTTTTTACCTGCTGCCTCAGTTCGGCAATCTTTGTAAAGATCTCTCCTTCGGTATAGCCTGCCAGAGCTGGCTGGCTGCCTCTACTATTTATACCTGGCCCCTTTCTTTGTTGCTTTTCATAGAATATCTAAAGCCAATGCTCCTTGAGCAGAATGAGCAAGACTCACCGACGGAAAGCATCTCTCATGACTAAAATGCAAGATAAGCAAAATTATGTTTGCTCTTTGAACGACCCCTTCCATTCTTTTGAAAGGCTGCTTAATCGATTTGATGGTCCCGAGGGAGGACAGTTTGTACTTTCATTTGCAGGCACAAAAGCCAGTGAACACGAAGGCATTTCGGCTGCGGGCAGCAGCCCCGAGGCAAGGCGACTGACACCGGCTTTAGATGCCGAAACCCTCTTGCTGGGCAAACCGGTTACAGCCGCAAGCCTGCCTGTCTCACCCTCCGGTATAGTATCGCCGGTGGTGATAACCCGAGCCTGCCTGAGCTTGATGAATTTGAGCCCTTTGCTTGTAGATTGCGGCAGTTTTCATCCGGCGCTTACCGAAGCAATGAAATTATCCACTCAAGTCGCAGACTGTCCTTCAACAGGCAAAGCACTGCCTCTGCCCCTGGTAAAAGAGCTTTATCAGTCCGGCATCGCTCTGGGTCAGAGCCTCTCTGAAAGCCGGAGCTATCTGATTCTTGCCGAGTGCGTGCCTGGCGGAACGACTACTGCCATGGCCTTGTTGACGGCGCTCGGTTACGAAACAAAGGGACTTCTTTCCAGCAGCCTGCCAAACTCAAATCACGAACAACGCTTTCAGCTTGTCGAAAAAGGGCTTTCAAAAACAAGCTATTCAAAAGCCGAAATCAAAGCTGATGCACTGAAAGCAGTGGCAGCTCTTGGGGATCCCATGCAAGCATTCAGTGCCGGTCTTGCGGCAAGCGCAGCTAGATCAATGCCTGTCTATCTGGCCGGCGGCTCACAAATGCTGGCGGTCTGGGCGCTGCTCCGAGCTCTTGATCAAAGCACTCAAATCGAAAGGAACCTCACTGTTTTAACTACAAAATGGGTAGCCTTTGATAGCTCGGCTGGAATATCCAAACTGGCCGATATTTTGCAAGCACCCTTAGCTGCAGCCTGCCCCGACTTCATGAGCTCCCGGCACGCCGGTCTTCGCGCTTATGAAGAGGGCAACGTCAAAGAGGGAGTCGGTGCAGGCGCTTCAATGTGCCTGGCCAATATGGCCGGTTTCTCTCCTGAAACGATCATGGCCGCAATCGACCGATCTTATGACGAGATGGTTTTGAAAAATTCAGAGTTACGGTCACTCTGAAACGCAGTTGCGCCCTTTTTCTTTGGCTCTTAAAAGAGCATCTTTGGCATCTTTGATAATGGCTTCCGGTGCCATGTCATGCTGATTGAATTGAGCACAACCAACGCTAATCGTAACTCTGGGACTGCGTCCGGTTTGCTCGGCCGGGTTCAATTTCTCCGCCTCGGTTCTGAGTTTATCAGCAAGAATTTTTGTGCCGGCCATATCCGTGTTGGGCAGCACCACCACAAATTGATCGCCGCTGTAACGAGCCATCAAATCACTTGAACGAATACATTTACTGAGCTTTTCGGAGAGTGTTTTCAGCAATAAATTTCCGGTTTCCGAGCCATACTGAGCTGTGATCCCGACAAAACCGTCCACATCAATAATGCAGAGTCCCACTGCCAGCTTCTGTCTTTGTGAAAAAAGCAACTGTTGCTGCAAATAACCCATGAAGAACTCCATGTTATAGAGTCCTGAAATCGGATCGACCATAGACCAATATTGTGCCTGCGCCTCCAGCATGCCGTAGCGATCTTTTTCTATCAAGAGCTGCAATACAGGCACTAACTGATCTCGCAAATGTTCCAGAGCCGATTTCAAAACATTATCGATATCTTTGTCGCTCGTCCAACCGACCAGCACCGCACCGAGTTTGGCGCCATTTATGCCGTTAATTTCAAGGACTCTGGCTTTCTGAAGCCTGGCACCGCGAGGGTCTACAGCTTCTCCGTAAAACTGGGCATGCGCCTGAGCACTCAAGCCCAGATTTGTGGTGGCATTATAAATGAGAGTTTCCAGAATATCTTTGTTGATCACCTTGTTTATGTGATAGACGCTCCAGGGTGACGGCGCCATAACGATAATACCCGAAACATCAGGACGAAAAAGACGCGAAATCAGGTCGAAAAATTCAGTGGTGAATTCGGCTCGATCATGCACGCAAGCACTCAAACGCCGCGTAAAATGACGCACCAGCCTCTCCGCCAGAAGTCCATCCAGCAGTCCGCCGAAACTCCTGAGCAAATCGTTGCCGCCAAAAGAGCCGCTAATTACAGGTTGAGCATCAATCTGTTCAGGTGTGAGCGCAGCGTTCGACTTCAATGTCGCAAGACGTTTAATCAGCTTTACAGAATCCAGCTCGCTCTGCTCCACTTGTCGGCGCTTCAAAACCGAATCGGCAAGACTTGCTCTTTTCCAGAAGCTATCGTCATTTTCATTGCTGGAAATAAGAACAACCGGCAAGCTGCCTGTAACAATTGTCGACTTCAACAAGCAAGATAACTGAAAGCCCGTAATGTCAGGAAGGTTGTCAGTCAGCACCAGAATGTTAGCGCCGGAATTTATCACTTCATCAAGTGCGTCGAATCCACTTGCACAAACGGCTACCTGGCAACCGTTTTTTTTCAGACTCTCACGCAAAGTCAGCATCGGATCATCCGGATTTTCAGCCAGAATTACCTTGATTTCCGACATCTGAACCCAGTTACCCCTGACTGAAAGAAAGCATAATTTTAGAACAAACTCAGAACTTCAACCAGAACAGATTCTGCCCCCCGCATGATTATGCAGAGCTTAATGTGCAAGATTCGAGCCTCAGGCGGTGCTATGATTTTCACCTTGAAGCAGGCTGAAAGCCGAGGTGCTGGGTCCAGTTCTTAAAGAACAGCCTCCGGGCCGGCTTGCGAAATATAAAGAGGAAAAACAATGCTTGCTGGGACTGGTCTCAAAGATACACCGCTTTCATTTTCGTTAACTCAAGAGCAGCGTGACATCCAGGAAATGGTGCGCGAGCTGGCACAAAAGGAATTTGCGCCCAGAGCTGCCGAAGTTGACAAAAACCATCGCTTTCCAAGAGAAAATTTCGAACTGATGGCATCGTCCGATCTATGTGGATTGATTTTTCCTGAAGAATACGGCGGGGTAGGGCTTGACCACGTGAGTTACTCGATAGTTGTGGAAGAGATGGCTAAAGCCTGCGCAACCACTTCAGTAATATATTCAGCTCATGTTTCGCTCACCGCTTCGCCTGTTCTAGCCTGGGGTAACGAAGAACAAAAGCAAAGAATTCTTGCTCCAATGTGTCGCGGTGAAAAACTCGGCGCCTTTGCACTTTCAGAACCGGGCAACGGCTCCGACTCGGCGGCGGCATCATGCAGGGCCGAATTGAAAGGCGATCATTTTATAGTAAACGGTGTCAAAAACTGGATTACCAATGGTGTCGAAGCCGACTGGTATCTGGTTATCGCTCAAACTGATCCGGCACTCAAGCACAGAGGGCTGGTCGCTCTTATGATTGAGAAAGGCAGCGCCGGTTTCACTTTCGGCAAGCTGGAAGACAAACTCGGAATTCGCGGTTCTTCCACCTGCCAGATTATTTTCGAAGACACGCCGGTGCCTGTGGAAAACATGCTGGGCAAAGTGGGCGACGGCTTCAAAGTCGCGATGAGCACGCTCGACGGCGGCCGCATCGGTATCGCCTCGCAAGCAGTAGGTATTGCTCAGGGAGCCTGGGACCATGCTTTCAAATACGCCCATGAAAGAGTTGCTTTCGGCAAGCCGATCAGCAAACTGCAAGCAATTCAATTTATGCTGGCTGAAATGCAAACCGAAATCGATACAGCCAGACTTCTCACTCACAAAGCTTGTGTAGCGCAAGATCTCGGTAACCGGTTTACGAAAGAAGCAGCCATCGCTAAGCTCTATGCTTCCGAAACTGCAATGCGCAGTACTGTAAAATGCGTACAGATATTCGGTGGTTACGGCTATGTCACGGATTATCCTGCCGAGCGATACATGCGTGATGCCAAAATCACTGAAATCTACGAAGGTACCTCTGAAATTCAACGCCTTGTAATTGCAAGCAATCTATTAAAGGGTCAATAGCTTATGTCGTGGCAACCACCTCCTCCTCCACCCAAGCCGGGTCCCGGTCAACAAGGACCCGGACCTCAACCCGGTCCGCAAGGACCAGCCCCCGCAGGCGGTCCACAAAAGCAAACCTTTTATGATCTCCTGCAGGTTTCGCCGACAGCGCATCCGACAATCATTCGATATTCATATCGTTTTCTGGCAGGCATTTATCATCCCGATAATGCCGAAACAGGCAACGCTGAAATTTTCAGACAGATAAGTGAGGCTTTCAAAACCCTCTCGGACAGCGGCAAGCGCATGGCATATGACGCTGCGCTTGGACCGGCTTTGAAAAAAGAAGCGGACGCGGCCGCCGCCGGTCCTGGCGCCCCAGCGGCAAAAGGACCAGGTCCTCTGCCGCATATTGAAAAAACTTCTCTTTCTTACAATGAAATTGAATTACGCCTGGCCATTTTGCAGTTGCTCCTGCAAGCCCGCAAAAAGCGCGTTCAAACCGGAGGCTGCTCAGCCAAAACACTCATGGATGTGCTGGGCACGGAAATGGGTGAAATGGAATTTGCGCTCTGGTATATGAGAGAGAAAGGTTATATTGAAAGGCAAGAAGCCCAGTTCATGATCACAGTCGCCGGTGTCGATTACATTGTCGATTCGCTGACCAAAACCCAGATCATCGACGAAGGACCAAAGAACGTCCCTAACTACAAAGCAGGCGGCAGTTCACCCAATCTGCCGATTATTAGTCGCTAACTCAGAGTCGCAAGCTCAACTCCCTTCAGGCATCAGCTTTGAGGGCAGGTGCTGACGTAAAGCTCGGAAAGGGGGATGCTGCGCTCGGCTTTCAAATCCGAATAAGGTCCCCAGAAGTTATCGACGCTGACGCTGCCTGTTTTTTCGTCATAAGAGTTGATGCAGACAACATGCCATTTCTCGGGTCCGGGCTTGCGAACTGCGTTTTGTGCTAGAGCAAGGCGGGGAGTCGGACAGAAAGTCTTGCTGCTCAGACTTACAGACACAATAGCCGGAAAAGCAGCGCTGTTTTTGACTCGAAGCAGAATGGCAGCCAGATCCTGCTCTTTTGCGAACTCTTCGACACTGCGTCCGACATGGCGCCTTTTATTTACGAGTACTACAGGTTCTGCCACATCTCCGCCCAAAAGGCGATAAGCCTGGTCTATGGCAGGAGCTTGCAAGCAAGGTCCGGAGCAGGGAAAGAAACCTTCAGTGACGATGAACTCAGTAACATCGGCAGACCAGCGGATGAATAAGCGCTCGCTGGTGTCGCCGGGAAAACAGCGACCAACACAATAGTCCTGCATATACATGATCGAGCCCTTCGGTACTTTAACACCGCGAGGATCTTTAGTTTGAGTCTGCCAGAATGCATTCACGGCAGCAACTTGAAACAACTGACTGGAATAAGAGCGGAATGGAGTATTGGGACGGTAGCAACGAGCATCGCGATCCGGTGCGATATTCTCGGGAGGCATTTGAATTTTGCTGCCGTCGCTTACCGTAAATTCGCCGCTTTTCGCAGCAATCACGGTTTTACAAACCAAGGAAGGGTCCTTTGCGCATAGATAAGACTCAAGAGCTGCCACAGCACAGGTATTATGTTGCCCTTGATTTATTTGGGAAGGATCAGACAGTTCACTTAGCAGTTGCCGACACAGTTCGACACCCGCATTATCATTGGAATTTTCGTAGTTTTTCAAAGCGCCCAGAATCCGGCTGTAACACTCGTGAATTTCGGATACTTCATTGTTATTGTTCATTCTCTCTTCAAAAGCTTTGAGTTCGGTGTTCAGAACAGTATCGGCAAGCCCAAGATCTTCAGAAACCTTGCTTACAATCTCATTTCTGTACGCATCATTATTGATATCGGAACTCAGTGTTAAAGAGAGCGCCGCCGGCGAATTCGAAATAAGCATGATCAGCATCAGCGTTGAAAGAAGCGGCTTTGCGACTTTAAGAAAAGCGTCCATGATCCTGGCCTCCGAGGCGCGCCAAGCCTTGACCGGCAGTTGGAACTACCGGACAGCCGACGTCTATTGAAGCCCAAGCTTCAATTAATCTGCAAAATTACTCAAAAGAATTCCGTTCAGCACCATCGATGGTGCCGATTCATATTATTCGAATTTCAAAACTAAGCGGCTTTTCTGTTTAGCAGACTGAGCCCGATTAGCACCCTGTCCAGTAAATCCATGACTCTATCTTCACTCTTGTCGAGAATGGACAAGGCTGCAAGATAAAGCTGTTCCGCAAGGCTGATTTTCTGCTCGGACTCATAAGCTTGAGCGAGCAAATACAAAGTTTCAGCCAGACTTTTATCTTCAGTTCCTAATTGATCTTGCTGAATGTCGAGAATGCGCCAGAGAGCATCTCTAGCTTTCTCGAATTCGCAAGCAGAAAAATACAAGCGAGCAAGATATTGCAGCTCGCTTAAAAGCTCCGGATGAACAAAGCCGTGTTGAATTTCCGCCTGGCTTATTCTCTGCTCGGCAGAAAAGATCAAATCTTCTACAACAACCGTGTTCATGACCGAATCTCCACTTTCCTTCCTTACTACCACATATATACTTTGTCTTCTTGGCTGCCGTCCCCGAAATTGCTTATCTTCAAAGCTGAGCTTTCAAACTCTTTTGTGTGATTGCCGAATTAGCCCATTTGATGAAGACTAGCCCTTTAGGATGACAGCAATCAGCTGGCCAGCAAACATTCAGGTCGAGATGCTTCAGAATCTATCTCAGAAGCGGTCTTTGACTCTTTGAGCAAAAACGACCGGAGCCGATCGTCAAATACAAAAGTTTTTTCGCGGTCGCCACGGCGGCCGTATATGCCCAGCAGCTTAAGAAGAACACGACCCAGTTTACTCTTATTGGAATTTTCCAGCTCTTCAACAATTGATAGAGCCGACGCATAGAAGCTTTCAGCATCGCTGAATTTTTCCAGCCTTTCATTCAATTCGCCGATTGCAAGCATGGTTTCAACAAGCTCCGGATGAACAGTGCCATGCAGTCCGTGCTGAATTTCCAGCACTTCCCAGAGCAATAATTCAGATTGTTCATACATTGACCTGGAAAGATAGCTGTCCGCCAGTTGGCGCAAAAAGCGAATTCTTTCCGACAGGTCGCTAATAGAACCTTGAGCAGGTTCTGATTCCGTCATATCCGCTACGTTCATAATCTGCCTCACAAAATGATTGGGAGCACCGCTTATTTCATTCAATCATTGCAAGCTGATGCTGACTTCACCCATTAGCGGTCGGACAGAGGATGATTTCATTTACCTCAGTGGGGGAGCCCTCATGAGCTTGAATGATTAGCTGAACTAACCTTCTCGTCGTCGCCGATTGAGGGAGGAGTTCGGTCCGGAGAATCAAGAGTTCCGAATTGCTTATGAATCCACGGCTTCTTCGCCATTAGATAGACTGCTGCCGGGGACTTCGGAAACCAGCCCCTCTCGAAGAGCTTTTACGGCAGCCTGTGTGCGGTCTGCGACTTGCAGCTTTTCCATCAAATGGCGCATATGGGTTTTGATTGTTTCGGCGCTGAGTTTGAGCTCTTCTGCGATCAGGCGATTACTGTAACCCTTGACCAGCAAATCCAAAACATCCTGCTCTCTTTCTGAAAGATGGAAAGGTCGATTTGAATTCCTGACTTTGGAGCCGAAAGACAAATTTGCATTGGTGATGAGGCTCACCAGCGGTCTGAAGATGCCCGGATCAAGCCAGAGTTCATTGGAAAGAACAGCGCCGATTGGAGCTTCAAGGTGATGTTTGCTGTTCTTTAAATAGTAAGCGTCGGCACCGGCAGCTAAGGCACCGGCAATATCTTCAGGGGTCTCAGAAGTAGTAACGATAATAATTTTGCAAAGGATAGATTGCTTGATAAGCCTTGTGGCTTCAATTCCATCCAATACAGGCAGATCGATGTCTATGAACATGAGGTCGGGAGAGAGCTCTGATGCCAATCGCACAGCATCCCGTCCGTTTCCTGATTCGGCTACGATGGAAATTTTCTCGAGCTTCTCGAGAATCCGCCGCATGCCAATTCGAGTAATCTCATGGTCTTCGACTAGTATAGTCGAAACAGATTTCATAAAGACTCGCGAAGATCCAGCTAGTTCACTAATTATGGGGCAAAAGTAAGCGTTAGACGATCACCCATTTGGGGGATGCCTGGAAATATTTGTTCTAACCGACTATTTAAAGAACGATATTTAGTTGCGTGTTCTCAATCTTTCTGCAAAAACTTTGCCGGTGCCAGATGCTCAAACCGTGTTCTAAGATTGCATCACGATGGTCTTTTGAACCATAACCCTTGTTAGAATCCCATCGGTATTGCGGAAATGTAGACGATAAACTGGACATCAGTTCATCACGATAAACCTTTGCAATTACGGAAGCCGCAGCAATCGAAGCCGAGATGCCATCACCGCCGATAACCATTATTTGACGCAATTCCAGTTTGCTGATTTTCTGATTTCCATCCACCAAAATGACACTCGCATCCGGTAGCTCAAGCTGAGAAATGGCACGACGCATAGCCAGAAAACTGGCCTGCAAAATATTGATTTTGTCTATTTCTTCCACTGAAGACTCGGCAATTGCATAACGACAATTAGTTTTTATAAGAGCCGCCAGTTCCTGTCGTTTTTGCGGGCTGAGTTTTTTCGAGTCATTTAAACCTCTTAGCAGATTTGCCAAGTCCGACTCAACTGAGAGGTCCGGCAATTGCACTGCTGCAGCTACTACCGGTCCAGCCAGACAACCACGACCTACCTCATCGGTGCCAAGCAGCACAGCTCCGGGTTTGCGCAAGTTTTTTCCGGCAATTTCTCGGTCAAAGGCAAAAAGACTTTGCGTTTTATCAGCAGCGCTCTTTTTTTTCGCAGGCTCTTTCTTCTTCTCGAGCTCATTATTGATTCGGTCCGCTGATTTATCGACAGTATCACCGGTAGTGGCTAGCTCTTTCGACATTTGGACAAATTCCTTTGAAAAAAACTCTATGGATTCGCTTGAATAGCCTCAATAATTACGCTGCTTACAAGTCCGGGTCCCCCGGATCTGGATTTTGCCCTTTGCCCGAATCAGGCAAAGCGACTGAAGGCATGTCTTTATCAAGCACCATGCGACCGAGTTTAGCACTGCGAAATTCGGAAAGAAAAACTGCGGCAGCTCGCTTTAAATCCGGTTCTGCACCAGCTTTCAAACAGGCTCTGGCGTGGGCAACCGACTCGAGATTATCGCCGCTTCGCCCATCCTTCCTGAATTTTTCAAGATTTTCCGGATAAATCCTGGAAATCAGCTCAAGACCAAAGCTGGCAATTTCTTCGATGTCATAATGCTCTCCAGGCAAAATATTGCACATGGCAAGTTTCATCGCCTGGCTCCCCTTGAAAGCTGCTGACGGCAACATGCCGGGAGTATCAAGCAGTTCCACCTGTGGGTCGATTCGAATCCATGAATTAGAGCGAGTTACACCGGGAGTATTGGCAACCGCTGCTTTTTTCTTGCCTATTAGCCAGTTAATCAAGCTCGACTTACCGACGTTGGGCAGACCAACCACAGCGACTCGAATAGGTCTTGGCAGCAAACCTTTCCTTTTGCGGGCTTCGATTTTGTCTTTACAAAGCTCCGCAGCCAGGGAAATCAGATGATCCTTGCCCCGGCTTTGCTTTAGTGAAAGAGTAATCGCCTTTTGCTGAGCTCCGCTTAAAGCCCGCACCCAGGCACGAATAGAAACCGGGTCAGCTAAGTCTTCCTTGGTAAAAACCACCACACGCGGCTTTTTACCGAAAAACTCCATTGTTTTCGGATGAATACTGCTGTCCGGAAGGCGCGCGTCACGCACCTCGAACAAAACATCGACAGCGTCAAGCTGCTCTTTTAGTCGTTGAAGCGGAGTAGTGCCGGCCTTCTTGTGAAAAGGCACAGACTAACTATTCCTTGGATTCGCTTGGAGCTTCGTTTGGAACCGGAGCCGGAGCTACTTTGGGAGCAGCGGCGCGCTCTTTCTGAGCACCCATCTTCTCTTTGATACGAGTAGCTTTGCCGGAACGCTTTCTCAGGTAATAGAGCTTGGCGCGACGGACATGACCCTTACGCTGAACGCTGACTTTCTCCACTCTGGGTGAATGTACCGGGAAAACTCTCTCGATACCGACGCCCTGGAAAACACGGCGAACTGTAATGGTGTGGTTAATTCCGTGACCGGTCTTTTTAATGATTACGCCTTCATAACCCTGAGTGCGCTCTTTGCCGCCCTCTTTGATTTTGAAGAAAACCTTGACCGTGTCGCCCACGTCCATTTGTGGGAGGTTGTTCTTGATGAAAGGGGCTTCGACGTCTTTTAGAATCTGATTCATGGCTTTATATTCTTTTGGAAAACTGAACTGAAGATTCTATCATGCCTTGATGCACAGGTTTCCCGCTTTCAGCCCGGCGTTAAGCCCTTGTAAAAGATAATCAGCGAATATATTTTTAAGCTATAGCCCCAGAGTTGTCAGCAGAGCCCCCGCCTGCTTGGGCAAGCTGCATGAAAAGCGGGCAAGATGCCCGCGCTCCCGGGAGGCATAAAAGCGAGCGAATTTTCAAAAGCCTTCTATCTAAAATGCTGCGGGCTGAAGCTCTTGAGCTAGGGGGTTTGCAAGAGGTCGTTTGCCGAGAATCTTTCTCCGGCAAGTTCTTGAAGTTCCGATATAAAGTCCTCGACCGACTGAAACTGCCTGTAAACAGAAGCAAAACGCACATAGGCCACCTGGTTCAATAGGCGCAAACGAGCCAGAGTCAACTCACCAAGCTGGCTGGACTGTATTTCCCTTTTGCCGAGAACCTGCAACTCCAGCTCCAGGGCATCTATAAGTTCTTCAATTTGTGCGGCACTTACGGTCGTTTTCCGGCAAGCAGTCACAATGCCGGTCATAAGCTTCTCTCTGGAATAAGGCTCACGACTGCCGGAATTCTTCACCACAAGTATTTGAATTGATTCTATTCGCTCATAAGTCGTAAATCGCTTCTTGCAAGATTCGCATTCACGCCTGCGTCTGATCGAAGTGTTTTCTTCGCTCAATCTCGACTCAAGAACACGACTGTCATTTTGTTGGCAAAAAGGACAGAACACAAGTACTCTCCATTGACCGGCTCGCACTACAATATTACAGGCTGTCGGAAGCAGAGCAAGCAGGACTTGAAAAAAAAGGATAAGACTTATTACCAGATTCTTGGTGTGCAGCACGATGCAAGCGCCCAAGATATAAAGCGTGCCTATAGAGAGATAGCCAAAGCGCAGCATCCTGATGTCGGCCATCACAGCAAAACTGAAAAAGAAATAGCAGCAGACACCGAAGAAATGCTGCGTATTAACGAAGCATATGAAACGCTGACAGACAAAAGCAAACGCGCCAAATACGACCTTTTGATCGGCGTCACGATTCAAATAAAACAAGAGTTTCAGTTCAGCAAAAACAATGAGGATGAAGCAAGGCAAATTTTTCTTGCAAAAGTTTTTTATCCTTCTCGAAATTCAATCAATAAAGTTCTCTCCAATTACACAAAACAATTGAGAGTACTCTCCCAGGATCCATTTGATGATGAACTTGTGGAAGGATTCGAACATTATCTAAACGAAATTGAAGCTGCTTTGCGCAAAGCATCCAAACTTTTTGCAAGCACAGAAACACCAGCAACATTGGAACCGGCTGCGCTGATGATGCGTCATTGCATCGCGCAAGCAGTAGATGCACTGGAGGAAACCAGACGTTATTGCCAGAACTATGATTACTCCCATCTAGCGACAGCTGAAAGTCTTTTCCGCATAGCCACAGATCTATCAAAGCAAGCTTATGCGCTCACCAAGCATGTTTAGGAGCAAAAGCGCAAGCCAAATATCAAACGGATAGCGCCTGTATTTTGCGAGCGGCCAGTGAAGCAGCAGCTTCGTTCTCAGCTTCCTCGGCAGCTTTATCAACGGTACCTGTTAGTGAGGCGAGCACGGATTGTTTGATCCAGGCCCGGCGACCAATTGCATGAAAAATTGAACAGCCGGTAGTTTCGCAGTCGGTTGAGGCAACTTCCACTTCTGCTCGAGTCAGGATGCCCAGTTCAATTAACTGTCTTGAGAGTCGCTGTTGATGTGTTACCGGTAATTGCAAAAGATCTTGCAGTTTCAAGAAATAAGCCAGCTGTTCCCAGCTTATTAACTTGCGCGCCACTAAAATGCGACCAAGAGGCAGAGGAGGTTTTGATTTCGATTGAGCCTGCAAAGCGTCATCAAGCTGTTCTTTGCTTATGACTTCCGCATCAGTGAGCAACTCTCCCAGAAGTATTCCGGCACCGGTAACAGACCCATGCAGTTGCTCGGCTTTGCCCAACTGCTCTCGAGTTTTCTCGAAAGCTTCAGTTAATTTCTCCCGGGCATTTTTATAGCGCCAGGCTTGCTCAGCTTCAGATTCAGATTCAGCGTTCATTAATGCGGTAATCAGACGTTGATACTGCCTGCGCAACTCCAGAGGGGAAGCATTTTCTTTTACGCCCATTAATAAGGATAGTTCTTTTCGCATAATGAAATTCCTGAGTACTTGACGCCACTTTGAGATCATTCAATCAGGCTCGATTCCAACAACTCCATTGGAACAAAAAAAAAACAGGAGCCTCATTTCGAGGCTCCTGTCCAATACTTTCCTTCCTGAAAGTCAGGAGAAAAGATTTGCATCTCTGGCTGAAGCGACAAACCAGTTAAGAACTCCAGGCACCGCCAGACCAAGCACCATAATCATGATACCCAGTACGACGCGTCCGGCTGGTCCTAGCTCGATGTCCTCGCCGAGCATGAGAACAGAACGCTTCATGATGCCGTGCAGCATCAGGCCAAATCCGGCTATAAGCGCTGCCAATTCGCCAAGGTTGGCGATGATATTTAGAAACGCTTCAAGATTAGCCAGATTGTTAACTCGAACTGTTCCGGCAGTGTTAACACCCATGACCACAGAAGCATCACAGCCCTGTGGTCCGATCGTGCCGTTGGTGGCACCTTGCAGGGACGGAGCACTGCCGGAGCTGCCGTCTGCAACGTTGCCGCTATCGAAAGCATCTTGCCCGGCAGACTCGGGGTTGTTCCCCTGAGCCAGTACTGGAGCCTGATTGCCGTCTGCATCTTTAAACTGCTTTGATTCATTTGTGAGCAGAGCAGAACTTACCTTGCTCACGAACCCGTAGCGAACTGCAATTCTGGCTGCTCGACGGAAGTGTCTTGTAGCTATGAGCTTGTTGCACTCATCAACTGCATTCAAAGTAATCAGTTCACGAGCTTCATCTTTAGAAGGCTCAACTGCATCAGCAGGTAATTTTTCACTTTGCTCAATTTTTGCAAGGTAAGAGTTGTTTTGCGGGTTCCATTTAGCGAAAAACTCAGTCAAGTCGGACGAAATTGAGTTACCGCTTCGAGGGACCTGTAAAAAGGGACCTATCTCGGCATGGTTCTTGAAGAACTCATAGGTATCCGTACCTGCCACCACAGGCAGTTCATAGAAGGGAGGTGTCG
>JAIEPM010000155.1 GCA_019748395.1 Candidatus Obscuribacterales bacterium
TAGAACTGGAAGAGGGTGTTCTAATTAGCGGGACTGTACTTGACCCGTCAAAAGAGCCACGCCCCGGTGTTTTGCTGGCGCTCTATTCAACAAAAGACGGGGAATTCGACAGTCAATGCGCCAAACGCCGGCCGCTCTGGGTTGGTATCACCGGTGATGACGGCAGTTACGAATTCAGATTGCATCCGGATCGTTACTGGCTGGTCCTGAACAATCAACCATCCACAGGCCATCTGCTTGATGTTTCAAGCAGCAAGCTGAACAGCGACCTGACCATAGATGATGTTTGTTTGCTCAAATTCGAAGTGGTTTCTGAAACTGATGAGCCAATACCGAACTGTCAGGTAAGCTTCGAGGCTTATGAAACAAACAAAGCTCCAGCCAAAGAGGAAGAAGAACAAATCGAGGAGATTGCACTGCCCGTATTTACGGATAATCACGGCAACTGCTCTTTCACTCTGCCGCAGGGCGTTTATTCATTTGATTTCCACCCGCCCGAGCACAGCTCATTCAGCTCCAGATTAATACGGCAGCTCTCAGTCGGCGCCGATATGAGTCGAAAAGTTCGCTTGCTGGCAAAAGAAAGCAACTAAGCGAATTCTGAAAGCGACAAATTTCAGCCGAAACACTGTTAAGACAAGCGAAAGAATTCAAAATCGCTTGAGATTTTTGCCTTCCAACTGGGCAAGTTTTCAGGAGGAGGATTAACCGCCGGTGCTTCGTCCGATTCTCAGCCTGATTTTGCTCTCAAGCATTGCTACGCTTGGCTTTGCGGCGCCGACATCGGCAGCCGGTCCTCGTCCGGCACGCAAGCCGCTGCCAAAATATCAGCAACTCAAGCCTTTTGAAGATTTATCCTTAGAGGAAGACGCCGCTGAAATTTACGACAAAGCTGTTAATGCATTTGCCAAAGAGCATTATGACGAGGCCGAAAAACTCTTCCGCAAAGTTTTGAGCCTGACGCCAAAAAATGCCGATGCCAAATACAATCTGGGCGCGATTGCCGAATGGCACAACGATTTGAACAAAGCCATGGCTTTTTATAAAGAAGCACTGCAGCTTAAACCACAGGACCGCGAGTATCAAAAGGCGGTGGCTGACGTGCAGCTGAAGATGCAGTTTGATCAGCAAGCCCGCGAGAACAAAAAACAGGAAAGTCTGGTGGAGGCCGGACAGCGCGCCAAGCAAGCTTTTTCGAGCGGCAATTATTATGAAGCCGCCCGCCAACTCAATCAGCTGGTCCGCATTTTCCCAAATGAACCAAAAGTGCAGTTTGCACTGGGTCAGTCATTGAGGGCTCTAAAAGTATACGAATGGTCTGCTTACCATCTAAAAATGGCCATATATCTTGAACCCACCGATGAAACTTATAGGCGGGCACTGGTAGATCTCGACCAGGAAATACAAACAGCTCAAGAACAGGCTATTCGCGATTCGGCTCAAATTGCGATGGGGCACCTGCGGCCTTTATCCGGCGGGGAACTTACCGATTCACTCGATATCGGAGGTCAACTCAGATGAGAGCCAGGCTGCTTTTGCTTCAGTTGCCGGCAGCGAGTCTAGTCCTGCTTTTTCATGCAGCAGCTCAGGCAGATCCGCTGCATGGAAAAGTGGAACGAAGCAGCAACGCCAGAGTGAGCCGGCCGTCCATGCCCAGCCGGCCGATGGGCGATGCGCTTGATCAAGTCAGCCAGAGAGGCGGACATCACAAAGCCGGATTCAACCTGGCGGCAACTTCGGTTTCCAATTTACTAGATAAGAATGCATTTGATTTGAACTACTTGCAAGGCAGTCCGCGCCCGGATTTTTCAAAAGCTAGCGAAACTAAAAAAGCCGCAGCCGGAGAAGAAGACAAAGAATTGCTGATTGCCTGGGAAGAGTGGCACAAAAATCTATGCAGCAATATCTATCGCTTCTGGCAAATTTATGGAACCGTACCCGGCAACGGCAGCGTCACTCTCAACATATCAAAAGATGGTGATGTCGACTTCGATTTAAGAGACTTCCAGATCAATCATTTTGAACAATTCAGCCCAAATCAAAGAGATCTTTTTGAACGCTCCGTAAACCAGACTCTGCATATGATTGCACACAGTGAATTTCTGGCATTTCCGGCTCGCTCCAAAAGAGAGAAAGTGACTCTTTCCACTAGATTCAGCTTCACTGAAGCAGATGACGGTCCATCCGGCTATACATGGAAAAAAGGCGACTACGAGAAGGTTACGGCACCGCGCTGAGAGAGCTTGTCTTATGATTCACGGCTCAAAAAGCAATAAACCCCTCAGCTATCTATACATAGCCTTTTTCGCTCTGACACCGGCAGCAAGCGCAGTCGAGAATCAAAATCCGGCAGCCGAATTGAAAGAAAGCAGGAAACTTCGCGGCAAGGTCGAAGAAAAAGACCGCCTTGAGCACTTAAATCGCCCCTTAAACGGCGATCCTCTGGGAATGTCGGTGAAAGTACTTCCAGGCGGAGCCTACACAAATACACTTCAAGGAAGCAGCGACGAAAACAGCCTGGACTCGGCCTTAAGCAGCAGCAACTTCAATTTGCCCTACAGCAAAATGAAGCCTCGTAACGATTGGAATGCGCTGCAAAGCAATCAATCCGCAAACTTAAGAACTCACCGCTATCAGACTCAGCCAAGCTGGGACGTAGATGAATGGGGCATCGGCGGCTGGGGAGTGGGAGACTGGGATGTCGGAACAAGACGCAGCGGCATAAGCGGCTGGGTAGACATAAATCAAAATTCGCTGAATCAAGAGCGCTTGAGAGCAGATTTACTCGACCCTAATTTCTACGAACGGCCGATCTCGGGACGCAGCAATATACCGTCGATTCGACCTTTGCCGCGCCTGAACAACTGGGCACTGCCGCCGATGCCGCCCGCACAAGCGGCATATGCAGAGCAAAACATACTCTGGGACAACTGGTATAAGCAAATTTCAAACGCCCTTTATGCCAACTGGAAAGGGCGGGACGCTCAGCCCGGCGAAGCTGTTTTGCGAATTACAGTCAGGCGTCAGCGCCGGATAAATGCGGAGCTGCTTCGCTGCAACAACCACAATGAAAGCTTTAAGAAAAGTCTATTGACTGCAGTTGCCGCCTTGAACAACACAAGTGTTCTGGACTTCCCGGGAGCATCGCAAAAGCAAATTGTATCCTTTGAATCACAGTTCAGCGCAGGCACGGATACAAAACCAGGAGCTTATTCAGAAAGGCAGGGCGAGCTGGAAAAAGTGCGAGTTGCCAAATAAAATAGACTGCTTCTAACTAAACTCGAACCGTAAGCCACTTTCGAGACCGGTAACGAATCACACAAAGCCAGGCGCAGACCACGACCGAGCAAACCATCGCCCACCAGACTCCGTCGGTGCCCATACCGATATTCAGAGAAAGCCACCAGGCAACGGGCAGCCTGATTACCCAGTTGGAAAATAGCGAAATCCACATCGGTACTTTGGTATCACCGGCACCCTGCATTGCTCCCATGAGAACCATAGCAAGAGCCAGAAATGGCTCCACAAGGGCATTGATTCGCATATAGCTGCCGGCAAAGTTGCGCGTGAAAGGATCCAAACTCATGAGATTGGCAAGAGCATCGCTGCTGAAATACATGAGAGAACCAAGCAAAAGCATCATGATTATGCCGATAAAAGACACATTCCAACCGGCTTTCATAGCGCGCTCGGGTTTAGCAGCACCGAGATTCTGACCAACAATTGATGAGACGGCAAGACTTAAAGCCATCAAAGGCATGAATAAAAGAGCTTCGACACGCATACCGATAGTCCAGGCCGCCAGTGCCGCCGTGTGATTTGGTACTCTGGCTAAAATAAAAAACACTGCAAAAACACTGCCGGCCCAACCCAGGCGTTGAACGGCAGAAGGCAAACCGATTTTCAATATGCGTTTTTGCCAGCTCCAATCAAATGAAGTAATTTTTGGAATAGCCTCTTTCAAAGGTGAGCGATGCAAGAGAAAAAGCGAGACGAGCGCCGCCACCACAGACGCCACCACACCCGAAGCAGCTATACCACGAATTCCAAGCCCGGGGACAGGCCAGTTGCATAAAACAGTAAGATAATCTCCGACTATATTTACGATTACATCAAACAAAACGATAAGAAGCGGCGTGCGTGCATCTCCGACGGCTCTGAAGGCAGCGCCTATAATGCAGACCAGACTGAAAGGGATCATATATAAGCCGAATATCGAAAGATAAAGACAGCCCTGCTCCACAACTGCAGGAGATTTAGTGAAAAAAGGCAGGAAATATCGGGCCAAGAGCAACGCCGCCAGAGCCAGCACAAAGCCGCTTGAAACAGAAATACTGAGCGATTGAGCAGTTGCCTTAACCGTATTTTCGGAATTACCTTCTCCAAATTCACGCGAAACGATGGCTGTAGTGCCCACACTCACTGAAAAAATGAAGATCATAAAAATGAAAATGACATGTTCGGCCAGGCCGACGGCGGCCTGCGCTTCCGGACCGAGATAGCCCGAAACCTGCACATCGACGGCGCCCACAAAAGATGTGGCCACGGTGCTGAGCAAGAGAGGCCAAGACATGAGCCATATAGCTTTCCAGAGACCGCCATGTACCAGCGGCGCACTGAGTATCTCGTCTGAAAGCTCTTTCTTATCATCCATCAGCATGCAATCTTAGCAGGATAAAGTAAGCATCCGCCGATGCTAAATTTCAATTCTATTACTTTGAAAAAAATCTCGAGAATTCGACATCGACACAAAAGGGCGACGCCATGCGTCGCCCCTCTTAGATTTGATCCGCCGCCTTTTGCCCGGTTTATTAAGCCGGGGTTGCCATTGTTGGATTCCAGCTCATGTTCATTGGTGCCACCACTGATTCTGCAATCACCGGTGCGAATTGTTTGCCGACGCTCTGCCATTTGCTTTTGACCACACCGGCTTTATAAACTTCCTGGTGCGTGGCAAAAGCCATGCGATTTGCTACAGAGGAATTTACAAGCGCCTGCTGCAGTTTCTCTTGATTTGCATCATCCGAGGAAATTATCCAGATCATATCGGCAGTACCGTCAGCTATGGCTTTTTCGGCCGCTGCCCGTACTTTTTCTGTTGCAAGACCAATATTGTTGATCAAAGCGGCTCTGTGCACACTGCCGTTGCGCTTAAATGAAACCGTAGCAGCAATTGCAGCCAGCTCGGTCACCGAAGGCATGGTTGTCCAGTTTAGATCTTCAATCAAGCCGGATTTTTGATCGGTCAAAAAGATCATTCGCAAATTGGCGATTTCAAGCAAATGCCGTTGAATTTCAGTGTCGGAAAGATCCATTTCGCATTCCGAGCTGCTCACCATGCCGCGCGCCATCGGCGAAAGCATATAAACCAGAGGTTTGGTCGGAGTTGTCCACCAGGGCAGCTTGCCTGCATGCCTCTGACAGAGCAGATAGTCGAGGTAGAAAAGCTTTCTCAATCTATCGCGAATCAGAACTGGTTTTTCATCACATGAAATGAACCAGGCAATGTGTTTCTCGAGGAGTACATGGTGCTCTTCAATAAACTTGAAGATCATCATATCTCTCTCGCTCAATTGGATGGCCATGGTGGTGGAGTCCTCAAACAGGGGGTGCGCAGTGGTGGTGGTGATGGGATGGAACGCTCAGTGGTGTCCGGCGTATTGACGAAGTGCATCGTCGTATTGGGGGGGAGGAACGTTGAATTTTCGTCTTATTTCGCCATCCATCTCTTGCAGGTATTCAGAGTTTTTCTTCAGAGATTCGGAGCGTTCTTGCAAATCCTTGATCATCGATGCCAGCTCTTCCTTCGTGCGTGCCGGAGGTCGAGGCTTGACCATGTCTTCCAGTAAGAGAGCCGAATCGTCATACCAGTCGGCGGTTAAGCGCCTGAGAGAAGTCAATTTCGGATCCTTTATTTCAGCAGGCATGGGCAACGAGCGCAGCTTTCGAGCAAGCAACCTGTAGTTACGAGCCACTTTAGCCGAAGTTTTGCAGAAGGCGGTTACTCGCTCCAGTTCCTGGTTGAAGGGCTGATTCATCAGCATTTTGTCTTCACCGGAAGGAGTGAAAAAACCGACATAAGTATCGAAAGCAGTAAACCACTGAGAGGGAGTACTCTGTGAGCTTACAGGCGGATTCGGTACATTGCTCGGCGCTGGAGCTGTAGTGATATTCACGGAGCTCAGATGCCCTGATATCGGTGCGCGGTTGCCCGCGGACGGAGCAGGTCCTGTATTTCTGCCGAAAACATCTTCGCGAGGAGCATCGGGTGATGCTGCGCCTGCCGGAGGCATGGCAGATAGGATCATGACTGCAATTGTCATGCCCGTTGCCAATATTCCAGCTCTCGTTCTAGTTACCATCTGTTTGTACCGTTTTTTCCTTGTTTACGGAATCGTGAAAACCGTCTAAAGCCCTGATAATTCTCAGAATTTGTTGGGATTAATCACATTCTGGTCGTAAGGCTCAGGAACCTGACCCTGTGAAGGGATTCTGAAGCTGCCTACACGGTCCGGACCCATCGGATGTCCGCTGTAATTACCCTGTGGACGATAGTTGTATGGACCCTGGGTCATGCGCGGAGCAGGCGAGTTGGTTGGACGATAGGGTTGAGACTGACCTCTTTGACGTTGCTCAATCTGATTGGCCTGAGCCTTAGGAGCTTCATCGGTCTGACCCGGATCTTCAGGAGGAGCAAAAGTTTGAGGCGGATTGACTTTGCCGTTTTGCTGGCGCTGCGGTTGTTCGCCGCGGACATTGGCAAATACACCTGTGGTGTTGGCATGGAATGTATTCATCTGAACGATTTTCCAGATTGTGTATCCGCCAAGCAGAAGCAAAAGACCTGCGACTGCGCCGATCACACGATCCGGACCGTTGCGATTTCCCATAACCACGGAAATTCCAGCCATAGCAACAAAAACACAGGCAAAAACCACACCGAGAATTACAAGATAGCGGCTGAATGTACGCACTGTCGGCAGCGGACCTTGAAAGTCGTAGTTATTGCCCTGCTTGCCGTGAGCAAATTGTGTATCCTGCATTTGCTCGGCATTAGAACGTGGTCCGCCGGCGTTGTATTTGCCGACTGCACCCTGAGTGGAGCCGCCATTGTTGGTAATTTTGCTGCCGGAAGCTTCAGTACCGAAGTCGTTGGACTTGGTGCCGCCATTACCGGCGCCACCCTCGTTCTGCTTTTTTCCGCCGTTACCCTTACCTTGCTCATAAGTGGCTTCGCCACCGCGGCCCGCACCGGAGTAAAGCTGGGTACCGCCGTTACCGGCGCTGCCCTGATAAGTACGCTGACCATAGTTGCCGCCGCCGTTATCATACTTGCGAGCGCCACCATTACCGGTGCCATAATCATAAGTAGACATACCGCTGTTCTCAGCACCGTAATCGTAACTGCGCTGACCATAGTTGCCGCTGTTGCCCTGGTAGGTCTGCTGTCCGGCAAGACCCTGACCGTAGTCATAACTGCGCTGACCATAGTTGCCCGCGCCGGTGTCATAAGTCGGCACGCCGTTCAGCTTGCCGCCTGATTCGTAAGTTCTGTTGCCGTAATTACCGGCGCCGCTCTGGTAGGTTTGCTGTCCGTAAAGACCCTGACCCCAGTCATACTTGCGTTGACCGTATAGTTCCATGCCCGGCTCATAAGTGGGGATGCCGACATTGCTGGAGCCATATTCATAAACGTTTTTGCCGTAGCGAGCGCCCTGCCCCCAGTCATACATGCCCTGAGCCTGGCCGTTCTGAGTCGGATAACGACCGGCTCCCGGATAATAGCCGTAAGGAACTTTAGCGCCCTGACTGCCTGAAGCCGGGAAAATGCTGCCGTAAGTATGGTCGGCATAACCGCCTGTAACGCGGGTTGGTCCGCGATGTTCACCGGGAATTAGCGGTGCAGGGCAGCTGCCGTCGCCGACTGCCGGAGGCTGGGAATAGCCTGGTCCTTGATTCGGCATCGCATGTGGTGCACCGGGAACAAGCGGGTTGCGCAATGTGTCAGTCTGGCGAGCGCCGCCAAGACATTCGGCATAGTCTGCAAATGCCGCAGGCATGAGAGTCGAAACAGCTCCGGTTGCTAGAAAAATCAGAGCAGCGTTTCTAAGTCCTTTCTTCTTTTTGCCTGCGTCTAACATTGACTACTATTCCTTGCTGGTGGTTGTTGTGAGCCCATTCTTTGTGCTTTCTTCCTCTTTCTTCATCGGCTCGCCGAGCAGGAGCTGGGAGAGTTGCTGAGATAGAGCGGAGAGCTCACTGAATGACGGGAAGTCCAGGTTCTCCTCTTCTTGTTGAGGCTCTTCACCCCAGAGGCTGTCTTGGATAGCGCGTGCCGCAGCTCTTGCTGCATCGGCATCCATAGTACCGTAATGACCGCTGTCGGCTTCGGCAATTTGCACCGAGCAAATACGCAGCTCTTGAGATTCGCTTGTGGCTTGCGCTGAAGCAGGCGGCAGCAGGTCTTGAAGTATATCGGCAGTTTCGCTGTCGATGAAGTTATCAACAAGAGCCAGTTCCGCATTTTCATCGATGTCATCAATGAGCGGTTCTTCGGACATATCGAATTTTACTTTATTGGCATTGCGGCCCATACCGAGCGACATTAGCACCGGCTCGGCTTGCGGACGTACAAGCGGCTCGTAATCGCCGGCCGGAATTTCAAGCATTTTCTGTCCGTCTTCGGTGAACTCATCAACATGACTGACCTGATATTGCTCTTCCAGCGACTTGGGAGCAGCGCCGGCTTTGGTACAAGATTTGCTGATGATCGGCTCTTCGATATCGAGAACTTTGCCGAGCGTGACTTCTAGACCGAGTCCGCGCATTTCGCAGCAAAGTCCGTCGAATGCGGCAGTTCGTTTGCCGGGGGAGAGCTCTTTGCCCTGCACCATATCCGAATAGATCTGATGGCGACCTTCAATATCATCTGATTTAACAGTCATCATTTCATGCAGAATATTGGCAGCGCCGTAAGCTTGAATTGCCCAGACTTCCATTTCGCCCATGCGCTGTCCGCCGTGATTGGCTTTTCCGCCGACCGGCTGTTGTGTAACTGCAGCGTAAGGACCGCCAAGACCGGAGCGAGCGTTGATTTTGTGCAGGACCAGCTGATTCAGTTTCAGCATATACTGACGTCCGACCAGCACCGGTCTATCAAATGGCTCGCCGGTTTTACCGTCAACCAGTGTGACCTTGCCGTCTTCACCCATCCACTCATAGCCGGGCAGCTTGCGAACTTCAGCCAGAGCTTCGGTTACAACTTTGTATGAAGCATCGGGTGTGATTGATTCGTCAAACTGGTGAATGCGGTAATAACGATTCAGAATTGAAGAATAAAGTCCAAGCTGAGTATCGAAAACCTGACCGACATTCATACG
The DNA here is from genome assembly GCA_019748395.1 of Candidatus Obscuribacterales bacterium. Taxonomy (GTDB): domain Bacteria; phylum Cyanobacteriota; class Vampirovibrionia; order Obscuribacterales; family Obscuribacteraceae; genus JAIEPM01. The sequence continues at coordinate 9,381 of JAIEPM010000155.1, forward strand.
GCTTGGTACACCAAGCGGGTTCAAGCAAATGTCGACCGGGGTGCCGTCCGGCAAGTAAGGCATGTCTTCATCCGGAACGATGATTGAAACAATACCTTTGTTTCCGTGACGTCCGGCAAGCTTGTCGCCGACTTCAACCGGGCAAAGCCTGGCAATCAGAACTTCGATTTCGCAAATTACACCGGCTTTCAATTCAGGTGTTGTTTCCGGAGTGAAAATGCGGACATCAATAACACGACCACCGGAACCGTGCGGAACACGCAAGCTGGTATCGGCCATTTCTTCGGCAACTTTACCGAAGATGGCTTGCAGCAATTCTTCTTCAGCACTCAAAGCCTTGGCTTCTTTCGGTGAAAGTTTGGAAACCAGCACATCGCCTGGATTAACATAAGAACCGATTTTAGCGATGCCTCTTTCATCGAGGTGCTCGAGGTCTTTTCCGGCAATATTCGGCAGTTCCGGAGTTAAAATTTCAGGACCGCGCAGGGTTTGATAAACACCAATTGAATGTTTTTCAATTTCAATATGAGAAAGCTTGTGGTCTCTAACCAGACCGCGGCGGACAACGATAGCATCCTCATAGTTCTGTCCGTTCCAGGGAACGAAAGCAACAAGCAGGTTGCGACCGAGTGCCAGTTCGCCTTTGTCGATACCGGGACCATCAGCAATGATTTGACCGGCTTCGACACGGTCGCCGACTTTCACGGAAGGACGCTGGTCGAGAATTGTATTCTGGTTGGTACGGTCATAACGAATTAAAGGATAGCTGCGGGCTTCACCGGAAGCCTGTGTGACTTTGATTTCGTTGCCTGTAACTTTGGTGATTGTACCGGCGCGACGGGCAACAACCGAATGACCGGAAGAGCGAGCCACGATTTTCTCCATGCCGGTTCCAACCCGGGGACGCTCGGGGCGAATCAAAGGCAGAGTCTGACGCATCATGCCGCCGCCCATAAGAGCGCGGTTTGCATCATCATGCTCGAGAAAAGGAATAAGTGCCGAACCGACCGAGATGAAACCTTGCGGTGCAATCCCGATAAAGTCTACATCGCGCGGGTCGACGTTATAGAAAGACTCGCCACGGCGTGCATAAACGAAGGGTCCAAGAATGCGAGCGCCTTCGACTTTAGTGTCGGGCGGTGCCAGCGTATATTTTTTGTCGTCGGAAGGGGTCAAATAAACCACATCATCAGTCACCATGCCGTCGATGACTTTGCGATAAGGTACGGTCATGAAGCCGTCTTCATCGATGCGGCAGAAAGTTGCCATGTATGAAACCATACCGCAATTTTTGCCTTCCGGAGATTCAACCAGGCAAACGCGACCAATCTGACTTGGATGCACATCGCGCATTTCAGAAGGAGCAGCGTTGGGGTCGATACCGCCCGGTCCAAAAGATGTGATACGGCGGCGGTGTGAAAGTTCCGAAAGCGGGTTCTGCTGGTCGAGATATTGAACCAGCGGGTTGCCTGCAAAAAACTTGTTGATGGCGTTGACGAAAGGACGGACATCTACAAAATCATTAGGGCTGCCGACTTCTTCTTCGTCTTCATGCAATTCGAGTCTGGTTTTGACCGAGCGAACCATTTGAGCCAGAGCCGGGCGCACTGCACGGGTGAGAATGTCGCCGACACCACGCAGGTGTCTGTTTTCCAGACTGTCGATATTGTCGGTTGTACCGTTGCCGAGCGGCAGGTTGAGCAAATATTCGACAACCGCAAGCAGATCTTCCTTGGTCAATTGCAAAGACTGCGATTCTGTTTCAAGTTTCTGGTTGAAGCGACGACGTCCAAGGCTACCTAACGAATAACGACGACGATCGGTGATTTCTTGCAAAGCCGAATTGCCTGCACCGACACCGCCTGCACCATCCGGCTTCCAGGCTCTGCCCAGAACCGAAAGAGCTTCGTTGGGAGCAACCTGTTTGTATTCAATGCGGTTTTTATCGAGCAAAGGCAAAATGCGCTTTTGCAAAACAGCCCAGTCAACGCCCATGGCAGTGAGCACAGTCACGGCTGAAACCCAGCCACGTTTGGGCAATTTGATACGGCATTTTGCACGGCTGGTTCTGCCGGTGCCGGTTTCAAGGTCAAGCTCGAAGCTGATTGGAGCGCCGAGTTCGCCCAGAATCAGAGCTTTGTAGATAAGGTTGCTGTTTTGCTGGAAATAAACACCGGGAGCACGAACCAGCTGACCGAGTACAACACGCTCGGAGCCGTTAATGACAAAAGTTCCTCTGTCCGTGATTACGGGCACGTCGCCCATATAAGCCGTGGACTTTCTGATCACGCCTGTTTGAGTATCACGCAACCAGATTTCCATGAGCAATCTTTTGGCATGTGTCATGTTTGCTTTGCGAGCATGCTCTGCCGAGGTCGGGTAGCCGGAATCGGCGGCATAATCATCGAAACGCCAGTTAACTTTGCCGTTGGCGCCGACAAACGAGATTTCATAGCGTGAATTGAAGTCACTGCCGATGGGCGAAATATCAGCAAAAAGGTTGCCGATTGTTTGCTCCAGAAACTTTCTGTATGAACGTCTGGGGTGTTCTGCCAGATCAGGTGGTTGGAAATAAAAGCTCATTTAGCAGCCACCTCTTTTCCCGATGCCGAAGGCACAGCTTCTTCAAACGCATTCTCCTGTGAGCGCTTGTGGATTTCCATGGCGCGAGCGAGGTCGCCCGCGAATTCCTTGTTACCCGGACGGAGCGCCGAGGCGATGCGGAATTCAGCAATCGCTTCGGTAACATTGCCTGCCGCCAGCAGGTCTACTGCCAGGCGATGGTGCAGGTCGGGGTTTTGCAAATTCTGTGTGCAAACTTCTTTCAAGAAAGCAGCAGCACCTTCGTAGTTTCTGTTTCTTTCAAACTCAGTAACACGAGCCATGAGTTCGGCATTCGGGTCGGGAGTCTGAGCAACAGGCGATTGAGCCGGAACTTGAGCGGAAACCTGAGTCGGTGCCATGTTCTGAGCCGGGGCTTGCTGAGCTTCGTCATGTGTGCTGAAACCCATCTGGGTTTTTGCTACTTGCATGCCGCTGCCTGCTTCAAAAACATTTTTCTGGAAAGGAGCTTGCGGCTGCATGGCTTGCTGCATCGGAGCAGCTTGCGCTTGCGGGTATTGCGGCTGAGCGGCTTGCTGCACAGGTGCATTGAGCGTATTGCCGCGCTGCATTTCTTTCATGCGAAAAGCAGCTTCCTGATTCTTTTCGGGGTCGATCAGAACACAGGTCATGTAAGCCTGATGAGCGCCTCTCAAATCGCCATTGGCTTCCAGGCACTCGCCCAGCAAAAACTGGTAGCGAGCGTTTTTGGGTTCCATCATTACGGACTGACCGATTTCGGCAAGAGCTTCACGCTTCAAGCCTTGATTGAAAAGTGTTTCGGCAGCAGCTCTGTGCTTTTCTGCCATAGCATGCTGTCTGGCTCGAGCCAGCGAAGCGCGACCGGCAGACAGCCCCGGGTTGCCCGGTTCAAGCGTAGCCAGCTTGTTGTATTCATCTTCGGCTGCATTGAAATCGCCTGTGAGTTGCAGAGCACCGGCAAGACCGAGGTGGTTTTCAGCCAGAAGGGGATTCTGGGCAACCTGACGGCGCCAGATTTCTACAAGAGTTTGACCGGCAACATTGTCTTTCGAGTCAAGAATAATCGCTTTGCGCAGTGAAGCTGCAGCTCCGGTCATATCGCTGGCTTGCAGCTGAACCATGCCCAGTTGTCTGTGAGCTTTGCCGAAATTGGCGTCTTTTTCCAGAGCCGAACGGTACCAGTTGGCGGCTGTTGAAAGCTGACCGTTATGCAAAGCCACATCACCCATTTTTGTATGAGTGCGAGCTGAATTTTCCATTTGCAAAGCTGTCTGGTATTCGATTAAGGCAGACTCCATGTCATGCACGGCCAGAAGCTGGTCGCCGATTGAAACTCGCTCTTCAACCGAGCCAGGGTCATGACCCTGCTTTTTCATCACTTCGTTCAAGTTCTTAGCAGCAAGACCATTGTCCGGTGCGGCAGCCAGAGCTTTGCGGAAAAGACCGGCAGCGGCGTCGTAATCTTTGGCAGCCATACGGGCTTGACCGAAGGTGCAGCGAGCAGCAGAAAGATTGATGCGATATTGCTTGTTCTGCGGTTCAAGCTGAACAGCACGCTCATGAGCTTGAATCGCTTCAGTCCAGCGACCTTGTTTGCCCAGAGCCACACCACGGTTATTGGCTTCAAGCGCTTCTTGAATCACTTTCTTGCTGGAAGCGATTGCAGCTTTCTCAGCCTGGGCAGCGCGTTCAATCGCTTGCAGCCGGGCAGCTTCAGCCTGCTCTTTTTGAGCTTTTTCCTGTTCACGGTAGTCCATGCGACGTGAGAAACGGCTCACTGTCGGTGCGCTGGACTGGCTGTTTTCGAAGTCTTTGAGTTCACGCTCGGAAGGTAACGGGCGAGCGTTGATCTTGGTTGCTAGTGCGGCATTTTGACCGACACTTAGCAGCGATATTAAACAACTGGTGAGAATTAAGAAACGGCTTGTCATTAACTTGCTCATTGCCAACGGACAGAGAGAATCCGGAAGAATGAGCACAGCTTAAGTTATCTAATGGGGACGGCCTATTGGGGTTTGTCCCATGGGGTTCGTAATTTTCCCACAAATCATTCAATTTAATGATGAGTATTGCCCGAGAGCTCTAAAATTCGCGTCCGTCATTTTCAGAAATCATGGCTTCACCCACATTAAATGTGAAAACGTGAGCAAGTTTTCCGTTCAATAAAATCCGAATTTCATATTTGCCTGCCGGGTCGCCATTCGATGCTGTCCATGAATGTCCAAGCCAGCCGTCGTCGGTGGATTGAAAACTTTCAAGCACGCATTGCTCGCCCCCTTTGAGCAACTGGGACGAGGCTTCTCCTTCTTTAATTTTCCAGGTACTTGGTGCTTCAGGCAGGGTGAACTCTTCTCGCACAAAAACAGGCTGTTTGCTTTTCAAACGAATTTTCCAGGCATACTGAACACCCGGCAGATTGGGAATGACCACCACCGGATGAAGCCGCCAGCTTTTTGTTGGTCCGCTGCGATCTGTGACTACGCCAAAGTCAAAATATTCAATTTCACAATCATCAGAATTGCTTGCTTGCAAGAGTTTCGGAACAGAAGCCGAACTTTTCTCCGGCTCACTCTCCACCGGAGAGTCCGAAAGAAGCAAGAGCAGAAGGCAAATCGGGAAGGCTGCAAGCTTAAATCCGCCGCTTTTTATTTTGCCGAAGTTAAGAAGCGCGCTTTGCACAGGAAAATTACCAGGCGAAATTAAACTGAAATTGCCAACCATATGATGATAGCGAATGTGTTCCACGATTTCAGCAAAGGACAAAGCCATAACTGCAGAATTGTGCAGTCAAAGCTGCAGGAAATACGCTTAACCCCAATTAATCTTTATCCTAAACTGGCATAGTCGGGGAAAAGGTCGAAAAGCGAAGCATCTTGAATTTTCGAAATTTCGCAAATTCGCAGTGGAGCTGACCCTTTAGTAAGCTGTCTCGGGCACTCGAGCAAAGCCATGGACGAAGTAGATAATCGCAAGCATAAGCATGAATCCGGCGACATAGCGCCGGATTCTAAGATCTCGGATTCGCAGCAAGCGGCCGCAGAAAAGCTTTTTGCAGCGAGTCTTCCTGAAAGCGGCAGCCGCAAGCGAACTGAAGATTCGCTCTCTAGAGTCGAGAAGCCGCTTGAGCTGAACACAGTCATCAGCACTTCCAAATCAGACTCTGCACTGCAACCGTTGAACAAAATCGAAGAGCGCAGTTCCTTGCAGGAGCTCTCAAAATCATCGGAGAACCGAGCGCTCAAGATGAACATGGCAATGAGCAGCGGCGCTCAAATCGGCTCAAGTGATCTGCAAGGTCTGCAAGAAATCAGCCGCAAAGGCATAAACGCGGAGTTGCCGGGGGCAGACTCGGGCAGTTCTTTGAAAAAAACAGAAATCAACAATCGTGTCGAAAACAGCTACAAAATTGAAAGCATAAAAGAAATCAGTCGTATTGAAAGCTCCGGAAATTCAAATGAACGAACGTCTTTGCTTGAAGCTCTAAAATCAAACAATTTAGGACCGGTTGGCGCCTGTTCAATTGCTGAAGCAAAACAACAGATCAGCAAAGAAATTTATAGCAACAACGAAGCCTCATATATCGAAAAAATCAAACTGGAGCAATCGGCTGCTGAGCGCAGTTCTATTAAGCAATTGATTGCCGAGTCCGCTTCTGACGCTTCTGCAAAAAAGATCGGGGACGCCTTTCACAACGACTTCAAAGACACTGTCCGAAACGATGAATATGGCGGGAAAAGCGGCGCAGCAGGCATAAGCAAAAACCTGGCCGACATTAGCAGCAGCAAATTCGACAGCAGCGGCAAAGCGCAAAGCGATGCATCAAATGGTCGAAGCGCTGGAGACACGGTTCGCAACGGCTCTGATTTCGGCGGCAAAATTTCAACAGACTTCCTTAAAGGCATGGGTTCGGAAAAGGGCGAGACAAAATCCGAACGCTTAGAATCAGGCAGAACTGAGAAATCGTCTGAGCGCGCCGGTGAATCAGCACGAGAAAGCGGCCGCAGCTCTGAAAACAGCCGCCCCGAATCAAGCCGAGTCAGCGAAAGGAATGATTTCAGAAACGCAGAAAAGCCTTCTGAATACACACGTCCCGCAGAAAAAGAAGCAAGTTCAGATCGCCTGCGCAGCAATACAATTGAGATTCCAGCCCGACAGCAAGAACTGCAAAAATCCGAAGTAAATTCAGAAGCGAATTCAAAAGTCAAAAGCGATTTGCTTCTGAGCCGCAATTCAAATCAAGAATCAGAGTCTGAAAAGAAAAAGAAAATCGAGGAACCAATAAACTATTTCCAGGGTGGCGCTCCTGCAAATATGGAAAAGTCAGCTGCAGCACAGACCAAAGTTGAGTTGCCTAATCAGAGCCTGGCCAGATCCTCAAGCATGCAAGAAGACGCCGGCAATCTTTCTGCAAAAACGATTTCTCTTTCAAGTTTGAAAGGAGATTCTCTAACAGCTACTCAAAACAGCGAGAAAGCAGCTAACTCTCCCCAAAATAACATTGAACGCAGTTCTGCTATAAACGGCATAATCCCGACCGAAAAAAATACAAGCGCCGACCGAACTGCCGCAGTACTGAATCTAGCAGAAAGAGGCGCCGCAATTACAGGCGAGAGAGCAGGTCAAAACACGCTTTCAGCTCAGGACAAAACAGCAAGCTCACAAGAAAGCGTCGGCAAAATTAACGGCAAACAAGAAGAGATCTTAGCGCCGGGCGGCAAGCGCGAAACGGGAAGCCTGCTTCCGGGAAGCATTGAAAAAGGAATACAATCTACAGATTTGCAAAGCAATAAGAACAGCAGCTCTATCGAGGGCAAGCTTAACACCGAGAACGGGCGCAGCAATTCCGAAAGTATTCGTGCAGCTGCCGATACGAACCCAGCGCCAAAGGGCGAGAATAGCCTGAACGGCAAAGTTTTGGGCGAAAAGGCAGAAGCTCAGATTGAGCCCGGCAAAATTCCGCAATCAGTCAAGAATGTACAAAGCGATGCAATTACAGCAGCAACAAAGGTCGAAAGCATCGGCGTTCAAGACGAGGGAGACGGCGAAGCAGCGGAGCTTGACGAGGACGGACTGCCGGTTCTTAAAATCCGGGATAGAAGCGAAAAACGCTATCTAACCGGAGTCGAGTTAACAATCGCCGCAGTGATTGCACTTTCAGGCGCCGCCAAAGTAAGAGACGAGCAAAATGACACGGCGGCGGTCCCTGCCGATCTCGATCTGAACGACCCGGCACAACAAAACATCTTACACAGGCGAACCCATCTGGTTTGCCCCGGCGATACTCTGCATTCAATCGCAGAATCGCTCTATCAAAATCAGGCTGTCGCCTGGCTGATTGCAGATATGAACGCAGCCAACATAAAGGAAGCCTGGATAGACGGCAAGCGCGTCGTAGAACTGAAGTCTCGCCAGCAGCTTGAACTGCCTCAAGCTGAGGAAGTGAGCGCTTTCATGTCTAAGTTGAAAAAGGACTTCGAAATAGACAAACTTGTAAGCATCGTTACTGAAAGCACGGTCGATCGCGAATTGCTGAATAATTTTCTTGGTAGCGTCAGTGGTGCTCAAAGTCCGGAAGACGGCAAGCCGGAAAAATCAGCGGCGCCGGTCAGCCGAGCGTCGGCAGCCAATCAAAGCAAGCTGCCCGAAATCACAATCGATATGGGCGCAGCCGAAGATTTAGACCTTACGGCCGGTATAAAATCTTTAGTCAAAGACTTTTCTTCGCGAATGAGCAAAGCAGTAAAACGCCAGTCCGGAAAGCCGGCAGTAAGTGCCTAACTGACGGGCGATGCCATGCGTCACCCTGTATTTCAGGAATCAGTGCAAACTAACAGGAAGAGCATCGTCAGCGGGCAAGCCCATTCCTAGTTGCCCGGCGCTGGAGCTCATTGCGGCAGGACGGCTGGCCAGTTCACCTTTAAAGCCGTCTCCGAAAGCGCCTTCCTTCAGCGAAACGCTCGGCAGCGGCGCAGGTTCTGCTTGAGTCTCAGAATTAGCAACCGGTGCTAACTGAGGAGCGGCTTGCGGATCTTCAGTGCCGGTTGCTTCATTTATATAGCCATGCATGGGCTGAGGACTCGAAGCGATGATTTCGTGAGGAGCGATATAAGCTGAAGGCTTGGTTTCCTTGCTGGGCTCTTTCTTTTCGCCGGGAGCAGTCGGTTCTGTTTCCTGCTCTTCAAGCTGCTGACGCAGTTGCTCAAGAGCTGAAGTCAAAGCCGGTTTAGCAAGCGACATTCTCATCCCGAAGAACAAACGGAAGTCCATACCGGATAACCCCGGAGTGTTTCTGGAATGGAAGTTCCAGATTGGCTCAGCACGCACGAAGGCTTGCAAACCAGGCAACTGCTTGATCACGCGACGAGAAACTTCGAAGTCGGAAATAAAAGAGTAGTTGTTTTGCGGAATGGTGGCATCCTTACGGAAAGGATGACGGAAGTTCTGCACCAGGGTGGTGGAAGCCGAGAATGTCCAGCCGTTTTTCTGATAGAGAGCACCCCAGGTGTAGAAGGGGTCCATTTCCTTGGTAGGAGCCTGAAAAAACTGCCTGCCGCGCAACTGGAAAAGTGCGTTCGTAAATAGCACTACCCGCGGTGTCAATACGTAAGAGAAGGTCAAACCAGGCAAAAAGTCGAAAACAGATCTTTGGTGCAACTGATAAAGTTGACGCCACTGGATTTCAGCTTGCAGGTTCCCTCTGGAAGTGATCGGTATGTCTTGCTGCAATCCCATGCCCACGGAGTGGATAACCGTGTTCAAGCGGGTCATGTGGGAAAGCTGGTCGCGAATCATAAAATAGTTGCCGTAAACACGAGTTCTCGGAGTGAGAGTCCAGCCGCCGGTGACGTTGGGCAGAACACGGAAAACCATATCGTTTCTGGCCACGAGACCGACAATATCGTAAAGTTGAGCTTGCTGGAAAGCGTTGAGCTGCCTCCAAATTGGAGGCGGCGGCAACTGACGCATTAGAGATTCTTTTTTGGGAAACTGAAATGGGTTTGTTTCATCACGACCTGAAACTTCACAGGTGCTGTTGAAATAGAAACGAGCCGGCAACTTCTGCAAAATTCGCAATTGCAAATTCTCGGCAAAGGTCATGCGATTCTGCACTGCAGGTAGTGGCAACGTGTCTGTTGGGATGATAGTGCTCGACGGCGTGGTGCCGGCTGTCTGTGCTGCGTTAATCACATTCTGAACAGCTGGTGTGCTGACGCCTGTGCCGGTGCCCGTCGTCCCCTGTGCCAGAGACACGGTCGGGAGCGCGAAAGATGCAGCTACGAGTAAGCAACTCATTCTGAGTAGTTCAGCCCGCATCTCGGTTTTCATTTCTTCCCCTTCTCCAGCAGCTCAGCTGAGCTGACTTTTATCGCAAGATTCGCCTATGAGAACGTACCTACTCTGTTCGAGATTCCAAGGTATAAAACTTCTGAAGCAGCGAAATTTAGTAAGTCCAGCCAATGTTACCTGTATAAGCGCCCGGGAGCAACTTCTTTGAATCTGATATTGTTCCGAGTTCAAAATCCCGAAAGCGCGAGTCTACATGAGAAAAGAGAAAGATCTCAGAGCCACTTTCAGTCAGCTTCACAACAGCTCGCAGCTCTTGAGCCGCAAACTCCCCCGCTCAGCCGGTACTTGACGGATCGTGACTAATTGCGTAACTTAGCTTGAGTATGCACTTTAGTACCGTTTCACCATAAGCTCAGGAATTGATAGAATTAGACCTTTAAGAAGCTTTGTCAAGCTGAGATCATTCTATACAGTCCTTATGGAACTAAAACTGGAATAGAAACTGGAGTATTCCTTGGATTCGTCCCAACCCCCTCGTCATTCAAGCTTTCGCCCCAAAACAGTTGTTTGTGAGCGCCACGAGCTCATTCGTTTCGGCTTGAAGCGAGTTGTTTCCGAAGTGCTGGAAATTATCGGTGAAGCTTCGGATGGGATGGCTGCCTGCGAGATCATTCGCAGACTAAACCCCCAGTTTGTAATTCTCGACGTGGATCTCGACATTTTGAACGGCGTCGAAGTTGCCCGCCGGGTCACAACAGAAATGCCTCAAACGAATCTTCTGATTCTGACCGACTCTTACCATGCAACCAAATACCACAATCAATTGATTCGCGCCGGTTGCCGGGGATTTTGCTTGAAGAGTTCCGGACCAAGAACCTTATTCGATGCAATCGATCAGGTCACAAGAGGTTTGCCGTATTGCGATCCTAAAATAACTCAGCTGGTCAAGCAGACACCTGCAAACGCCATGCCGAACACCAATTTGACGGATCGGGAAATTGAAGTTCTGATTCGCCTTGATCTTCGCAATAAAGAAATTGCCGAAGAACTCGACATGAAGCTGAGAACAGTAGAGAAGCATATCGAATGCATACTCGCCAAGCTGAAAGTTCCGACCCGAACAGCTGCAGCGCTCAAAGCCGTGCAGCTCGGCTATGTTCTGCTTCCCAAAATGCCGGGCCGCGACCCTGTTACAGGTGTAACTTATGAGCAAACAGTGGCGGAGCTGCAAGCCGAACTGGCAATTGCCAACGAACATCTGAAAGCACTCTTGAAACAAAACGAACTATTAAAAGAAGCCCTCAACGAAAAAATGCGCGGCGGCAGCACATAGTTTTCAGGGCTTTGAAACTCAAGTTCAATTAAAATTCAGTTTGCGGTCGATTCTTGTCAAGCCGGAAATCGAGTATAACTTAGGATATGTCGAGCAGAGCTATATCTGGAATCCTGTCGCTGGCTTGTGTCCTTGCATGCGCAAGTAAAGCGGCGCATGCCGCCGAGACTGAGACTGCCCCCCCTTTCAAAATCGCAGGCAAAAGCAGTCAAGCTATTCAAAAGTACACAGGTTTGACCTGGCTTGCGCAGGAAAGCCTGAGCCTGGGCAGCAGCCTTGCGGCAAAATGCTTACTCGGTGGTCACCCCCGAGTCAAAGTTCGCGCATACAGTCTCAGCGATTGCCTCTCCGCTAAATTCAAGTCCATTTCCGTCGACTTGAAAGATTGCTCATACAAACACGTGCCTCTGGCGGATTTGAAACTGCAAACCAGCACACCGCTGCAATTCAATTTATTCAAAAGCAAGAAATCAAATGCCGGAGTGGCAGCACCGGTAATGGTGGCAGTCAGCGGCGAGATTGACGAAAAGGATGTTTCGGCGGCTTTGCAAAGTCCTCGAATTTCATCTGAATTGAACTTTTTGAGGCTTCAGATTCCTGGGCTTGGAGACCAGCATTTGCAGGTCCTGGAACCCAAAGTAAAAATCGAAAACGGGCTTCTCAAAATCCACACTACCCTGATCACAGCAGGAGCGGCAAAAGATACGGGCGTTGAAATGGATATATCAGCCAGCCCTTATTTAGAATCGGAAAGATTCATAATGCTGAAAAACACGAAAGTTGAATCGACAGAGCTCAGCAATCCTGAGGAATTCTCAAAATTCAGCCAGGATCTACTTAATCCACTACTTGATTTCGGCAAGTTCGACCGCAAAACTCACGCATTTCGACTCACTCAATTAGATCTGAGCGAGCAAAAACTGCACTTTGCAGGTAAGCTATTGTTGGTACCAAAGCCGGTGCCGGATTCAGCCAAGGCCAAAATCAGCCAGAAGTAAAAAGCTTCAAGCTCTAGAAAGTTTTCCATGAAAAATCAAAATCAGCCGCTTGCCGGGCAGCTTTCACCGGGAATGCGCTTAGCTGCAATATCAATTTCCTGCATAATCACATTGAGCTCCTGCGTACATAGAATGATCCTGACCGATATATCTGCGGGCTCAAAAGTGAAAAATCCGGCGCAGGACAGGTTTCTAAAAGAGGCAGCAAAACTGACGGATCGTGAAGCTTCCAGCGGCGTCTGGTTCGTCAAATCAAACGGCAAGGAAGTTGCGCTGGTCAAAGTAAAGCGCAGCGCAGTCGGCAAAAATCGCATTGAGTCGGCCGTTCAAGCCCTGCTTGACGGACCATCAAATCAGGAAATCCAGGAAGGACTGGGCAGTGAAATTCCCAGAGGAACGGTTCTGCTTGGCGTGAATGAAAAGAGCGGCGCCATCATACTCGATCTTTCGCGCCGCTTTGCCTCGGGCGGCGGTATCGACTCTATAGAAACAAGGCTTGAACAGCTTTCCAGAACCGTATCTTCCGTTGCCGATCAAGTGCCGGTATACCTGAATATAGAAGGTCAAAGACTGACTATGACAGAAGGAGAAGGCATTGAAATCAAGCAGCCGATCAATCAATAAAAACAAATAGAAAGAGCTTAAATGCGGCCCGGTCAAATCGGCACGGCTAGTGAAGCGCTTTTAAGCCGGAGCCGGCCCTAGACCCTACCGCAGGCAAGTCCGGCTTAACGAAAAGGTACGCGGGCTGACGAGAGTGGCAAAGTCTGCTAAGATATATCTTTGCGTCTTTAGGCGCTATTTTTCGCACACATACGTTCTGAAGGTTTTGAGATGAAGGAAGGTATTCATCCGAAGTATAGTGAAGTTGTCGCTGTTTGCGTTTGCGGCAACAAGGTTGAACTCGGATCAACCAAAAACCAGATCAGGGTTGAAATTTGCAGCGCCTGTCACCCGTATTACACCGGTCAACAAAAAATTATCGACACCGAAGGTCGCGTAGATCGCTTCCAGAAGCGCTACAAGAAATTCGAAACAGCCGGTAAAAACGCGTAGTTTAGAAGGTAGCGTCCAGCGACGCTGCCGCACCCACAGCAGGTATGGAAAGCCGTGCAGGCCTCGGCCACAAGCATCCAGGCTCGCGACCGCCTAATTCTGGCGGTAGATACATCCAGCATTGATGAAGCTCGTCGCTATCTTGACGAGCTTCACGAGCATGTAGGGGTATTTAAAATCGGGCTGCAGCTCTTCACACATTACGGACCTGCAATATTAAAAGATTTTCAAAGCGCCGGGTCCAGGGTTTTTCTCGACTGTAAGTTCCTCGACATCCCGAACACCGTCGCCAAAGCTGCAGAAGAAGCTACAGCTCTTGGTGTGCAAATGTTCACCATCCATGCATGTGGCGGCAGAAAGATGCTGACTGAAGCTTCTGCGGCAGTCAAAACAAAGTCCGCAGAACTAGGGGTTAGCGAACCGATCATACTAGCAGTGACAGTGCTCACAAGCATCAGCCCGGAAGTTCTAAATGCGGAATTGAACGTGGCCGGAACTGTCGAAGATCAGGTTTCCAGACTGGCGGCACAATGCCGCGAAAGTGGCGTCAAAGGGCTGGTAGCATCTCCGGAAGAAGTTCTGAGATTGCGAAAAGAACTCGGCAACGACATAGTGATCGTAACTCCCGGAGTCAGACCAGGCTGGGCGGAAGCCAATGATCAGAGCCGTTTCACAAGCCCGGCTCAAGCTATCAAGAACGGCTCGGATTACCTGGTAGTCGGCAGACCAATTACTAAAGCAGCAAATCAAAAAGATGCCGCAAAGCGCATAGTGGACGAAATTGAATCTGCGCTCAGTCCTTAGTTACTGAGTTTCCCTGCTCAGTAAGCTGAATTCAAGCCGAGAGGAGCAATATTGTGAAAAGCGGACAAATACTTGAGTCCAAAATTCAAGAAGCACGTCTTAAGTATCCGGCACTTAAGAACAAGAGTTATTTGAACTTCGGTGCTCAAGGCAGCATGGCACTTTCCACGATTGAACGTATTCAAAAGAGTTATGAATATGTGCAGGAAAATGGTCCACTAAGCGCTGCCATGTTCGGCTGGATTGTCGAAGAATGCAAGAAAATAAAAGCAATTCTGGCAGAAGAGCTCGGGGCTCAAGTCGCTTCCCTGGCTCTTACGCAAAATGCCACGGAAGGTTGCAATATAGCGCTCTGGGGTTATGAGTGGCAGGAAAACGACTGCCTTTTAACTACGGATTCAGAACACAACGGCGTTATGAAAGCGGCATTACAGCTTTGCAAACGAAGGAAATTGCGGCTGGAAATTTGTAGATTAGCCGATCTTCAAAGCGAAGAAGAAATTATTTCGGAACTCGAAAAATCAATTCGGCAAAACAAGCCGAAACTTTTCATGCTGAGCCATGTTTTGTGGAACACGGGCAAAGTTTTGCCCTTAAAAGAAATTACCGAAATCTGTCACAAGCACGATGTTCTGGTGCTGGCCGACGGAGCACAATCGGTAGGAGTTTTGCCTCTAAATCTTAAAGAGCTGGGCGCCGACTTCTACGCATTCACCGGGCATAAATGGCTGGGCGGCCCGGAAGGAATAGGCGCGCTTTATATAAAGCCGGAATCACTCGAACGCATTGAGCCTACTTTTGCAGGCTGGCGCGGTGCCGTTTTCGACGCCAAAGGCTATCCTGTGGACTGGGCTCCTGATGCCTCAAGATTTGAAGTTGCCACAGCACCATTCCCTTTGCTCTCAGGTCTGGCTGAAGCTATCAAATTACACAGAGAATTCGGCACTGCCGAAGAGCGCTATCAAACAATACTCAAAAATACAGCCCGATTAAGTGAAGCTCTAAAATCCATCCCCGGACTAAGCTTGCTTAACCCGGGCGGCGGCTCCAGTTTGCTCTCATTCAAAATAGACAAGGCTTCACACCTGGAAATCGTCAAGAAACTGGACAGTCAAAAAATAATTCTGCGCACAATTCCCAATCCGGATTGTATAAGAGCCTCCCTTCATTATTTCAGCAACGGCGAAATAGACGCTCTTGTGGATGGACTCAAGAAGCTAGTCTAAGCATTGCTTAAGGAGGCTCTTGCAGTGGTAGTCTCCCCATTTCGTGTCCGCGCATTTTACTTAAAATCAAAGCTGGGCTCATCAGGATCGGGAGTCGGCTTGTGGATCGAATATTCGGCGAGCTAAAACTGGAAAAGATCAATGAGCAGAGCAGCGCCGAATGGCTCTCTGAAAATGTCTGGCATCCGTTTGCCAACGGCAGCGGTCTGATTCAAATTTACGACAGTTTCGCAAAGAAACCGGTAGCTCTATACAAAGTCCCTCACGAAGAGACTTTCAGCGGCACCTGGTGCTTGCAGTCGCTCTCATCTGCAGCCGGAGCGATCGTGCCCTTCGTGATGGCCGGAAAAATCACAGGCAGAGCCATGGGCGCCCTCAGCAAGGGACTGGCTCTTGAAGGCGGAGCGGCTCGAATCATGGCCAGTGAAAACCTGGCCCAGATTGCCGGAGCCGGTATTTATACCTTTGCTCAAAAACCGGCAGAAGGCCAGACTCGTCTTGGCAATGCAGCCGGAAGCATGGTCGGATTCAGCGTTTTCAGCGGGCTAAACGGGGTTCTTGAAAAAAATGCAGCCATGCTCTCATCCCCGCTTGCAAAACTCAGCAGCCGTTTTGCAGTGGGAGCGCTTGGCGGTCTGAGCAGCTACGAAAGCGCCAATGCCGTCAGCGGCATGCAGGGCGTTCAGCATCAAGAAAGCTGGCGTGAGAGAATGGACGCCATAGCACATGGCGGTTTCATCAACGTAGCACTACCTGTGGTGCAACGTCAAAGCGAAAAACTCTTGCAAAAGGCAGTGGGAAATAAAATGTCCGCTAATGACGGTTTAGAAGAACAGCTTATTGACAGAACAGCCGAACATAAGCCTGCACGCGATATTGAGGCGAGCACCACAGCCTACGAAAGATGGATGAAAGAAAGAACAAAAGTTGTTCCGGAAGACCTGAGCAAGAAACACGATGAAATGTCAAAAGACTCCTTCCGTTTTCTAAGAGGCACTTATTATCGCTGGGCGGAAAGCTTTCCGGAGCAATGTCCTGAACTTCAAAAGTCCCCCAAAGTGAATTCTATTGGCGACCTGCATATAGACAATTTCGGCACCTGGCTCGACAAAAAAGGGCGTCTGAACTGGGGCGTAAATGATTTTGACGAGGCATTTCCACTGCCTTACACAAACGATTTAGTCAGACTCCTGACCAGCGCTAACATGCTCAAGGCTCAGGGCAAATTGAAGATAGGCTTGAAAGACGCCGCCGAGCAAATTCTTGACGGTTACAAACAAAGCTTGAAAGACGGCGGCAAAGGTTTCGTCCTATCAGACGGCGAAGGAAACGGCAAGCTGGCAAAAATTGCCGAGAGCCAGATGCCGAAGGCTGACGAATTCTGGTTGAAGCTCAAACGTCAAATCTCACCTCGTCTTGAGTCCGAGCTTCCTTCTGATGCCGCAAGAGTTTTGCGCTCAAATCTTCCAAGCCCGGAGCTTGAGGCAGAGTTCGGACAAAGACAGGCAGGAGTCGGCAGCCTCGGCAGACAACGCTATGTCGCAATCGGCGAATTCCAGGGCGGCAATGTAGCGGCGGAAGCGAAGGCATTAGTTCCGCCTGCAAATTTCTTCAGTTCGGCAAAAGGACCGGAACGTTCATATTATATGGATGTGATGGGCAATGCAGTCCGCGAGATAGACCCGCAACTTTCAGTCAAAGACAACTGGGTAGTCAGAAGTCTGGGTCCGAAGCGCTCAAAAATAGAACTATCTGATTTAAACGAAAAGGACGAAGGGCTTCTGCTCTGGTCTATGGGCTACGAGACAGGCAACATTCATCTAGGTACGAAAGGCGCGGCCGATTTGATACTTAAGGATATAAAGCAGCGCAACGGCGACTGGTTGTCCGAAGCAGCTAAGACAATGAGCAAAAGCGTCAGCAACGACTATCATGACTGGAAATCAAAATAAACGCCGGTCAAAATAAAGTCGCCGCAAAGCAGCGCTGAAACTTCGTATGATAAGCTTTCATGCGTTAGTCCAGCCTTTCGGTGATTTTGAGAAGATGAGCAATCAAGAACTAAGCTTACAAGACAAATACGCAGCAAAATCGATTTGCTACGGTTGCGGTCCGGCAAACCAGGCCGGGCTCCATATCAAGAGCTTCCCCAAGGGCGATGAAGTTGTCGGCGATTGGGAACCGGACCTCAAGTATCAGGCTTTCCCAGGAATGCTTTATGGCGGCTTAATTGGATGCTTGCTGGACTGTCATTGCAACTGGACGGCATCATGGCATTTGATGCAACAAAACAAACTTGAACATCCGCCCTGTACAGTCACTGCGAAGTATTCGGTGAAGTTCCTGAAGCCGACACCGGCGAACGCCACACTGCATATGGTGGCAAAGGTCATCGACTCAAAAGAAGATCGAGCAACGGTGAGCGGCGAATTAAGGTCCGCAGACATGCTCTGTGCCACATTTGAAGGCACCTTTGTTGCCGTGAAAGAGGGACATCCGGCTTATCATCGCTGGTAAATACCGAGCGGCTTTATGAAAGTAGAACTCTGGTCCAGAGCTGCAAACTATCGCGGCTGCCATCCAGGCAAGCCAGCTCCAGACAGCCGCTGAATGGGTCAAACCAGAGTCTGAGAAGATTAGCCTTTTGAGCATCATCAAAACTCAGATCACTGAGTTCGCTGCAGACCAGCAATAGAGCATGAAAATCTGCAGGCGCACCCTGAGAATTTGTCGGCACGAATTCATCAAAATAGCTTTTGACCTCAGAGCGCACCGGTTCAAATTTGCCCTGGCTGAGAATTCGGGCAAGGCGCTTTGCTCTCGACTCGCGGAGAGCAGCTGCAGGTCTGAACTCGGA
>JAIEPM010000252.1 GCA_019748395.1 Candidatus Obscuribacterales bacterium
AGAATCGAAGAATTGGCAGTAATAAGCTCTTTCAGTTGCCCAAAGATCTTGTTTTCACAGGTTTTACCGGTCTTATTAGCCCAGCGCCATGGTTGAAACATGAGAAATGGGATTTCATGCTTTGCAGCCACATACCACTCACCTTGTTCTCCCTCAGTTTCTGCCTGCGCATAAGAAACAGATATCCAGATTGTGTCCTTATCTGAGTTTATCCAGAAACCCCATCCATAATCCTCTTGAATCAGCTCGCCGCAGTCCCAGCCCAGATCTAGCATGCCGGACTTTAGCCAGCTTGCAAAAGCGCTGCCGGGTTGACCGTTGCAATAAGTAAGATCTCCCTCGGGTTCGCTGGAGAAAAGACTGCTCGATACAACCAGAGTGTTCATCAACTAAAGGGACTCCAAGAGAAGCAATTCCTATAGAGTAGCAGCTATAAAGACCTGTTGGGCAATTTAGCCGGGTAGATTGAATCCTGCTAGGATCAAAAACAGCCCAACCTGAATGCTTTGGAGCAAGTAAATGTCGGCGGCCTACAAAATGAGTCTTCAGGCTATGGTATTAGCAATCTGCATATATTTTGCAGCTAGTGTTTGTGCCGCAGAAAAGAGGATTCAGGATAATCATCAAAAAATCGAACTGCGCTTGCTGGCTCAAGGTGCCGCTAATCAAAGTCGAAGCGATGCGACAAGCTCATCAAAATCAGATGAAATCGCGCCGGAAAGTAGTGTAGAAAGCATTGCCGCAGAATCTAGCGGCAAGCCGCCCAGGAAGAAAGGCTGGTTCGGCAGACTCTTTGACAAAGCTTATTTCTGGCGCTTGCGCTATTACTTTGTTGCTCAAAACGCGGCAAACTGCAACCTGTTTTATGGCTTGATTCAGGATGATCCGTTGATCGGGAGAGCATCGGTGGACTTCAGGTTTGATAATGGCTGCCATTGCCACGGCTACGCCCAGGTTACGAAGATACCCAAAGGGCGCAGTGTTGTCGGTCAGGAAGGCTTCATTAAGGCAAACTGCTCTGATGGTCGCAAAATTCAAGGCAGATTCAAAACCACTTCCCTAACAACAGGAAGCGCAAGCGCAACTGACAGTCTAGGCAACAGCTACGAGGCTACTTTCGGACATACGGCAGCAGAAGCGGTGCTTTCAGTGAACCTGCTTAGAAAAAAACTTGGCTGCCCGGAATGCAGTCCCAAAGAAATAGAGCTGAAAGTTCAAGGAAAAGTTTTACCCTGCAAAAACTAATGCTTTTATAGCTGTGGATTGTTCTCCCTCACCACAACTTGCAAACGTTCTTTAATGCAAGCAACAAGCAGTTCAAGCTCACCGCGGCTCTTGGCTTTCTGCCAGGAATCAGTGTGCTTCAAAACGCCTTCGAGGCTGCCGGGATTTTCAGGACTCAGGCTTTGCTCGATTTTTGCAAAACTGCGATTCTCGGCATCGGTGTTTCTGATTTCATTGATGATTAGAAAAAGAAGACACTCATGCTCCATTATTTCAAGATCCGGATCTGGCTCTTCTGAAGTAGAAATGATGATGACATGCGCTAGATGCTCTGCATCAAGCGGACCCAACGCTCTTTGAAGCGCTTTTTCGAAAAGACGTGGATGAGCTGTTTCCAAATTAATTTATCCTGCCGCATAGAACCGCAGCAATTGTAGCAGACGCAAGTATGGAAAAAAGCGGGGAAGAGTTGATGGCTACTTCGACAAAAGCGCCAGAAAAATTATTGCAGCGTTAATTGAAAGGTAAGTGAAAAAAATACCGGTGCCGATCAAAAGCTGAAAGCACAATATCGCATAACGCGGATCCAGATTTCGCAAAACACCAAAGCGCAAAACGATAAACCAGACAAGCGAAGCGCCAAGGATCAAGTCTGCAATTACTGAAAGTCCAATGCAAAGAGATTTACTTGAAGGGAAGAAGTAATAACCCAGTCCGACCGATAACAACAAAACCGTACCTAAAACAAGTAAAGCAGCAGATCGCTGGTCATCCACTCTGACTTTTACTGTTTTATCCTTTTCGGCCTGATCCAGAAAACTAAGTGTTTTCTTGGCTGTGCCGAATATACCTTGCCGAACGATTCTTAAGGTAGAACGCCCGGTCGGCGGTAAACCATCTGCGGGAATCTGTCCCGGTCCGGTTCCTATTGTCGGCATCTCTGGGGGATTTTCTTCCTTGCTCAAGGTAAATCTCCAATAACTACTGGAAGCTGGAACTCCTTAAACCAGTCTACGCCAAATATTTGATTTTGAGGCAATATTAAACCCGTCCGCGAACCTCGGGATCTTTCAAGCGCCAGATAAATCCATCGGAAATAATATGATGAAGATTCAAAAGTAAGAACACAAGAGCGCTTGCCGAAACAAGCGATAAACCGCTAAATTGAACCAGCCTTGGCATTACCGTATAAACTATGCCGCCAAGAGCAAAAAGCATCAGGAAATAGCGCTGAATTTTCGCTTCCTTCAAGAAATCGCGCAAAGAGGCTTTATCAGTCTCTTCGAAAATTTTGTGGTCTTTAGCGTAGTAGCGCGAACTTAGCACCAGATATTGCAATGAGTGAAACAATGGAAGTCCATAAAACAGAATATCCACACATGAGTCGACCGAGTTCAAGAGAGCTCTGGCCGTGCTGGCAAAGAGAGCTATCACTGCCAGCGGTGGCATGAGCCTTCCTTTTATCCATTTAAGCAGCAAAATGCAAAAGGCAATTGCCCAGAACACATAAGCGGCTGTTTCGAAGGACTTAGAATATTGGACAGGAATAAGCGCGCTGGCCTTTAGATTTATGCCTAAAGAAAGGCTTCTTTGCAAAGTCTCGGATGAGAGGAGTCTCAAAGCGAGGAACACAGTCAGAGTCTGGCAGGATATTGAAATCAACCGGCGATCAAAATTACTCAACGAAATTCCCGAGCGCATAAAATAAATCATGCCGATTCCATAACTCTGCGCAACCCAATGATGCATTGTTGTTACAGCAGTCGCGATTACAAACAGGTGGATTAGCGACGGGTTCAGAAGAGCCAAAATCAGCAAAGCTATAATCAGCAAAGGCATAAAGAGCGAGCAAAACCAATACTTGCGAATGGAACTGAGGCTTCCGTAGAGCCTGTTCCAGGTAGCGGCATGGTGAGGATAGGTAAAAAGAAATGCTGCAGCAAGAAGAACTGAGGCAAGCAGATTCTCGCCGCTGCTTGAACCGTGCCCTGAGAGCAAAGGAAAGCGATGAGCCCTGGAAACGAAAATCGAATGCAAGGCAATAAAAACCCAGAGCAAACCGCCACAGCAAAAAAGCAGGTCTACTGGAGCATTCACCAACCAGACTTTGTGGCGATTTTCCCCGGCGTTGATTGCAGATTCTGTCAGAGGCGCTTGCATTTACGACTTTTCACTACAATGCTGCTTGCAAAGTTTGCCTGGCAGGGTCTTGGAGGCATAATCCTCTGTCATTTTAGCCGATCATTTGACAGCGAAACCAAGAAGATACTTAACTCAGGCAGTAAAGCAAAGCCAAGCGCTCGAAATCCCAACGCCTGCGTTATTTTAAGGAAACTCCCGAGCCGTTTTGAACATCAAGCATCTTTTTTGCTTTTGCAAGATCTTCCTGAATAATTTTCTTGAGTCCGGCTGTAGTCGCAAGGCCTGTGGCGCCAATCAATACAGCACGCGCCTCTGAGGGACGGTTGGTTTCCAGATAAACTTCCGCTAGATTGGTCATGGCAGGCACATATCCAGGATCAACACGCAAAGCCTTATTGCAAGCCATTTCGGCGGCAGTGTAATTTTTCTGCTTGGTCAGGGCATCTGCCATATTGCAGTAAGCCGCAGCAAAGTCAGGCGCTAATTCAACAGCCTTTTGATAATGAAGCACCGCTTCCGAGTACTTATGCAAATCGGAAAGCGCATTACCAAGGTTTGAATGGGGCACTGCATAAGAAGGGTAAGCTTCAATCGCTTTCCGGAATTCAATAACTGCTTCAGCAGCTTTTCCCTGCTCTTCCAAAAGTACGCCCTTGCGATCAAACTCACAAGACCGGGTGAATGCCTCGCGTTTAGCTCTGGCGGGGAATTTACTGCGTTCAAACGCCTCACTGGCGCTTGCGCCCTGCGCTAGGACCGAAGCAAAAAAGCAAATAAACAGTGAAGCCCCGATAGCTTTCATAACGGTTACCAAAACAGAATCCAGCCCTTTACACATTCAACCACGCAAAGCGGCTTCTAGCTAGCCTCTTCAGGCTTAATTACTTGACATCTTCCTTCTTGCTGATTTTTAGAGTCCGGAAGGGCGTCTTTCAAGTGCTCCACAGACTTTCAATCAAGGCAGAGCCCGAAAGTCAGAATGCTCGTAAACAACTTTGAAACAGAGAGAATCTATATTCAAAGAGTAAGCAGTAACAAAGCGACTTTGCTTAAAGGAGGAAAGCCGATGTGTCATCCAAATTACGCCGCCGCTTTCCGGAGAGCAATTAAAATTGCAGAAAGAGCTTTCATGACGGCAGCTTTGCTATGCACGATCCAAATCGCCCCTAGCCTTGCCCAAGAAACTGAATCCAACGCCACAACGGCAGCTAAGCCAAATAGGCAGCCGCAGGCAGTTGCAGCTACTGCGACCCAATCAAATAGTGAAATTAAACAGGCAGCCCTTAGCATAATCAATTTATTGAACGTGCTTCCGGCGGGCATGAAAAAAGCTATGATTGTGAAAGTCCCTTCTTACAATTACATTGGAGTCCTGGGCGAAATGCAGGCTCGACATGCACAGTTCTCCCTGCCCGGGGCTGAAGTTCGTTCGACAGCTAAATCTATAATCCAGCTAGAATCTGAGCAGGCAGGGCTGCGCCAAACCATTTATTTCAACTAGGGCAAGACTTTTAGCAACAGATGGCGGCCAAGTGAGCTAATTAAGCTCAGTTTTGCTCCGGCGGCACAAGCATATAACCTACTCTGTGCACAGTGCGAATCATCGACTCCTTGCCGTCATCATCGATTTTATTGCGCAAGCGCATAATTTGAATTCGGACCGTATCGGGAGCGGCATCGGAATCGGAAACCCAGACTCTTTCAAGTAAGGCTTCCGAGCTGAATGGTTGATTCGGATGTCGCATGAAAAACTCAAGCAATGCCAATTCTTTCGGTTGCAAATTCAACTCTTCGCCGGCTTTGAATGCCTGCCTGCTGCCCGGGCGCAGGGTAATGTCACCGGCAATCAGCTCATTTTGAACTACAACGGCCGGTCTTCTCAGCAAAGCTCGCAGTCGAGCACCAAGTTCCTTCAAGGCAAACGGTTTCGTCAAATAGTCATCGGCTCCGGCATCGAGCCCCTCTTCTTTATCGTCAAGCTCTTTTTTGCCGGTGAGCATCAAAATTGGTGTAGCTCCGCCGCTAGAGCGATATTCTTTGCAAATTTCGGGTCCGGAAATTTCGGGCAGCTCCCAGTCCAGAATGACCAGATCGTACTTATAAAACTTAAGTCGCTCCAGACCTTCGGCTCCTTTATAAATTGCTTCCGGCAGATGACCCTGTCCGCGCAGCCAGTCTGAGATCAATAGTGAAAGCTGTTTATCATCTTCGATAATCAGAACCTTAGCCATTGAAACAGCGCCTCTCTGATGACAACCGCATAATAATCGAAAGCAGTCCGTAAATGCTCTAGATTTTAGCAGCTCCTGCTGCTTGTGCAGGGATTGGGCGCTTGCTATCCTACAGAGCAGTAGGTTGTAATTTGAAAGTCAGGCACAAGCCATGCGGCTAAATTTGAATCTTTCACAACAAGGACTTGTCCTTGTCGGTGTGCCGATTGCGCTCATGCTGACATTCTTGATTTCGCTTTTGCTTTTGTTTTTGAAAGTCGAAAAAGAAGCCAGAGAGAATAACCACTCGAAAACCATCATATCCACAGCCAATTTCATGGTGAAGCAATACTACGATGCAGCCTCGCAACTGATCGTGTACAAACATGCAAAAACAGACTTCGCGCGACGTAAGTTCGAACTCAAACTCAATGAAACGAATGAAAGTTTCGCGCAGCTCAAGAAGCTGCTCAAAGAAGACCCGGTCGAATTAGATATGCTTGTGTCTCTTCGTGCCGTTGCTGATGACGGCATGAGTCTCATGCGTCGATATGAGCGCTATATAGCAGGTGAAGAGAAACTGAACGGACTGGAGGTTGTAGTTCTATACAAGGAATTCGATCTCTCGGGAGCAAAATTCACCACCGAGCTCCAGAAACTGATTGATCACGAAACGGCAAAACACAGAGTCAATTACAAAGAAGAAGCTCGCAGCAGGCAACTCGTAAAAATCTGGATCCTGCTTGGTGTTGTTTCAGCTATTGCAATCGGCACAACGCTGGCTCTTATATTCACAAAAAATACCACCAGGCGTCTTGCCGTTTTAATGAACAATACCCTGCTTCTAAGTAAGAAGGAAGCTTTGCTGCCGATGGTTCAGGGCAACGATGAAATTTCCAAACTTGATCTTTTCTTTCATCAAATGGCATTGGAGCTTGAACGTGCGGCACGCAAAGAAAGAGCGATTATGGATAACGCTGTCGACGTAATTTGCTCAATTGATCCGGAAGGCAAGTTTAGAGCTGTAAATCCGGCATCAATAGCGATCTGGGGTTATAAACCTGATGAGTTGATCGGCAAGCATTACTCGGAAATCATAGACAAGGAAGATCTCGATAAATTTGCTCAGGGTCTTGAAAAAATGAGACAAGCAGAGTCTCGCAATGGAGCGGAGAGCCAGGCTCGACAGGTTTTGAATCTGGAGAACAAGGTTATTTCTTCCTCAAAAAACATTGTATATGTTCTCTGGTCTATAGTCTGGTCTGATCTGGAACTCTCTTACTTTTGCGTGGCTCACGACATAAGCGACAGAAAAGAAATTGAGAAACTAAAACAAGAGTTTGTTGCTATGGTGAGCCACGAATTAAGAACGCCTCTGACGTCGCTGCAAATGACTCTTGCCTTGCTTTTAGACGGCACTTACGGCGATTTGAGCGAATCGGCAGAGCAGCGTATTAAAGGCGCGGATGTAGGCGTTTCCCGTTTAATTTTGCTGATTAACGATCTTCTCGATATTGAAAAGATGGAAGCAGGCAAACTCAGCATGAATTTTGCAGACGTATCAGTCGGCGAGATTCTAGACAGGAGTCTTGAAGCAATTCAAGGTTATGCTGAACAGCAAGGCGTCAAGATTATTGCCGAAGAGAAAAATGCAAGAATTCATGCCGATGCAGACAGAATAGTTCAGGTGCTGGTCAACTTACTTTCAAATGCTATCAAGTTTTCAGAAGATGGAGCCCAGGTTGAAATTGCAGTTCGCGAAAAGGGTCTGAATTTCCATTTTGAGGTCATAGACCATGGGGCAGGCATCCCGCCCGGCTATGAAGAGATAATCTTCGGCAAATATGAGCAAGCCCATATCGCCAAGGACAAGAAACGACGGGGAACCGGCCTTGGACTGCCGATTTGCAAAGCAATCGTTGAACAACATGGCGGCAGTATCGGAGTCACAAGCACAGCCGGAGGCGGCAGCACTTTCTTCTTCCAAATCCCCAAAACAGCCGCTGCGCCTGAATAATCCCCTGCCGGGTGCCGTCTCTGGAGCCCTTCACCCGGCAATTGCTCAATCACGTAAACAACATGGATACAACTAATCTCTAAAGTCATATTCATAGAGGCAGGGCGCGTTGGCCCGATATGAATAAGGACTCCAGATTATGAACCCCGAATTTGAAAAAATTGACTCGACAGTTCAAAAGGCAGAAAAAGTCGCAGGTGCAGTTGTCGACTTGATGGTTGAACCTTCTTTCAATAATTTATTTCAGGTGGCAAAGGGCACTGCAGACCTCGCCTCTTTTACTTCATCGGAATTGTTGATTAATCAAATGATGGGTGGAAATATCGCAGACGCGGTTACCAAAGGTATGGGCGGCGCAGCCAACGATGCAGCGGGTAAAGGAATTTTCGGTGGCGACATGGGCGGACTGCTCAAAGCTATGGAAAAGAGCATTCATGACTTAAACGACAAACAGCATAAGATTGCTGAAAAAGCGCTACATGAAAAAGACACTCAGAAAGTTTCCGAAAAACATGAGAATGGTAACCCCATTGAAACAGTCGTTGTAGAAAAGCGGGACGGCACAACAATCAAGTATGAACCAAGCGGAGTCAAAATCACTGAAGCCGCGGAAGGATATAAGAAGACCGAATATCCAAAAGAGATGGATCCGGATGTCGCGAGCGTCGAAGAGTTTCCAAACGGAGCTGTGCTTACTGAAAGACGCGACGGCACGACGCTTTTCAAACCAAAAGACAGCGATGTCACTTACAGATACGACAAAGACGGCAGCGGTGAAATTCTGGCAGACGGCACTCAGCGCTTGCACAAAAAAGACGGCAGGGAAATTACAATTACTCCTGACGGCACAAAAACGACCAGACTCAAAGATGGAACTGAAATTGTTGAATCACCAAACGGCGACCGCTCGGTAAGCAAGCCGGATCGTGTCGAAAAAGACGGAACCAAGGTTTACAACAAAGACGACGGCACTGTGGTTCGAGAAACAAATGATGGAAAACGGATAACAGACTATCCGGCAGACGTGAACGAAAAGGTTCAATCAGTTATTCAAGACAAAAACGGAGACATTACGCAAATCAATAGAGACGGCTCGGTTTGCATGATCACACATGAAGGAACCATTTCAGTATTGAATAACGACGGCAGTTCCACAATCATCCACGCCAATGGCGACATGGATATCAACAACGCCAACGGTACCACTGTTCACCTCGATAAAAACGGCGATATAGTAACATCCAAGAAAGACGGAACCGTCAGAACTCAGCATCCAGATGGATCAAGTGAAACTGTAGACCACAACAAAAATCTCATAGTAGAAAACGCACACGGCGACAAACTAAAAGTCAAAGCAGACGGTGAGCTAGATTACATCAAAATCAAGCAAGCCGATGGCAGCTACAAAAAAATCGACTTTCAAAAAGAAGAAAGCATTCAAGAAAAAATGGTCAATAACGGACTCGGCTGGTTCGTCCCAGGATTCCCCCAAAGCTAATTTGCCGAACTATATCCCAAAACGGGCGACGCATGGAGTCGCCCCCACCATTGTGGACAGCGGGTCGGGGGAGCAATATGGTCTTGCGATAGTCTGGGGCTAAGGGTGGTAAGCTGTCATCCGGGTTCTGGATTAATCGGAAAACTGTGGCTCCGCCGTAGTTTTGAGTGTGGGTGATTGATGAAACGTGATCACTGGCTTCGATGAAATTGCCCTGGTAAACGGCTATGTGTCCGTAGGGATGGCTTGAGGATTTGTCGTAAACTATTATGTCTCCTCGTCGCAGCTGTTCAACGTTATTCACGAAAATTGCTGTAAATCTGTTATCACAAAGTAAAATATCGCGAGCCTGATAGGCGGCGGCGCCACTCAGTTGTATTCCTAAAGGATGCAAGGCACGACAAACGGCTGCATAACAGCGGCCGCTTGTGTTTGTATTTGTCGCTTCGCTCATGGCACTCACGGCCATAGCATCAGGACTCAATTCCAAATTGCTTGAATTTAAATTAGCAGCGGAAAGCGGCGGCAAAATTGTAAGGACAAGCATTAAAGCAAGACCGCCGACCGACAAGGCAAAATAAGCAGAAGCACGTTCCGGCATTGCTCCTCCGTTTCAGACTGTGCCTGCTGGACCCTGCGCAAACAGGTATTTACACAATCTCATTGATGTTCAAATGACGAAGCGCTCCCGGCAATGTTGCCGAGAGCACGACTGATAATCAATTGATTTTTGAAGCGGTTCTTGCGAATCCTCGTTTAGAGACCCGCCCGATCTAAAGTTCGGAAGCAGGCACCAACACCGGTGCTAATCCCTCGGAAAAGCGGCGTGTTCCCAAATATTTCGGCTGAACAAAAACTCTGGCTTTGTTATCAATGAATCCCCATTTGCCGCCTTTTTTAATTGCAGCAAAGCCACCCGAAAACATTTCTGCGTCTTCGAAGTCACAGGGAATCACGTTCTTGCCGGACACATTTATATAACCCCAGCCGCCCGGCGACCATGAGCGAAAACCTTCGCCCGAGTCGTTCCATTTGCCTCCCTGCACAGCCGCGTAACCTTCGCTAAACTGATTCACAAAGTTAAATTGAGGTCTAATTACCAACCTTGCAGTTTTATCAACATAGCCCCATTTATCAGGAATAGCCACACCCTGAAACTCACCGACGGCCACAAGCGCTAAGCCATCTGCAAAGGCACCATGTGTATCAAATTGAGCTGTATTGATTTCTTTTCCGCTTTTGTCAATATAGGAGAACTGTTGATTCTTTGCGATCCAAATCCCTAAGCTGTTATAACCGATGAGCGACTGGGCGCGATCTTTCAACACAGGAGCGATACCATCGGAAAATGGCAGCGCCAGCTCGAATTTAGAATCGAATACATATTTGCCGTTTTTATCGATATACCCCCAGCCGTCTTTTGAAGGGTCTGAAACGGCTGCCACTCCATCAGAAAAGGCTGTTACGGATTCATAACCGGGCTTAATTGCGAATTCACCTTTTTTGTCGATAAATCCCCATTTGCCGCGAGACTCATCTCCAAATTTATCAACCAGTGGTCCACTGTCCGGAATTCGCACTTCGGCTAAACCAAAGGAAAAGCTACGAGCCTCTTTAAATTGAGGCTGAATTTTTATGGACCCTTCTTTGTCGATAAATCCAAATAATTCGTCGCTTGCCCCGGAAGAATCCTTAACCTCAAGCTTTACAGGCGCAAGCCCCTCACCAAAAGGACCGGCTTCAAGATATTCTGCCTTGATCTTTAATTTACCGTGTTGATTGATGAATCCCCATTTCGCACCAGCTTCATCGGCAAAAGCAAAGCTTGCTCCTAGAAACGCCAGCATAGATGCAGCAAAAGACGATAATGCAAAATTCTTGACACGACCTGAAAAGAAGGCCGAATCAGGACACCTATTAAACATTCAAGCTTCCCCCCGGTAATTTCCGCCGCAATCATAAACGGAGCGACCAAACTAATTAGCTGGAGTATTTTGTTTTCTTTACGGAGAGATCTCATGGGGAGCTAAAAGGCTTCAGTCCGGGTATTAATACAGCAAAGCTCTGATCGGTTAGAATTAACTTGTGAGCATCAAAATCAATTTGAGAGCGCAAATAATTTTGTCTTCTATCCGTCACAGGAAAAGCCCTGCCGATTCCCGTAAACCTTTACATCCTATAGTTAGGGCGGCGGCTCTTACGGCAATCAGCACCTGTTTCTTTGCACTACCGTCACTTGCTCTTTCCGAAAGCGGCTGGGCTCAATTGCAGCGCAGCGCAACCGACGCACTTGATGCAAACAAATATTGGCTTGCTGAACCGCTGCTGAAGCAGTCGGTGGCGGAGGCTGAAAAATTCGGCTTTAACGACATTCGTTTAGCCAAAAGCCTGAGTGAACTCGGCCGTCTTTATGTAATCAGAGGCCGCTTTTCGGAAGCAGAACCTTATCTTGAGCGCGAGCTGGCTGTGAGAGAAATGGTTCTTGGCAGAGATGACGGTAAGCTTGTAGACGCAATGGGCTCCCTCATCAAGTTTTACCTTGCATACGGCACAAAGGCAAAAGCAGATCCACTAACAGAGGAAGTTCTCGCCTTTGTAGAGGGTAAAATGCGCGAGCCTCTGAGTAAACCCGAGCAAAAAACAGCACTTAAAAAAGATGCTCCTCTTGAAGGTTGGGCTGGTTCCGCGGCGCCAGCCATGAGAGATCCGATTCTAGAGTGGTCTATAACTTGTGACTCAGTAGGAAACGCTTATCGTGGGCTTGGGAAATACGAGATGGCCGAGCGATTATACAAAGCGTCTTTGGACATCAAATCCACAATTCTCGGTAAAGGTCACCTATCTTTAGCCAACAGTTATGATAATTTGGGCACTCTCTGCTTATCCAAGAATGAAAATGCGGAAGCAGAATCATATTTCAGAGATGCCTATTTAACTACGGAAAGAACCCTTCCGCAGGAGAGTCCTGAGGTTTACGCAAGGCTGGACAAACTTGCAAAATGTTTGATTAAAGAAGGGAAATACAGTCAGGCAGAAGAACTTTATCAAAAGGCTCTCCATTTCTGGGATCAAGTTCCATCAAAAACCGGTGACGAGTCACGAGCCAACTTCGCGCTCGGCTCACTTTACTGTGAAGAGAAAAAATTTGCTCTGGCAGCGCCATATTTAAAGCGAGCTTTGAATATGGTCGAGCGTTTCAGTGGACCATGCCAGATCGGACTGGTTCCATATCTGGAGAAATACGCCTACGCTCTCTATTACCTCGGTCGCAGAGAAGAAACCAGACAGCTGCGCGCCAGGGCTGATTACATCAGCGGCGGCACTTAAACCGAACTTTTCCGGGTTTTCCCGGTTGTGTCCATGCCGAGATTTTGAAAGAATAAACTAAGTCTGGATGGCTCACATTTTTTGATTTAGCTCGCGATCACATAGAGCCGGACACAAATCCAGTCAGTCGTAAAGCAAATAATCTATTGAGGAACAGTCCTGCCTGGACTGCTCCAGGGTCACAAGCATGAACAAAACTACAGCAAGCTTTGAGGACTGCTACAAAATCCTCGAGTTGGAATTCGGAGCCAATTGGCAAACTATAAATAAGCAATGGCGAAAACTTTCAATTCTCTATCACCCGGACAGACATTATCAAAACAGAAGTGCCCACGCAGAAGCACTTGAAAAACAAAAGCAAATCAACAATGCTCGAGATAAACTGAAAAACTGGTTTGAGCAATATCCGTCCCTTTCTCCACCGGGGGTAAAAGCGCCTGAATCGCGAACTGAGCGAACTACCGAAGCCGGCAAGAGCAAGAACAACACAGCTAGCAAGAATAGCAGCACAAACAACCACCACGAAAATCGACACGCAAAAGACACTTATCACGAGTACAAGCGCTATCAAAAAAAGCATGACAAATCAAAACAAAGCCCAAACGGGAAAACGCAGGTATTCAGCCCGCCGCCGATATCTTTGAGCGGCTTGCAGAAATTGACACTCAGGATCGAAAAATTAGTCGCAAGCAATGACGGGCATCCCAATATGATAAGCGTCGTTTTTCTTACAATCTGCCTGCCTATTACAGTATTTCTCAGCACAAGTTGGATGGAGCTCTTCGTAGCTAAGGGAACGAATTTCCACGACCCAGCCTGCTCACTTGCAATATTAGCAGGCTTAGTGCTGGGCAGCGCTGTTTTAAATTGGTACTACACTGAAATAGAGCTGCTTGGATTAATGCGCAAGATCCATCTCTACCGTTCTTCAAAAAGTGCCTCCGAGCTGCAGATTTTCTTTGAGATACTAATACAGAAACACAATCAGCAAAAGGCTAAATGGTTATTCCAGAGGTCAGGCAATCAAAACACTGCACGATTGAATTTCGAGGAAGCAGCAATTCCTGGTTATCTAGATGCAGCTCGCGAAATAGAAATTACTTACCAAGTGCAAAATCAATACTTCGGTTCGGAATTAGCATTTGCAATTAGATGCAAATCACCTGTTCATTCCCACACTTGCTTAAGGCTGCTTAAATTGCTGCTTGAAGATCTGAAGCTTTCGAGAATTTGACGAAGCCGGGAGACTGGCCCATAATTGAAACTTAAGAAGCGAATCGAAGTTTTCATCTGAACGCATGCTAAAAGCTGCCGCCCGCATCTCGGATTTGAGTTTAATTATTACTGGAACCATCCTGTGTTTCTCGGGCTTAGCATATTTGCCCAAAACGATATACTGGCTGGATAATCTCAGTCAACTCAGAATCGTCTACGAAATTCTTTCTCTGGTATTTTTGGCTGCAGCTTTCTTCTTTAGACAAAGAAAGCTGCTTTTGCTCAGCCTTTTATCGCTCTTAGTTAACTCCTTCGCGATGCTGCCGTATCTTCTTCCTCAATCAAATCCAGAAGGAAAGAGTATCTCATTACTAACCATGAATATCTGGGGTGGGAAAAATCGCAAACTTTCAGAAACAGTAGCTCTGATCCGGGCTTTAGATCCTGACCTCGTTTGCATCAACGAAATCAACAAACCCTGGAAAAGAGCACTCAAAAAGTTATTACCGGACTATCCCTTTCGCGTTGATGACCCTAACTCCGATGATGCTGCAATATTCAGCAAGTTGCCCATTCAGCAGCTTATACCGAAAGAAAACCCCTGGCTAAAAAGATTTGGAGTAAGTGCTACTTTTAAAATCGGCAAGCAAGACATTCTCATAATTGCAGTTCATCCACCGGCACCATCCACTTACAAGAAATGGATGACCCGCAACCTCGAATATCAGCAGCTCATAAATGATGTTCATTCAGCTCGAATGCCGGTCATAATAATCGGAGACTTAAATTCGACTCCATGGTCACCGTACTTTCGGGAACTCCTGGAAAAGACCGGGCTGCAAGATTCTGCAATCGGAAAGGGAATTCAGCCCAGTTACTCAACCCAGTACTTCCTTCCGCTTGTGCCAATAGACCATTGCCTCAGCTCGCATAATCTTGTTACTACCAAAAGAATCTTAGGACCGGCTCTTGGTTCAGATCACCTTCCGGTTTATTTGGAACTGCAACTCCGCAACTGAGGGATGCCGCGGAATTAAGCATAAGAGCTCGATCAATCAGAGAATAATTGTATTACCATGTAACTTCTCTCATTTCACAAGCAAAGAAACTTGCAGCTATTAAAAAATGAATGACAATTCTAAAAGCCTCTACCGGTTCACAGGTCTTCTTTTAATCAGCACTTGTATTCTCTCAGGTTTACAGCCACTGGCAGCAGCAAAGAAAAATGAGCTGCTGGCGATGACTAACGAGCAACATGAAATTTGTCAGCAAGCAGAAGGATTGATTAATTCAGGGAATTTCAAGCAAGCGATTCAAATACTGAGCAAAGCTCAAAGCCTGGATCCAGCCTGCCCTGAAATCCACGGCTATCTAGGCATGGCTTACCAAAACAGTATGAATCCGGAGAAGGCTATTTCTGAATATCAACAAGCCCTTCAGCTTAATCCGCAAATGTCATTCATAAACGTGAATCTCGGAAGCTGCCTGATGAACATGGGGCAGCTCAATCAAGCTCTACCCTACTTTCAAAAATATTTGCAAGAAAATCCCAACGCCGCAGATGCTGCGCAGGTTCGCGCTTACATTCAGCAAGCCGGAGCCAGGCAGAGTCAACAAAATTTGCGTTCATCAGTTGAGAACGGCCAGGCACTGTTGAATCAGCACAAATTCAAAGAAGCTGCCACTGCATTTCAACAGGCGATTTCAGAGCAGCCTAATTTTGCTCCGTCGCATTTTTATCTAGGCTATGCTCTGGCTCAGATGGGACAGCATCAGCAAGCTATCAACGAATTTAAGAGAGCCTTAGCACTAGATCCGAGCATGAAAGAAGCAACTATGAACATAGCTTCTAATTATCAAAGCCTGGGAGACTGCCCGAACGCAATTTCCTGGTACGAAAAATATCTGCAAGAGAATTCATCTTCTCCAAAAGTTGCTGACATCCAACAACGCATCAAAGGGCTTAAACAGCAGATGCAACAACAGGGAGCAACACAAGGTCAAGATCAAAGCCCGGGTTCCGCATTAAACTCATCCATTTCTCCAGGAACCGAGAATGGCGATTATTTCGCAGCAGCCGTGTCTGGAGGAAAAGTATTTCACTGGATGCGCATGCCGGTGCGCGTTTTAATCATGAACGGAAGCGGAATAGCAGGATACCGCGATGCGTATTTCCAGATGCTTATGGACGCTTTTTCAATCTGGGCAAAAGGCTCAGACAATCGGCTGGCTTTCAGCCTGGCCAATGATCCATCTCAGGCGGACATAATTTGCGAATGGACGGCAGATCAAAATCGTATTATGGAATCAGGCCGCTCGCTAGAGGGAGGTTTGACCAAATTATCAGCCCAAGCGCAGCCCGGCGGTGATGCTGCTATAGTCAAAGCGCAAATGACTATCCTGACGCATCGCTCCGGTCAGCCGTTGAGCGACGATGAGATGAAAAAAGTTTGCCTTCATGAAGTCGGACACGCGCTTGGAATTAACGGACACTCCAGCGACAATCACGACATCATGTTTTTTTCGGAATCACCAAGCATTTGGCCGGCTTTGACCAAACGCGATAAGGCGACCATAAATCGAATTTACTCAAATTATCCGCAATTTGCTCAGTAAGACCATTTCCACTGATCAAATTCAGGTTTATCAACACCGTGCTCGTAAGCATATGAACTGCATTCCAATTGCAGATCCCGCATACGTTGCTTAATGTGAGCTGCACGCACCAGCAATCCTGGAACGCGATTTATCGCGTCAATGACAAGACTAAAACGGTCAACTTCGTTTTGAATGGCAAGCTCGAGCGGAGTATTGATATTGCCTTTTTCTTTGTAACCGCGCACATGCATGTTATTGTGATTTGCCCGACGATAAGCAAGCCTGTGCACAAGCCAAGGATAGCCGTGGAAATTAAAGATCACAGGCTTGTCCTGCGTGAAAAGACTATCGAAATCCTTATCGGACAGTCCATGGGGGTGCTCACTCTGAGGGAGCAGTGTCAGAAGATTCACAACGTTGACAAAGCGAATTCTCAGTTCGGGGAAATGCTCACGGAGTATTTCTGTAGCAGCTAGTGCTTCCTGAGTCGGAATATCGCCGCAGGATGCCATGACAAGATCAGGCTCCATTCCCTGATCATTACTGGCCCACTCCCAAATACCGGCGCCCTTAGTACAATGCTTTATCGCTGCATCCATGTCCAGATACTGCAAATGTTTTTGCTTATCGGAAACAATAACGTTGATATAGTTGGTGCTGTTCAAGCAGTGATTTGCCACGCACAACAATGTATTTACGTCGGGCGGCATGTAAATGCGGCAAACTTCCGGGCTCTTGTTCACAACAAGATCCAGAAACCCCGGGTCCTGATGCGTGAAACCATTATGGTCTTGACGCCAGACAGTGGAAGTTATGAGCAAATTGAGTGAAGATATCGGTGAGCGCCACGGAATATCATTGCTAATATCAAGCCATTTAGCATGCTGATTGTACATAGAATCAATCACATGCACAAAGGCCTCATAAGTAGAGAAGAAGCCGTGTCTTCCTGTGAGAAGATAACCTTCAAGCCAGCCCTCAAGCGTATGTTCGCTGAGCAT
Source organism: Candidatus Obscuribacterales bacterium (assembly GCA_019748395.1). Classification (GTDB taxonomy): domain Bacteria; phylum Cyanobacteriota; class Vampirovibrionia; order Obscuribacterales; family Obscuribacteraceae; genus JAIEPM01. The sequence continues at coordinate 17,233 of JAIEPM010000252.1, forward strand.
TTCCATTACTCGCCCGTCCGGTGAAAGCTCGCCGCCATCGGCATCCTCCGGCAAATAGCCTGCCAGCCAGGTTTTCTTGGAAGCTTCATAAACAGCGTTTAGCTTATTGGAACTGGTTTCATCCGGTCCAAAGACCCGGAAGTTATCGCTGTTGGCTTTCATAATATCGCGAAGAAACTCACCCAGCGGAACAGTATTTTCATGCTGCATTTGCCCTGGCTTCGGCACGGTCACTGCATATTTGCGAAAATCCGGCATACGCAGAGGGCGGCGAATCAAACCGCCGTTTGCATGAGGGCTGGCACTCATTCTTTTGCTTCCGGCCGGCGCAAGATCTTTCAATTCTTTTTTGAGACTGCCGTTCTCATCGAAGAGTTCGTCCGGTCGATAACTGCGCAGCCAGGATTCCAACTGCTCAAAATGTTCGTGCTTTTTGTCGACTCCCGAGATTGGAACCTGGTGTGCACGCCAGAAGCCTTCGACTTTGTGTCCATCTACTTTCTCCGGACCGGTCCAGCCTTTTGGACTTCGCAATACAATCATCGGCCAGAGAGGTCGCACAGCTTCTCCGGATTTACGGCATTCAGCCTGAATGCGCTTAATTTCAAGAACGCAATTTTCCATAGTTTCAGCCATGAGTTTGTGCATAGTCGCAGGATCACTACCTTCGACAAAATGCGGCGTCCAGCCATAACCGCGGAAAAGGTTAGCCAGTTCATCATGGGAAATTCTGGATAGAATTGTCGGGTTGTTGATTTTATATCCATTCAAATGCAGCACAGGAAGCACAGCACCGTCTCTAATCGGATTCAAAAATTTGTTGGAATGCCAGGAGGTAGCAAGCGGTCCGGTTTCAGACTCGCCATCGCCGACCATTACGGTCACAATCAGATCTGGATTATCGTATGCTGCGCCGAATGCGTGCGAAACACTGTAGCCCAGCTCACCACCTTCGTGGATTGAACCCGGCAGCTCAGGGGTGCAATGACTACCGACACCACCCGGAAACGAAAATTCTTTGAAAAGTTCTTTTAGCCCTTCAAGATCTTGTCCTTTATTAGGATAAATTTCCGAATAGGTGCCCTCTAAATAAACAGGTCCGATCACTCCGGGAGCACCGTGCCCGGGACCAGCAAGGAAGATCGCATCAAGGTCATACTTCTTGATAAGTCGGTTCATGTGGATGTATGTAAAAGCAAGGCCCGGACTGGCCCCCCAGTGACCGAGCAATCGTTTTTTCAAATGCTCCGGTTTCAACGGCTCACGCAGCAACGGATTGTCTCTGAGATAAATCATACCGGCGGCAAGGTAATTGCAGGCGCGCCAGTATCGATCGATGTTCTTCAATTCATCGTCGTTAAGGACCAGCTGGTCCTTCTTCTTTGTCTCAGTACTCATGAGCTATCACCTCTTTACGGTCCGTCGATTCCGGAAGACCAACATATAACCAACGCTTCCTCGCTCAGGTTAACTCATCGTCGGCGGCGCGTCCTTAAATAGCCGGGAAAGTGTAAAAATACGAGACCTTTTCAAGTATCAACGCTTTAGACGCTGAATTGCGGCATCAAGATGATTTGCAAAAGCTCGTTTCTGCTTCTGATCAAAAGGAGGCGGACCGCCTGAGACAGGCGCGATACCATATGCGGTGCTCTGCTCCCTCAAATTCGTCATCAAGTCGCGACCTGCAAGCGCTTCGTTGATATTGTGCTCAGAAAACAGATCACCGCGCGGAGTTATCACAACAATATTCTTCGGCACAAGTTGCCCTGCCAGCGGAATATCCTGAGTTACAACTATGTCTCCACTCTCGGCATGAGCGGCAATATAAGCATCTGCCACATCCGGTCCATCCGCAATCTTAACAAAACTGATGAATGGAGACTCCGCAACTTTTAATTGCGAATTGGCTACAAACACAGCTTCAATCTGGTTTTTATGACATCTCAGACTTATCAAGTCCTTGATCTGAACTGGACAGGCGTCGGCATCAATCCATAGCTTCACAAGCTCACCCTCAAGCTCAAAGAGGCAAATTTTATAATCTTTGCTTCTGTTGACGACTCTTGTCCAGCCTAAATGCCATAATTCTAAAGTAGAAACGAGGTGTTCATCCTCAGAGGTCATCGTTTTGAAAGAAACTTCTTGCAACGAGAAATCGGAATTTAAGCTGGTACTTTTAGAGATTCCCAAACCTTGCAGCGTGCCCTGGGAATCAATGAAAGGCAGCAGCAGAATCAGATTCTGCGACCAATGCCAAAAGAATGTTTTTAACATCTCCGACATGACTGAGTCAGAAGCAGTCAATCTGATTGTCTCGAGGGAAGGCAAAGTCTGCATCAGCATGTTGAAGCGTGCAGATGGAACCATCGTCAGCGATGAATGTCCGCCGATTCTTCGACCACTAAGAGATGGATACAAAAAACTAGCTGCAGCATTTTCGGCACTCATGGCTTTGAGTCTGGCGTCTGCTCCTGTGAATTCTGAAGAATCTAAAAGCAAGCCTGCTCAAGAGCAAAATTCAAATCAAGTTCCGCCAATGCGAACAGGCGGTGCGGTTGCTTATCCTCCTGAAAACAACAAACTGCCAAAGCAAGAACAAAATGAAAAGTCCGAACAAAAGAAAGCAGTTGAAACGGCTGATCAGCTAAAAAAGCTGGCTAAAATCACAGAATCTCAAGCAAAAGCAGCTGCTCGGAAAGCCGTGCCTGGAGGAATTATCCAGAACGTCAAATTGCTACGCGATAGTAACGATGCCGTGGTTTATATCCTTGTCATGAATGCAAAAGGCTTCAAGAAAGAAGTTCGTGTGGATGCCTCTACGGCAGCCATTCTCGGAGTAAAGCTCCTGATCTACTAGCTTCAAGCAATCTTGGCAGCCGCCATGCGGTAAGATAGGCCAGAGTCTGCAAGTTCACAGCAATCGATATGCCTTGTTCTGAAAGAGTATTGAAAGCAAGCTTTATCTTGGCTTTTTCCCTGATGCCTGGGGCTTTTGCGCAGGACATTTTATGGGAAACCATGTTTGAGGCGAGCCAAAAAGCTTTCAACTCTCAAAACTTTCAGGAAGCAGAAAAGCAGGCACGCTCGGCGCTTAAGGATGCGGAAACTTTCAAGAAACGCGATCCGCGCATTCGAAAAACAACAAAATTACTCGCAAACATTCTTTTAGCCGAAGGAAAATATGCTCAGGCAGCTGAACTATTCAAAAGAAGTGTCGAGCTGGATCAAGATGAATTTGGAAAGAAGAGTCCGGAACTCGCCGATGACTTGAGCAAACTTGCCAATCTCAATCGCAAGCTCAATAAATATGACGATGCAAACTCTCTCTATCTTCAGTCACTCGAAATACTGAAGGATTCAAAAAAGTCCGACCCGGAAGCTCTGCTTTCTGTGCTGAACAATCAAGCAAGTCTTTTTTTGGACATGGGCAAATTTCAGGATTCCGAGAATGTTTATCTTGAAGCCTTGAAGATATCGGAGACTAAGACAGGTGGCGACAGCCGGAGCACTGCAGAATGTCTTGAAAATCTTGCCGGACTTTATGGAAGACAGAGCCGCTTTTCCGAGGCAGAACCGCTTATGAAACGAGCCCTTTCAATTAAGGAGAAAACTCTTGGTCTTGGGAATACAACACTGGCGGATGATTTATCGAGGATGGCCGGACTCTTTAAGGAGCAAGGCAAGAGTGCGGAAGCGGAAAGATATTATAAGCGCGCTTTGAGTTTGGAGCAAAGAGACCTCGGCGAAGACAGTCCCAACACTGTAAAATCTCTGCTTGCTCTGGCAAGCTTTTACATGCAGACTGAACGCCCAAAAGATGCAGTGCAGCTCTGCCAGAAAGCAGCTTTAATCAGGGAAAAAACAGCTGGAAACAAAAGTCCGCTACTCTCAGAGGCATTGATAAAGCTGGCGCAGGCTTTAATGCAAGATGACAAATACGAGCGCGCTGAAGCTGTATTTCAGCAGGCAATAAATATCGACAAATTGGTTTATGGTGAAAAAACTAGGGAACTGGCATTTGACCTGAACCAAATGGCTTTTCTTTATTTGAGTCAAGGTCAATACGATAAAGCAGAAGGGCTTTACAAAGAATCTCTTTCAATAGTTGAAACAAAACTCGGCGCAGAGCATCCGGATCTTGCGGCCTGCTTCAACAATCTTGCCCTTCTTTATTGCAACCAAAATAGATTTGCAGACGCCGAAGTTCTCGTGGAAAAAGGTCTGAAGATTCGAGAACAGACACTAGGTGAGCGAGATCCTGCAGTTGCAAGAAATTTATCTAACCTGGCTCAAATTTATTCAGCTCAAGGCAAGTATGCAGAAGCAATCCCCGTTCTGAGAAAAGCAATAAGCATAGAAAATGCCGTATTCGGCTCTGATTATCCTGAAATCGGAGAAATGCTGAGAGAACTCGCCGATAATTTCGAGATGATGAAAAACTGGAAGGAATGCGAAGAATGCTATCGTAAACTTCTGGTCATGGACAGCAAAACACTTGGTGTGGACAACGCCACGGTAGCCGCAGATCTCGACGATATCGGACGAGCATTGATTGCTCAAAATAAACTTGATGAAGCTAAAACTCTGATTCAACGGGCGAAGTACATCAAGGAAAAATTACCTGGTGGTTTAGCTCAAGCACCGGAAGAGGATCTTTCCAGCCGCCAGGAAGCTTCCGACTTTTGCTCAGCGGAGATTAAAGACAAATGGGCATTTCTTGTAGGCATAAGCAACTTCAAGGACTCAAGTCTTAACTTGAAATATGCGGCCAAAGACGCAACCGACTTCAAGAATTATCTGATTTCGGAAGCCGGATTCAAAGCAGATCACGTCAAGCTTTTAACAGACAAGGAAGCCAGCAGAGCAAACATTGTATCCGGGCTCGGCGATGGCTGGCTAAAACGACTGGCAAATGAAGACGACCTGGTTGTAATTTTCATTTCCACCCACGGCAGCGACGCAAAATATCAAGCTAGTAATGCCAATTTTATAGTTCCTTATGATGCAAGTTTCAGCAATCTGGTTTTCAACGGCATTCCAATGCAATGGCTGACAGCCGGATTGAAAGACCTCGTACACTGCAAAAGGGTAGTGCTGATTCTGGACGCCTGCCACGGCGGCGCGGTCGAGCCGGGAGCAAAAGGAGTGAGAAGAGAAGGTTTAATCGACAGTTCGCTTATCACTGCAGGCACAGGTCAGATCATCCTGGCCTCAAGTCAAGCCGACCAGATTTCCTGGGAATCAAAAAATTATCCAAATGGCGTTTTCAGCAGAAAGCTACTAGAAGGTCTGCGAAAAAACGGCAAGCAAACTGATATTTTTGAAGCATTCGAGTATATGAAAGCTCGAGTAGAAGAGGAAGTTCTGCGAGACAGAGCCGAACTACAAACACCGGTCATCTTCAAGAAAGGATGGAAGGGCAAGGGTGTGGTACTGGCTAGTCCCGTTGTCGAGCCACGCCCCGGTCTCACGGAAGCGAATCTTCAAATAAAAGAGAAAAATGCTTCAAGCCAAAACTAAAAGCCCTAAAAAGTGACGGAGGATTTGAAAAGTGTATAAAAGCAAAGCAGCGATCAAAGCGCTTGCGGTCTTGAGCCTTTCCGCTTTTCTATCTGCGGGTGCTGAACCGGCGCAAGCCTGGTGGTTCTTCGGCAAGAAAAAGCACGGCTCACAAGAAACAAAGCGTGAAAAGAAAAAACGCGATATTAGTGCAGCCTCAGTCGGGCTGGTTCCTGGTAATCCGCCTGCACTTTACTGGAAACCGGAAAAAGATCCTCGTGCCGTCGTACTTTGCTTACACGAACTTGGAATGTATAACGGCGTATTCGATAACCTAGGAAGCCGAATGGCAAAAGAGGGTCTGGCTGTTTATGCCATCGACCTGCGAGGATTTGGCGGCTGGTCTGAGATAAAATCCAAAGAGAGCCGCATGGATCTGGACAACACACTGGCAGATCTTAAAGCTTCAGTTGAAGTTTTGCATAAGCTACACCCGGCGCTTCCCGTCTTTGTTCTGGGCGAAGCCATGGGTGGAGCACTTGCGCTCAAAGCCGCAGCGGAATACCCGGATCTGATCCAGGGAACGATAAGCGCGGCTCCCGGAGGAGAGCACTATAAGACGACGCAAAATTATCTAACCATAGCAGGCAAACTTGTGAGCACCGGACCCAACCACAATTGCAGCTATGGCGAAGACCTGGTGGCAATGGCTACAAAGAAGACTGAGCTGCAAGAAGCACTGGCTCAAGATCCCAAAGTCAGAATGGACCTCGCCCCCAGAGAAATGATGGATTGCCAGTTCTTCATGTACAAAACCAGAAATATGGCAAAACAGATAAAAAACACGCCTGTACTGGTCGTTCACGGAGCAAATGACGGCGAGTCCAAAGAAATCGGTTCAAAGCGAGTTTTCGACAAGCTCGGCACAAAGGATAAACAGTATCTCAAGGTGGAAGACGGCGATCACTATACTTTTGAGGACATAAAAGTCTCAGACTCGGCTTTCAATGCCACTCTAGCCTGGATAGACAAACATCTAAACCAGCAATAGGCGCAATCCGAAAAAATATGATTCTAAGCTAAGCTGGACGCCCTGAAGCCGTCATTTCTATATAATTAGACTCAGGTTCTCCGGAGCACGATTTCAGATGGGAGCAGTACCCCAGGACGACGAGGAATACGCCGTAAGCGCGGTGCCGCTTTCTCACAGGAAAGATCCAGTTTCAATGGCTCTGCTCTGGCTGACCATGGTCACGCAGTTTCCTTCAGTGCTTATCGGCTTTGCCTGGTTCAAGGAAGGTTTCACATTTAACCAGGTCTTACTCGGAACCTTTCTGAGCTGCGGGCTGCTCATGGCCTACACTGTACCGGCCGCCTTTCTTGGAGCGATGAGCGGTCAAACATACGCCGTACTCTCAAGAACAGTATTCGGCAGCTGGGGCTCCCGCATAATTTCAACAAACCTGATCTGGATTTTCGTCGGCTGGTATACGGTGCTTGCCTTATGCCTTGCGGATGAACTGGCAGATCTTTTGCCGATTAAAATTCCACTTGCAATATCGGCCGCAATTTTATCCTTTGTGATGGCATTCAATAATTTCTTCGGCTTTTCAGGAGTCGCAAATTTTGCCCGTTTCGTTGCAGCACCACTTTTGTTGATTTGGGTAGGTATATCATTCTGCAAAGCCTTACCTTCTGACCCCAGCGTTTTTCTGGCAGCTAATGCGTCACAATCTCACTGGCACGCGTTCTGTTCTATATCGAGTTTCGTTGTGGGTTTCAGCGTCTGGGGTAATGAACCCGACTACTGGCGCTACGCAAAACCAAAGCTTTCCCACTCATTCTGGCCCTTACTGGCATCGCTTTTTCTTGGAGTAGTGCTTTTTCCTGTATCGGGCTGGATGTTCGCTCACTCTTCGGGAATCACAGAATCCGCTGCCGCGACGGCATTTTTGACAAAATATTCTATGGGTGGTTTCACGCTGCTTGCCGTTGCTATTATCTCTGCGGCATATTTTGCAGCCAACGATTCAAATATGTATGGTTCAATCAATGCCCTTGAAAATTTGCGCAAAATACCGCAGCGCAAAACTGTTTTTATAATCTCAGCCTTTTCAGCTGCGCTTGCTTACTTTCTTGCCGGTTCGGGAGCTACCGCTGCACTTGAAGGCATTTGCTCGCTTAACTGTGTAATTCTGCCTTTGCCTACTGTAGTAATGGTTTGCGAGTGGTTTTGGCAAACAAAAATATTGAAAGAAAAAGCATTCTTCTCAATTATCCCAAGTTTCGAATCACTTCCAGCCGTGCGCTGGCCGGCATTATGGGCGGCGCTGGCCGGCATGTCGGTCGGTATACTGAGCTCCGGCATCATCCCGGGAACCGCAGCTCTAAAAATAGGCATTCCTTCTGTGCAAAGCTGGCTTGTAGCCATGCTACTTTTCTTCTTACTGCGCCCACGAGAAGCCAAGCAAGATTTTGCCGAGAGACAGTACACTAAGGCTGAACCGGTGTTAAACGAGCTACAATCTGCAGATACACCGCAATCGTAAGCGAGTTCTCGACAGCTAATGACAGAATTAAAATCCAATGCAGAGGCAGAGCGCTTAGAAGAATCTGCCAATCGCAGCAAGTACTGGCTGCGCTGGGGTCCATATTTATCGGAACGCCAGTGGTCGACAGTTAGAGAAGACTACTCGGAAAATGGAACTTGCTGGGAATATTTCCCGCATGAGCATGCTCGCAGTAGAGCTTATCGCTGGGGTGAGGACGGCATTTTAGGAATTAGCGACAGGCAGTGCCGACTTTGCTTTTCAATTGCGCTCTGGAACGAGAAAGATCCAATCCTGAAAGAACGCCTTTTCGGGCTCACCGGTCCCGAAGGAAATCACGGTGAGGATGTCAAAGAAACATACTTTTACCTGGATTCGACTCCAACCCATTCCTACATGAAAGGCTTATATAAGTATCCTCAAACAGAATTTCCTTATCAGAAACTCTTGGAGGAAAACGCCGCGCGTGGTCTGACTAAGCCGGAATTTGAATTGAGCGATAGCGGCGCTTTTGACCATAACCGTTACTTTGATGTTTTTGTCGAATACGCCAAAGCAGCACCGGAAGACCTCTTAATTGAGATCACAGTTTTCAATCGGTCTGCCGAAGCAGCAACTCTTCATCTTTTGCCGACACTCTGGTTTCGCAACACCTGGAGCTGGGGCTGCCAACACGAGGGCTGCACGCTCAAACCCAATATGCAAATGGAAAGTCCCGATACAGTCTCGACTCGACATGAAACACTTGGGACTTATTTTCTTTCGTTTGAAAAGAACAGCGAATTCAAATCAGTACTCTTCACTGAGAATCACAGCAACTTCAAAAGCCTTTTTGGTGGCGAAAACGATAGCCCCTTCGTTAAAGATGCTTTCCACAGATACATTATTCAAAACGAGGAAAACGCAGTCAATCCGCGGCAACTCGGCAGCAAGTGCGCAATGCACTATCTTTTAAATCTCGCACCGAAAGAGAGTCGCAAAATCAGGCTGCGTCTTTTTGAGAACTCTGAGATTGCCGGGGATGCATTTTCGTCTGATTTTGAAAATACCTTCTCTTTGCGTCGCAAAGAAGCGGATGATTTTTACGCAGGCGTGTTTAAGAACATTCGCTCCAAAGAAAAGCAACTAGTGGCAAGACAGGCTCACGCAGGGCTTCTCTGGTCGAAACAATTTTACCACTACATAATTGAAGACTGGTTAAAAGGAGATCCTTACCAACCTGCCCCCTCGCCTCAAAGAGAAGAGGGACGCAATCATGAATGGACGCATCTTTATGCGCGAGACATAATATCTATGCCCGACAAATGGGAGTATCCCTGGTTTGCAGCCTGGGATCTTGCTTTCCATATGATCCCATTTGCACAAACAGATCCGCAATTTGCAAAGCATCAGTTAACCTTGCTTTTGCGTGAATGGTACATGCACCCTAACGGACAACTGCCTGCTTATGAATTTAATTTTGCCGATGTAAATCCACCTGTGCATGCCTGGGCTGCCTGGCGCGTTTACCATATAACCGGGGCCAAAGACATCAAATTTCTTGAAAGCATTTATCACAAATTGCTCCTGAATTTCACATGGTGGGTAAACAGAAAGGACATCGAGGGAAACAATCTTTTTGCAGGCGGCTTTCTGGGACTGGACAATATCGGCGTTTTCGACAGATCAAAAGCACTGCCGACAGGAGGCTTTTTGCAACAAGCCGACGGCACTGCCTGGATGGCTTTTTACAGCTTGACGATGTTATCCATTTCGCTTGAGCTGGCACAGCAGAATTCGGCATACGAAGACATGGCTTCCAAATTCTTTGAACATTTTGTTTTCATTGCTGATGCAGTGAATGAACTGGGCGGCAGCGGGCTCTGGGACGAAGAAGATGGATTTTATTATGACCAGCTGAAAGCGGGCGGCGAAACAATCCGTCTAAAAACCAGATCTCTGGTCGGACTTCTGCCGTTAATTGCAGTGGCTGTTCTGGATGAAGAAAAAATTGCAAAATTACCGGGATTTTTCAAACGCATGGAATGGTTTCTCAAATACAAACCTGAGCTAGCCAGAATGAGTTCCTACTGCGACATTTCAAAAGAAGCTTGCTTCCGCTTGCTTTCGCTGCCATCAAAAGAACGATTGAGTAAAATGCTCAGCTACATGCTGGATGAAAATGAATTTTTATCCGAGTTTGGAATAAGGTCGCTTTCGCGTTTTCATAAAGACAATCCATATATTTTCGATATTGGCGAAGAGCAATATCGTGTAGATTATTCTCCCGGAGAATCGCAAAGCAACCTGTTCGGAGGCAATTCCAACTGGCGCGGACCAATCTGGTTTCCGCTCAACTACTTGATCATTGAAGCTCTGGAACGTTATCACAGCTTTTATGGCGACTCCTTTCAAATTGAATGTCCTAGCGGTTCCGGCAATCTGATGAATCTCAAAGAAATCGCGCTGGAACTTTCAAAGCGACTGTCATCGCTGTTTTTGCCGAAGAAGAATCATGCTCGTCCCTGCCATGGAGAGGATATGAAGTATGCAGATGACGAGAACTGGAGAGAACTGGTATTGTTTTACGAATATTTCCATGGCGACAGCGGTCGAGGAATGGGAGCGAATCATCAAACAGGATGGACTGCACTTGTAGCGACGATGCTGGAAACTTGCGGCAATCTTCCTGAGTAGTTGAAGCTCCACAATTTATCCATTAAAGCTGCACAATCTCTCCTCGTTTCCTTTATCTAAATATACATTTGCGTGCAAAGATCGGCATCCACACATGCTCTTCACATTGGCATGTAATTCTGCCAGCAGATACTGCGATAA
>JAIEPM010000027.1 GCA_019748395.1 Candidatus Obscuribacterales bacterium
GGATTATGTTCTTCGGCCTGTTCAAATGCGTCCTTCAGAGTTAACCGAACTGTTCGTTCTGCCTTGAGTATGTAGGTTGTTGGCGAACTTTCAATCGGCATTTCAGGCCCTTGCAGCACGGAGGAACCGGGGGCAGTTGGTCTGAGCTGCGGCGGACCAGTCGTTGCTTGTTGTGGCTGCTCAAAAATCGGCCCACTTGCTGCCAGGAGCGGCCGACCAAAGAACACACTGCAAGACTGCAGGACGGTCACTGCTAAAAACAGCACCATCGGTTTCAATTCTTGAGCCTTGCCTTTACTCATAACGCTGGCCTTCATTCATATACGTTGGATTGGGAAGTTGAGATGCCTGTTCTCGGCAAGCCGCATGATTGGCAGCTGCGTTTTTATCTGCACCATTGCGCGGATTCCGTTGCGGCGCCCGTCTTCATGACGTCCCGCAGGCTGAAAGTTTTTTCTTGTTGAGCAACTACCGGCTTTGAATCAAAAGGCCATAAGCAACCCAACACAAGGATTGATTGGAGAATTTAATTCATTTGAATTGCTGCAAAAACTTTGACTACAACGTGCTCTGTATTGTCAAAGCCTCAGCACTACATGCGTTCTTGTAGTTCGCTTATCGTAACTGGGGCTCTGGAGTCTCTGTCCGAGGACGTTGAGGTTCTCCGGACAAAATGCAGCGCCTCCGAAGGTGGCTACTAGAGCGCACATCACGACTGACGAAATGTGGGTCGATGCTGCCTTCTGAGATTTAACGATGCAGCCAGAAATATTCTCGCCGCAATCTGGGCACGCATCGGAATACGATTGGCTAGTCTGTTGGATTACTGGAATCTCTGCAACTGCCTGGGTCCGTGTCTCTCCAAGAAAAGGAAGATTCAGGAGTATTGCGGCTAAAATTGCTAAGCAGATCGTTCGCATATGTGTCCCAAAATGGAAAGCAGATCTATAATATCACCGTCGAATGATATGAGTACAACGCATGGCTAAACAAATTATTACATCGAAGAGATTATTGACCGAATCACGCCTAGCAAAGCTGTTTCGAGGATTTAGCGACCGGTCGCGGCTTTCTATCTTGCTCTGCATCGAAACTGAACCCAAAACTGTCAATGAAATCGTTGAAGCAACCGAGCTTTCTCAACCCAATGTTTCAAATCACTTATCTTGTTTACGCGAATGTGGCTTGGTGGTTGCAACTGCCCAAGGGAAGTACAACATTTATCAATTGAGCGATACAGGCGTTCGGCAGATTCTTCTGTGCGCGAGGGAGTTGGTTGGCAAAACCGGAGCGGATCTTGATAACTGTGGGAATTATCAATTGCCCAACATATAACAGCGGTCCGGCGCCATAAACCAGGATGCTATTCGGCCGACAACAGCGGGCATACACTCTACACGTAGTCCCGTTGATGGTATGTAGTCGCAGTCCATGATCGGCACCGTCAATGCGTTCGGCGCAAACGTCTTTTCCGCGCGCCAAAAGTTCAGCGTGCTACACATCAAACGACTGAACTGGCACACTTGCATCTTTGGTGCCATGCACGACTGAAATCTTTCCTCGAAAACGCAATAATTCTGCAAGGCAGGAATCGAATACCAGCATTTGTACGTGGCCTAAATAAAACCTGGAGATATCATCTGGATTGGCAAGCAAGCCAGCGATGTGGAAACACAAGACTGAAAAACAGAGCAGCGATAATCGAGGCTGTCAGCTGGCGCATTCTCTTGTGAACCAAAGAGGGGTGTACCTTCAGCCAACCTCTGACTGTGTCCCAACGTCGCGGCTTTCTTCCAACAAGCACATGCCTTGCTGTAGCAGCTCGCGCACGCACGGATCAACGACGCGGTAATGAATATTGACTCCGGCGCGTCTGGCTGCAACAACGCTGTTGTATGCGAGCTTCTGGAGCTGATTGGAAACAGCTTGCGGGGTCATCTCAAGCGCGTCTGAAATGTCAGATACGCGCATCTCACCTTGCTTTAGGAGTAATTGCAGCAACCTCACTCGGGTTGAATCGGCAAGCAGCTTAAACAGCTCAGCCAGTCCTGCCGCTTGCTCAAGCGAAAACAGGGGGCGATCCTCTAACAATGGTTTGGGGCTGCAACAGGCGTCAGCATCATTCTTCAAAGTTTTTACCTCTCGTCTCAGCAGCCAGTATACACTATTCAATTGATTAGTGTATACTGGCTGATAGCGAACATTACGGAAGAGCTATGACGCAAAATCCATTAGATACCATGCGAGAGCAAATTGAAACCGCCGCATCCCTGGCCAAATGCCATAAATGCGGTTGCTTTCAACAAACAACCGAAGCCCTAGCGCACACAGAACCAGGCAAGCAGGAGCTTTCAGGATTATTGGAGCGGGCACGATCTACCTTCGTGGAGAAGCAATACGACTGCCTTGGCTGCGCCGTCTGCTACCCTGCGATAGCTGCCAATGTCTTTGCTGAGGCTTATCCTGAACAGAGCGAAAGTTTAGATCTGTGCCCAACGGCGATGCCAGAAGAAAGGCCAGGCTGGCCGCCGCTGCCAGGTGAATACCAGGTGGCTCGCTATGCGGCGCCCGTCGCTGTAGTCACCCTCAATAGCGAAGCTCTGGCCGAACAATTGAAGGGAAAGCAGCCCGAAGGTATGGCGGTTGTCGGACCAATGCATACCGAAAACCTTGGTATAGAGCGTGTTATCCAAAACATTCTTGCTAATCCGAACATCCGGTTTTTGCTTGTGTGCGGCGAAGACACACAGCAGGCAGTTGGTCACTTGCCAGGGCAATCGCTCGAAAGCCTTTTCAAATACGGTATAGACGACAACATGCGCATAGCCAAAGCGCAAGGCAAGCGCCCATATCTCAAGAATGTCACAAGAGAACAAGTGCAAACTTTCCTTGAACAAGTCGAACTTGTGTCATCAATTGGGCTAACCGACATCGAGACAATCACGGATCAGATCAGGGCTTGTGCTGCACGGAATCCCGGCCCGTTTGAAAAGCAGATAGAGACGAGAAAAATTGAAGTAGTGCGCGCGCAAGACGCAGAGCGCTTTGTAGCTGATGCTGCTGGCTTCTTTGTGATTTACCCTGATGAGAAACGAGGTTTGCTCATAGTTGAGCACTACACACCTACTGGTGTTCTTGACTGCATTATCGAAGGAAAGGCACCAATGGCTATCTACATGGAAGCAATTGATCGGCAGCTTATAAGCAGGTTGGATCATGCTGCCTATGTGGGACGAGAGCTAGATCGCGCTTACAACGCTCTCGCCGCCGGCGAACCTTACGTACAAGATCGAGTACCGTACCCAAATGAAAAAACACAGTCGGGCGGCTGTGGCTGTGACTCTTCCTGTTCTGCTGCATAATGCTGGAGGCAAACTGTGAATAACGCATCAATTAAGACACTAGGGCGCGTACTTCTGCCTGTTGGTGTTTTTTGCCTGGCATACGGGCTTCATTACCTCTGGTTCAGCACGCATCCTGAGCCGCTAAAACTCCCCCAAGACATTTGTGAAGATGGCTGCAATCTGCCTTCTATGTGGGATCGCTACATCCAGACACAGAACTACTTGCTAGGGTACTCCTGCGCTCTGGGCTTTGCATTTGCCGCTGATGCACTTAGGCGATACATCGAGCTTCATTCTACGTCCGCTAGAAACATGGCTGCCGGAAGCGCTGGCATCACCGCCTTGTTTTGTGGTGGTGCTTGCTTTCTCTTTGGCTGCTGCGGTTCGCCCATGCTTGGCGTATGGCTAACGCTCTTCGGGGCGAATGTGCTGCCGATGGCAAAACCAATTGCTGCTGGGGTTGCAACCATTGCCGTAGCGATTGCCGCCTGGTGGAGTTATCGAAAGCAGGCACAACCATGTTGCGCCCCGGGTGCCTCATGCCAATCAACCACCACCACTGCGACATAAGCGTCCGTATCAGCCGCTCGGTAAGCCAGAGCTGAATTTCCTTGGATCATCAGGGTTTTGCCAGTTTCCAGAACCTTCGACTACAGAGTCTGCCCACTTTTTGACTGCTTTCCACACTCAGGGTTATTGTTAAATCTTCAATTAAAACTGTCGCATAATGGTTTCTCGAATCCATTTGCAATACATTGATTGTATGACAACATAAGTGACAGAAATCGAGGTCAAAAACGGACCGATTGGCGATGTCATCCAAACGGTCGTTTAAGTGACAAGGAGAAATTGAATGCTTGTTGGCTATGCACGCGTGTCAAAAGCTGATGGATCGCAAAGTCTAGACCTCCAACGGGATGCACTCCTTGACGCCGCTGTCAGCAACAAGCACATTTATGAGGATTTGGCCTCGGGCAAAAAAGATGATCGCCCAGGGCTTGATGCTTGTCTAAAGGCGCTGCGCGCCGGTGACACGCTGGTTGTCTGGAAATTGGATCGCCTCGGCCGCAGTTTGACGCATCTGGTAAACCTTATCGATGATCTGCACAAGCGCAAGGTAGGATTAAAGGTGCTTACTGGTCAAGGTGCCAGCATTGACACCACAACGGCCTCTGGCAAACTGGTGTTTGGGATCTTTGCGGCACTGTCAGAGTTTGAAAGAGAGTTGATCTCTGAACGAACAAAAGCGGGGTTGGCATCTGCCCGTGCTCGCGGACGTCGCGGCGGACGCCGGCATACGATGACTGCTGCAAAGGTACATTTGGCGGCGGCAGCGATGGGCAAATCTGATACTGTCGTTAGCGATCTTTGCCATGAGCTGGGCATTACTCGACAGACACTTTATCGCTATGTGAGTCCGTCAGGCGCGCTACGCCCCGATGCGAAAAAACTTTTGAAGAAACCAAGAAACGCTAGACCTCGACAAGACTGAAATAACTAGCATCCATACCTACTGGAAGAATTGTACCGCGTTCCATCAAGCCAATTGCAGAAGCAAGGAACATCGCATCCATTCTGGCAATTTTCGCTTTCCAAGGCATTCCATCCAATTGATCGCATGCAGCATCACGGACAGTCTCCTTCCATGCCCCTTCAGGGAGCGGCCCGGGATCTTCTAATCGGCTATCCAGCACATCCAAAATCGCTGCCAAAGCTCTAAACCAAGAAAACGCAGCCACTCGGCCGCCTGGCAGGTCTACATACCCGTTGGTTAGTGCAGAGCAAGTTTTGCCATCATGGACACTCAGTGATTCAGGTACCGGTTCCGATTTGTCGTTGCGCCACTTTAATTCGTTTAGATAAAAGCGAACTGGTTCAAGCATTAGTCCATGCGTCGGACAGGACAACATGACTGGAAGACGCCAAGCTAAAAGCACGGCGGCGTCAGGATATTTGCTAAGACATGAGCGACAGCCGCGCAATGGTCTTTTCCGAAACAGCTTGATCCACTGCTCCCAATTTAGTTGGAACTCATCAACTGGAAAGCTGCGATCGCAGAGCGAAAATAGGACAGAACACTCCTCCGGACTTCTCAAAAGAATGTACTGAAATAGTCCTGCAAGCGTGGTCTTACGAACTCTCTCAAGCGAAGTGCCTGTTCGTGCCGCCACCGTCTTGAGTAGGTCATCCGGTGGATTGAGATCAAGTTTGCAGATCTCGACGCTTGGACATCCCAGATCTTGATGAACCAAAGCTCTAAGCTTAAGCCCGTATGCCATGGCTATTCTTCGCAGCCATGATGACAAGCATTCTCCTCGATGCAGCTGTGGATGTATAGGCCATCTACGCAGGGTCACAATAGCATTCTCTCGAACGCCCGGCGGCGTTCATTGGGAGACTGATACTCAGCTAGAGACAATGTCCGCTGATTGATCGCCTCTTCGCCGCTTTCAACAGCTGCCACTGCGGCCGCCGTCAGGAGCTTCGCGATTTCACCGATGGTGCCTTCAGTTCGCGACAGGATGTGCCTCGACATTTCAGTCGTTGTGATGAAAGAAGGACGTTTCAAAGGAAATACCGTGCTGAAACTTGCTAACAGAGAAAGCAATTCGTCACCTTCTTCCCAAACAGGCAATGGAACAGGCTCAAAGCGATTTTCCAACTGATCGTCTGATCTAATCGCCAGGTACGCATCCCGCGTGCCAACACCGACAATTGGAATCCGCAATTCATTGCCGATAAATCGCAGTAGGTTCAGAAACTCTCGACGAGCATCTGTTTTTCCAGCAAGCACGTTATGCAGCTCGTCAATGATAAGAATTCTCGCCCTCACCGCTTTTAAGAGCTGAAGCGCCAATTGTTCGAGTTCGGCAACTCTAGCTTGCCGACGTATGGGTGCACCAATGCCTGCCAACAACCCTGAATAAAATCTTGCGACAGACGGCTCCGATGGAGTCTGCACGACAACTACTGGAATATACTCGCGATCACCGCCCTCTGCAGCTGGCGCAACAAAATGATCCCTCCTGAATTTTTCAACGATCATTGATTTGCCGTTGTTTGTCGGACCGATTATCAAAAGGTTTGGCATTCTCTGTTTATTTGGCCATGTAAATAATTCTTCCATGCGTTGAAGTGCAGAGCGAGCCCGAGTATACCCAATCCAACGATCTGAACGAATACGTCGCAGGCGGTCTTCATTTGAAGGCGCTGCAACATGCTCAACGGCAGGTGCAAGATGCGAAAAGTCAGAATGCAGATTATTCAAACGATCACCACTCCTCAATATCATCAAACGGGTTTACCTGTTCGGAATCCTCCTTGCCTGGACTCTCCGACGCGGTTAATTGATCCACAAGACAACGGTTATTTAGATGTTTCCTGCGCGCTTTGTCGCGCCTGGCCAGTTTACTTTCAGCGGCTGCAGTCTCAGCAATCTGACGCATTTGGGACACCATCCGAAACACCATTGATTCATTTACCTGCGTCCGGCCACTTTCGCGAAGCTTCTCTACCGCCTTGCGGTGCTCCCATAAAGTCACGGCTGGATTGGAAATCGATCTGTACGGAATTTCAAGATAATGGCTGCTTACCGGGTCCAAAACCCAAACCTTGCTGAGATCGCGTGGGTCCCTGCGGATAATGAATTTTTCCAGATCGTGGCGCCGCGCTATCCATGCTTTGAGGACGTCAGAGTAATAGGTAATGTGATCGATCACAAAACCAGTTCGACTAATATTTCGGCGAAGGACCGGCAGAAAATCGATTAGGAAGGCACGCTCGTTGCTGACGGTAGATGTTTTGACATTGCCGATGTTTCTGCGCCAACATGCAGCCGGTGTTTCCCAGAGGCCGCTGTGAATGCTCTCGTGATAAGTTCCTATCGCCAGTGTCAGCCACTTCTCTAGTTCTCGCATCGTGAGGATTGCTCTTTTTTCTGAATCATAATCACCGCGCTCTTTCGTATTTGAGAACGTGGTGCCCGGCAATTCATGAACCATTTTCATTGCCGTGCCGATGACTCGTTCGACTATGCCACCAAAGTGTGGTTGACCAGGCGGCCTGTACTCGCGCTCGATGCCATGCTGTTCGCAGCCACGCTTGAGGGCGTCACTCTTGAATTCAGATGCGTTGTCGAGAAAGATCTTTCTGGGTTTGCCATGCATAGGCCAGGTCATGTCTGTAATGCCTAACCCAGATAGCCAACGGCTTTTGTCGGTTACTGTATGGGTTAGACATAAGCCAACTGAAGTTGCCGACGGTGCTTCCAGCGTGAGCAGCATGCCCACGATACATCGGGTAAAAGTATCGATAGCAATGGTCAGGTACGGTCGACCAATTGGCTGGCGCGAGCACTCGTCCACTACTATCAAATCCACCGGCGTGTGATCCATTTGGACAATATCGAGCGGACCACTGGGCTCCGGTGACTTCCCCGCAGCTGAATGAAAGCTTCTTGCCGCATCAGCCCCCAGCCTCTTCTGAGCAATCATTTTCGGATCGAGCTTCTTAATGCGTGCACGAATTGTGTTGCGCGATGGAAGCTTGCATGCGGACTGTTTACAACGCATCCATATCTCTCGCTCAACAGCAGCTTGCGAGCGCTTTTGGCGCGTCAAGTAAAATTGCTCGATTGACTCACTGATTAGCTTGTCAATTTCCGGTGCTATCCTCGATTTTCCCTTACCGCCGGTCGGACAGCCTATCGCAAGATCAGTCACAAGCCCATCGCTCAATCGATAACGCTTGATGAGTTTATAGACTTGACGAACCGAGACACCGAGTTCTGCAGCCGCTGCCTCAGCTGCCAGCCGACTAACAGCAGGCAAAGCAGCAAGTGGACCAATCACATCCGCTCGCTTCTTGGCTTTTGCCCATGCGCTTTCTGATAGCGTGAGGAGCCCACGCTCATGCATATTCACCCGCCCCGACTCTTTGCAGCCTTCGTTCGCTGAACTCGCCTTCTGGACAAAAGACTACCAGTGAACTCGTCTTGTGAACAGATCTGGGCTATCATGGGTTAGAAGTCGAGTGCAGCGGCCTCGAAAATTCAAGTTGTCAGCTGAACTCGTCTTCTGAAACTGACAGTATCGCAGGTTTTCCGCTGCGGTGCCTGGAGTACTGACCGCATTCCGGACCTTTAAAAAACGGCAGAAGCTTGTCAACAGTGTACACTCTACTCGCCGCGAGGTGCGGACAGAGCGGCATTTAGAAATGAAAACCAAATTCGTTAGCGCTATATTCTTGCTTCTCTTAGTCTGGGTGACCAGCCCCGGTCGCGCCTGCATTTGTCCAGACGAAATAAAGAACGCATCTGCCGTCATTGCCGCTGTTGTGCTTCATACGGCACCTAATGACTTGTGCTCTGATTGCGGGCATACGCGCTCGTGTTGTTCGACCCATCAAGCACTTGCTATGACTGCAGGCTGTGTAGTGGGAATACCTGAAGTTACTAAAGTGGCTGCTATTCAAGTATTTGACATGATATTTGCATTCCAGCCAGAGTCGAATAGGCAGCAGCATTTACGCGCTCCGCCACTTTTCGTACAGCAATTTACTCCTTTTTCAGCAAAGAAAGTTCTCCTGATCTAGAAGCGTAGCTTGTGCTGCTACTGCTTCGATTCGGAGACTTTTGTTTTGCTACCATCAGATCGGCTTGGGATGACCCATCGGTTGCCCTCGCCTAACAACGTTAAATACAGTTGGAATAATTCCCCGCTCCGCTACAAGTGGTGGGCTTTTATAGTCATCTTTATTTTCTCCTTGCTTACGGCGCCAGTCGCTACTACCGCGCAGGCGAAGCCTACTGACCAATCGGTGGTTGCTCAGAACAGCGCTACGCCATTGAACGTGCCGTTGCGTGGACCATTGACCGAGCCCGTTTCAATGGGCCAAGCAATGAGCGAAACACTCATGCAAAGCCCGAGAGCTGCATCTTTGCGCCTTCAGCTTGGGATTGCAAAATCAAATTTGATTCGTGCTACAGAAATGCCGAACCCGAACCTCTTTATGGACAACGGGTACCGTGCCGAATTCACGTATCGGTACGGTTTTTCCGTTCCCATCGAACCACCCTGGAAAATGGTTTTACGCATCATTGCTGCCAAAAAACAGATAAAACTCGTAGATTTGGAAATTGCCAAAGCTCTGTGGGCTCTGCGTGGTGACATTCGACGCGCCTACACTGAGGTTCTGGTCGGGCAGGAGAGATACGAGACTTTTAAGGAACTTGCGGATCTCTACCAGGTTCTCCAGGCTACCGCTGATAAGCGGTGGCGTGCCGGTGATGTCGCACGAGTCGACGTATATAGAGCTGAACTGGCTTATACGCAGGCGGCTATTAGCCTAGATCAGGCTTCCACTGAGCTAACTAGAGCAAAGCAGTCTCTTAATGTATTGCTCGGGCGCAGGCACGAACTCGAAATAAATATTCCGCGACTTGAGTCCATGTCATTTCAACTTAAGGCGGAAAAACTGAGCTATTTGCCTGATCTGGAAACCGCTCTGCCTGCTCTTGATCAGCTTGTATCAAAAGCTTACGACCATCGCTTGGAGATAAAAATTGTGGACCAATCAATTCAATCGAACCAAGCCAATTTGAAATTGAGCTACGGAAATATTTTGCCCACCCCGGCCATCGGCGTTGGTAGTTCTGTCGTTAACGGGCCTGGCTTGTCCCCCGATGCTACTGCTATGACCAAGAATAATTTTCACGGCTTCTTCTTTCAGACCTTTGTAGACCTACCGGTCTTCAATTTTCAGCAAGGAGATATTAGCAAGTACCGATCGACCATCGCGCAATTACGTGCTGAGCGCATGACTCAGCGAAACATTGTTGAGCAGGATGTAGTACAGGCATACCAAGCGCTGATAGTCCAGAGACGAAAAATCCAGACTTATCAGGATAAGGCTCTGTCGCGCTCAGCAGAAATAGCCAGACTAGTTCAGAAAAGCTATCAGGTCGGCGAAACCGACATAACTTCCGCCCTGCAGGCGCAACAAGCTAACGTCCAGATTCGAAACGATTACCTGGATGCCATTAAAGCTTATGAACTCGCTTATACGGATCTGGAGCAGTCAATTGGAACGACGTTGTACTAACGAAAGGGTTTTCAAAATTTCACATGTCACCACTCAGCAAACTCACAGTAATGATCGCCGGACTTTTAACTATCCTCAGTGTTTCTGCTTGTAGCAAGACGCCTCCATTAGCCACAGATCGTCAAGTAAAGACAGAAACATCTGATATCGTACAGCTCACGGCCGATGCTCTCAAAAAAATCGAAATCAAGACAGTTCAAATTCATCAACAAGTTGTTCGGGACGACATCGTTACCACAGGTCAAATACAGTCCGATGAGAACAGAGTTTTTCACATCAATTCACTTGCACCTGGGCGAGTTATTGATGATAAGGTGATCCTCGGTGACGTAATTAGACAGGGACAAACACTGGCAATCATTGAAAATCTGGAAGTCGCCAAAATCTATGCGGACTTCATTCGCCGGTTCCACGAGAATGATGTAGAGATCAAAGACGCTGAAACCAAGCTGGCGCTGGCAAAAAGCAGCCTTGCTCGTACCCAGCAGTTGTATGACGAAAACATTGCGCCTCATTAGGCTCTTATACAGACCCAAACAGAATTTACCCTCGCCAGCAGGGCAGTTGAAGCATTGAAGGAAAAGAGTACTCACATTGAAGAGGAAGCCAGATCGCTATTGTCGGCATATGGAGTGACACTTCATGATATTCGCTCTGAAAAGATCCAGACTACCAGCCCAATCGTTGCCCCCAGAAGTGGTGTCATAACCAAGAAGGCAATCACGGTCGGCGATGTGGTCGCCGTGCAGCAGACACTGTATGAAGTTGCTGACCTTTCGCAAGTTTGGCTAGACATAGCCATCTATGACAAAGATCTGCCGCGCGTCAAGGAGGGCCAGATTGCAACATTTGTCAGCGACAGTTTGCCAGGTAAGCCATTCACCGGACCGATCAGTTATATCAGGCCATCAACTGGAGATAACACAAGAACATTTCTGGCGCGTGTCATTTTGAAAAATCCAGGATTGTTGCTCAAGCCCGGCATGTTTGGACAAGTCAGGATTCAAGAACCGGCCTTTGCCGGTCAGACTTTTGTGCCAGAGGAGTCGGTGCAAACATATGGCAAGGAAGTCTTTGTATTCATCGATTTAGGGGGTGCTCGTTACCGGAAACAACACATCCAGCTTGGTAAGAAAGTCGAGGGAGGGTTCCTTGTAGAGTCAGGCGTTAGCGCTGGAGATCGCGTTGTTACTCAAGGCTCGTTCAATCTAAAAGCCGCTGTCCTCAAAAGCCAATTTGCAGAGGAGGACTAATATGGAAAACTTCATTGCCTCTTTAGTCAAACAGCGTCTGCTTGTCTGTTTTTGCTTCGTGCTGTGTATTGTCGGCGGTGTCAATGCCTTCCTCAATTTGCCAATTGATGCTTTCCCGGACCTGGCAAACAATCAGGTCCAAGTATTGACAGAGTCCCCCGGTATGGTGCCTCTGGAAGTGGAGCAACTGGTCACTATACCGATTGAATCCATAATGAATGGACTGCCTGGTGTTGTACAGGTTCGCTCCGTCTCAAAGTTTGGGCTGTCTATCGTTTCTGTTGTATTCCAGGATCGTATCGACACGTATTTCGCAAGACAACTAGTCTTGGAACGTCTCCAGAGCGCTAAAGCTAGACTGCCGAAAGGCGTAGATCCGCAATTGGGCCCAATCACTACAGCCATGGGCGAGATTTACCAGTATGTAGTAAGTGGACGGGGTTATACCGCTGCAGAGCTGAAAACTCTTCAAGATTGGGACATTCGGTATCAATTGAGAACGGTGCCAGGTGTGACAGAAGTCAACACATGGGGTGGCTTCACGCAGGAGTACGTGATCACAATTATTCCGGCAAGGCTGCAGCAGTATGGCTTGACTCTGAAGGATGTATTTACAGCGATCGAAAACAATAACGAGAACTTTGGTGCCGGCATCATCGATCACGAGTCTGAGCAATACACGGTAAGGGGAGTAGGACGACTCCACACGCTGGAGGATATCGCCAACATCACTGTAAAGACTCAAAACGCTGTTCCTGTATACATCAGAAATATCGCTCAGGTGTCATATGGTCATGCTTTACGCCAGGGGGCTGCGACCAAAGATGGCAAAGGCGAGGTGGTGACTGCCATAGTGATGATGCTCAAAGGAGAAAATAGCCGCGAAGTTATTGGGAGAATTCAGGACCGCATCAAAGAGATTCAAAAATCACTGCCGGAAGCCGTTACATTGAAGCCATTTTACGATCAGGCCGATCTGGTAGAGCAGACAATTCACACTGTGCAAACGAACCTCATAGAAGGCGGAATATTGGTTATAGCCGTGCTTCTATTGATGTTAGGTAATGTCACCGCCGCGATCATAGTGGCGCTGACGATACCGCTATCGCTTCTCTTTTCCTTTATGGGGATGAGGGAGTTGGGCATCACTGCAAACGTTATGAGTCTCGGCGCTATCGATTTTGGCATGATTGTGGATGGTTCGATTGTAATGGTTGAAAATAGCCTGACTAAGCTTTCGCATGCTCGCGAGGGCGAAGATAGGCTTGCGGTGATTCAGGAATCTGTGCGTGAAATGGCACGACCGATTTTCTTCGGTATCCTCATTATCACCGTTGTCTACATGCCTATCTTGTCTTTGCAAGGCATGGAGTACAAGATGTTTTCACCAATGGTGTTCACCGTGTGCTTTGCCTTGCTTGGCTCATTGCTTATTGCGTTAACGCTTGTACCGACCCTCTGCAGTTTGCTTTTGCGGGGCAAAATCTCGGAGAAAGAAAACTGGCTTATACGTCTGATCAAGCCTGTTTACCTGCGTACACTCGACCTTGCACTCAAGTTCAAGGCAATTACAATATGCCTATCCTGTGTGGCATTTGCCATCACACTGAGCTTGATTCCGCTGCTCGGCACAGAGTTCGTGCCCCAGCTCGATGAGGGTGACATGATTATCGAAACACGCAACATTCCGAGCATCTCGCTGCCAGAGGCGTTGAAAGTATCCTCACGTATCGAAAAGTCCCTCATGCCCTTTCCGGAAGTGAAAACGGTTGTATCTAAGACCGGTCGTCCTGACCTGGCTACCGA
Organism: Candidatus Obscuribacterales bacterium; assembly: GCA_019748395.1. Classification (GTDB taxonomy): domain Bacteria; phylum Cyanobacteriota; class Vampirovibrionia; order Obscuribacterales; family Obscuribacteraceae; genus JAIEPM01. The sequence continues at coordinate 13,505 of JAIEPM010000027.1, forward strand.
TCCCATGGGTGTTTATCAAACAGACGTCTATGTGATCTTAAAACCAAAGTCTGAGTGGCTTGCCGGTGTAACTAGAGCCAAGCTCGTTGATCAAATGCGGATCAAGCTAAATCAGGATGTGCCAGAGGCAAATTACAACTTTACTCAGCCCATTGCGATGCGCGTCAACGAGCTTGTCTCGGGAGTGCGCGCAGATGTCGCCGTGAAAATCTTCGGCGATGACATTGAGGTCTTGCAACAGAAGGCAGACGAGATCAAGAACATCATTGCCGGCATTCCGGGACAGAAAGATCTGCAGGTCGAGCAATTGACTGGCAGCGGACAATTACTGATCACCCCAGACCGCGCCAGAATGGCGCGTTATGGGGTCGACATTGACGACATACGTACTGTTGTTCAGACTGCCATCATTGGTACTCCAGTTTCGGAAGTCCTGGAAGGCCGGAAACGATTTGATATTCGCGTAAAATTTCCAGAAATCACAAAGGACACAATTCAATCAATTGACAATCTATTGATTGAGACAGCTACTGGACAGCGTATTCCAGTGTCGCAAGTGGCAAAAACAGAACTTGTTCAGGGACTGGACGCCATCAACCGCGAGTTCTCACAGCGGCGGATTATCGTCCAATGCAATGTACATGGCAGGGATATAGGCTCTTTTGTTCAGGAAGGACAGGAAAAAATAAGCAAGGCTGTGAAGCTGCCGCCAGGCTATTACATACGCTGGGGCGGCCAATTCGAGAATCAGCAAAGGGCAATGCAGCGTCTATCGTTTGTTGTTCCGCTGTCGATCCTTATCATTTTCTTCTTGCTGGTCACTACATTTGGCTCTGTAAAAGACGCTCTTATCGTGATGACAAATGTTCCCTTTGCTCTCATCGGTGGTGTCGTTGCATTGTGGGTTCGAGGGATGTACTTGAGCGTTCCGGCATCCATTGGATTCATTGCTCTCTTCGGTGTTGCTGTTCTCAATGGACTTGTTCTTATCTCCACAGTCAACAGACTGATTTCGGAAGGAGAATCGGTCGAGCAGGCGATTAGGCACGCTGCTGGGACAAGATTGCGGCCTGTCCTAATGACTGCACTTGTGGCAACATTGGGCTTTTTGCCAATGGCAGTATCCACAGGCTCAGGAGCAGAAGTGCAAAAACCTCTTGCAACCGTGGTTATAGGAGGGCTTGTCACATCTACACTACTCACATTGTTGGTGTTACCAGCCATTTACGCATGGCTCACTAAAGCTCCCAAGGTAAAGAAATAGGCGGGGTTACCAATGGAATCATGAAGATGGAAGGCACAAAAAAGCGCTTGGCACCGGCCTCTATTGCGCTGGGAGCGGCCTTGTTATTCGGTGCAAGCACACCGGCAGCGAAATTGTTGATCGGGCAAATTCACCCGCAATTGCTCGCTGGTCTTTTTTACTTGGGTTCTGGCTGTGGATTGTACCTGTGGAGTATTGGTTCCAAAGCCTTCCGTCCTCAAGCACAAGAAACAAAGTTGGTTGCGTCAGATCTGCCATGGCTGGGCGGTGCCGTTCTATTCGGTGGGATTGTCGGTCCTCTCCTATTGATGATCGGCTTGGCTATTACACCTGCTGGGGCAGCTTCACTTTTGCTCAATATGGAAGCGGTGTTTACGGCACTTCTGGCATGGTTTGCATTTAAGGAAAACTTTGATCGCCGCATTTTTCTTGGCATGGTTTCGATTGTCATAGGCAGCATGTTGCTAGCATGGCAGCCAGGAGCTGTGCTACCACTGTCGTTAGGATCTCTGGCAATCATTGGCGCTTGCTTTTGTTGGGCGCTAGATAACAACCTCACTCGAAATATTTCTGATGCTGACCCGATGCAGATTGCAGCTATTAAGGGGTTGGTGGCAGGATTCGTCAACGTCGGTATTGCCTTATTAGGCACAGTCCGTCATCTGCCGGGCACCCTGTTTCTCATCGAAGCTGGGCTTGTTGGGTTTTTAGGTTATGGAGTCAGTCTGGTTCTATTCATAAAGGCACTGCGATATCTAGGTACAGCGCGTAGTGGTGCCTATTTTTCTACGGCTCCGTTTGCTGGAGCCATCTTATCGCTGTTGTTTCTGTACGAGGCGTTGACCGTCAATCTGTTGATGGCTGCTGTTTTCATGGCTATTGGGGTGTGGCTTCACTTGACTGAAACTCATGAACACCAACATAGCCATGTAGAAGAAGAGCATGAGCACTTGCATTCGCACGATGAGCACCACCACGCGTATTAGCCACATAAACACGAAAAGTACTCCTAAGCTAGCTGACTGTTGGTGGTACATGAATGAAAGCGGTTTCTCACCGTACCACCTCATTAGGTACGTCGCTCGCAAACGACCAAATGATAGAGCGCGTTTGTCGTCGGCTCGTCCGCGTGGTTTGCTACTAAATGACGATTCAGTTCTTTCGCTTGCTGAGGCAACAGATTGAGGGTCACGTATTGCCCCAACCAAACAGCGATGCTTGTATGAGGCGTCACCGCCCCTCTATAGCCATGCATTGCCAGTTCGTCTAAAACCCAGTCGCTATCAGGCAATTCCCATTCCACATGCTCGCGGATAAGCTCATTGTTCGTCAGCTTGAGTGCAAGTTCTTGCGCTTCTTTCGAACCACGGCAAGGGTAATTCAAAATGACATGTTTGCGAGCGACCCGCGCAAACTCGCTTAGCGCCTTGCTTCTGTCCATCGGCTCTATGTGCTCAAGCACATCCACAGCTATAACGGCATCATATGCAGCGTCCCCGGCCGGAATGTCCAGGACAGATCCGCCTGTTGTTGCTGGGTCGATTACGTCAATTTCGTGTTCCGGCAGAAATAGCGCCAGCGCGCCATCATAGCCACCAGCATCTAACAGCCGCGCCGAAGCTGCGACGTTTTCCTCTAGAACCTTTGCTGCGAACCTCAGCCGGACAAAGCGATCCCAACTCAGATTCATCCTTTCCTGTGGATCTAGTACTCGCGCCCTGGCGATACAATTACCTTCAGGCAAGTTCAACTCGACGCCTTCAATTGCTTTTATTGGAACCGCCATTAGCCTTTGACCGCAGTAACAAAGAGATACTCAGAGTGGTACTGTGTGGTTCCGTCTGAAGCCGTATTATGTTTAGTCCATAGTTGCTCAAGATCCCGCCTCAATGATTCTTGTGCAACTTCATCCAGAGAGCCGAACGCGCGATTAACAGGACCATAATATGTGCCGTAAAACTCCACCACTTCCTTGGGTCCAAACGGATACCAGAATGGATAATTGCGTTTCACGCATCGCAATTCGGCGATGTCTTTGTGCAGCCGTTCGCGCACTGTAGGCTCCTCGCCCCACTTGAGTGGCGACGGCATTATGTCCGGAGGCGCTACGTGTTTGCCTACCGTCTTGAACAATTCACCAATGAATCCGCCTGGAGTCCAGTTTGCCATAACTACACGTCCCCCGCTGCGGCACACGCGCATTAGTTCGGCCGCAACTCGTTCGGGTCTAGGTGCAAACATGGCTCCGATAAGGCTAACGACAAGATCAAAGGATGCATCATTATAGGGGAGTGTTTCAGCATCACCCTGCTCAAATGCAATCTCAAGATTAACTGCCTGCGCTCGTTCCCGAGCCTGATCGATCAGATTCGAAGCAAGATCTATACCGGTTACTTTGGCACCGCGTCTCGCAGCCGGAATTGCAATCTGCCCGGCACCGCAGCCTACATCAAGCATTTCAATCCCAGGTTTGAGGGCAAGCTCTTCCAAAAATTCCATGGCGCCAGCCTCAAGATATTTAGCAAAATACCCGTAGTCACCCGCCATCCATGTAGCTTTGAGACGGTCTTTTAGTGCAGCCATTTCCGGGGTCATTGCGTTCATGTTATATCCTTTTTCATTTGCAGTTCACATCTTGGTTATCGGGAATAGCTCATACGGTCAGGGTTTATGTCGTACCGGCCAAACGGATTAACGTGCTTCCAAAGGAGAGGGCTAACCAAAGCAAGGTCTTCATTGGAGATGCCATGCCCTCGCCCCCTTAGTCTGTCCAGCACCGCCGGTAGTTGCTGAAGATTCCACACTACGATCGCGTTATGCAAAATTGCCAAGCAGCTGAAGGAGTGTGTTTGGTCGAGAAAGTCTCTTGAGCGCAAAGCGCCTTGCTTGCCGAAGAACAAGAATCGATCTAAATCGTGAGAGCGTTCACCCTTGTTAATTTCTTTGGTTTGCAGGCGACGAAAATCTTCATCGTGTAAACACCGCAAAATGAGATGGGTTTTGTCTACTCGTCCAATTTCGCGCAATCCTTGATATACAGAATTTTGACGAGCATACGAACTGAGCTTAGTAAGGATGAGGGATGCCGAGACGCGCCTGGTCTGGATTGATGCGATTACTCTAACGATTTCATCCCAGGTGGCATGGATCAAATGCGTTTTTATAGTTGCTTTGATTATTGGGTCAAGATGCTTATAAGTGGGCCCGCGTTCGAAGCGATAAAGGGTCTTGTCTTTGATATCCTTGATTCGCGGCGCCAGCTGGAAACCCGACAATGAAGCGGCCGCCAGCACAGTTTCGGTATAGCCATGGGTGTCCGTGAAACAAACAGTTGGCTCCAGCTCCGTACCGTGTTCCACGAGTCCATCCAGATCATAAGCGGCTTCCCGAAGTTTGCACGGCACAGGCTGCTGGTGCAACATCAACTGATTGTCCGCAGTATGAGTGATCAACGCTATGCCGCGATCTTTCAAGATCGGGCTATAATCTGTCCGCAGCAAATTTGATGGAGAATAAAAACGCATTCCGTCGGCGGAGCAACTATCTCCGGTACCGAAGTTTTTTGTGATTGGTAGGACAAAGCCGTAGTTCACTAGCTCGATGGCGGCTGCTTTCAGACTGTCACTTGTAAAAAACCAATCGGACATGGCGCTTATTTCAGAGTGAGTAATTCCGGGCGTTGCCATTGCCATTCGATACGGGCCAATGTTGCAGCCGATGGCTATTAGACCGGCTATAGCATTCCTTCTGAGAGTCTCAGAAGAGAGCCTCGTCTCCCTGAGAGCTGGTGTAACGAAGTGACGCAAAAAACCGGTGGCGTTATCGAGGTCGATTAGGATGTCCACCAGATCGATCCGTGGTAACTCGCTCTGGATGAGCGTTCTAAGCTGCTTAATTCGCCGAGCACGTTTCTTATCCCCACCATCGAATGGAGATAAAGTAAAGGTTCCTTTTTCGCTGTCTATCTTGAGAAGCTTGTTGGCTGGTACGCCGTTGTCGGCAGTGGCAGCCATTGTTTCAAGTTTTTGACGCAGTGAGGCAACCAGCTCTACTGAATCGACTGGAAGATCGAGCTGCTTATAGTGAGCCAGTTTTGTCTCCTGCCATTCTTCCAGAGGGATCAAGAGATCCTCAAGATCTCCCCAGCGCCGCGAATTAGAAACGGTTACGTCGCCGGCCTTGATACTCTCATTCATGGTTGAAAACAAAGCTATCTCATAGTGCGGTCTGGAAATTACGGTCTTGCCGCCTTCCTCACATATTACATGTTTGCGCCAACGCTTTGAAAGAAAGGACGTTGGAGCGGTATTGTCCAGCTTCCGGCGGCCTTCTTTATTGACGATGTTCAGGTAAGCAACAGCCGCTCCAACGGGAGAGTCTTCTTTAAATTGGAACGGTGTGTTGAGCAACATTTGCGGCGAATACTTTCTTGTTTCACCATAAGAAGAACTCATGAAGTCCAGGTGAGCGTCGGCTCCGAACTTTATGGACTGGCAGTCTGCAAGCAGCTCTCGCAATGACTGTGCGGAGCGTTTACTGAATACTTCTTTCCTAACATCTTCATCACCGACATGCTCTTCGTCCAAAATGACCATTCCAATGTCTTCGAATGCTTCTATGGACTCAGTCCTCGCCTTCTCCGCCGAGCGAAGCAGCGCCTCTTTCTTCTCCTTGGCTTGATTCTGGTAGCGCGTTATCAGCCGATCCTGCATGTCAACAATGGCATCCACCGTTTCAGTGAGTGTGGTATTCAGAAAGGCAGCCACAATGCTGTAGCGCTTTTCGGCGCCAAAGCGGCGCAACGACCAAACATCTTGCTGGAATCCCCAGGTTGAGAGCAACTGCCTGGTCGGCAGCGGAACAAGGGTCAGAATTTCCACCGCACATCCTAATGACTGCAGGTAGATCAACCGAGCAGTAAGCTCGTTCATTGATCGTGTAGACTCACGCTTTGCGGGCTTTCTGAGTTCTTCCAATTGGGATCGTCCGCCATCTGCTCCTTCCTGATTGGCTTCCAGAAGTCCGTCGATCATGTTCTTTTGCTCAACCGTAAGAGCATCGTTTATGAGCTTGTAAACTCGCTCCATCCCGAGAGTTTTGGCTTCTGTGATTATCTCTTGCAATGTTCTGGTGGCAGGGCGAACAATCTTCTGTTCATATAGCCACTCACATGCAATATCAATCAAATCAGCCGTGCGAGGCAGTTTTATAACTTGATCCGTCAGGTAGTTGAGCAAGCGTAAGCGTTGCAACCCATCGCATTTTTGAAAACCAAGATACTCTCTTAGACGCTCAGGGTGATTCGTCAAAGTCTTGTTGCTCTGAGGATAGAGCGAGAGATCTGTTGGTTCAGTGATTCCAATCTGTTGAACTAAAAGGTCAACGACAGTTTGTGGAGCAGGACCTAAATCCGCAAGCAGGAAGCCGAACCAACGTAGGCAGCAAAGTTGAATGGCGAATCCAAGTTTATTTACCGTTCCCCGACATTCCTTAATTTCTGTCAGATCTGCTGGCGACAAGACAAAGTACTTGTTCAGCTGCTCAAGATCTAGTTCCTCTGGTAAGGCCGGTCTACTGCTTATTCTTGTTGAAGGATCAGAAGACATTAATACCTCAAGAGATTGATGGCTCGTCGCTTATCATCGGGATCTACAGCCAGATACGCTTGCAATGCACTTAAGCTCGAGTGTCCTGAAATCTCTTGAATAGTGCGCAGCGGAACACCGGCTCTGCTCATGTTGGTAAGGCACGTGCGGCGCATGGAATGCGTCGACGCATCCTCTAGGTCCAGTGAATCAAAAACTTTCTTCAGAATGTTGTGCGCTTGTGCTCTCGTCAGATGCCCTGTAGCTGATTCTTTTGATGGAAACAACCATTTACAATCATCGATCTCGTCTTTATATGTCGCCAGAGCATCCCTAAGCTTCGGATGTGTTGGAATGTCGCTGAATACGGTGTTCTTCCGCTTAGAGCGCTTTATCTTAAGTACGCTTCTAATGCCACCAGATTCGGTGTACAGCTGGTCGTACCGCAACTGCACAATCTCGCCAACTCGCAGTCCGCTGTAGATTCCCACGGCAAACAAGGTTTTGTCTCTTGCTGTCGGTAAGAATTTTTGTATTCTTGAAATCTCTTTTGAACTTAAAATGCGAGCTTGTCCGGGCACGATCACCTCTTGACTTAAAGTGCTAGCCAATCACTTTCGTCAAGTATAAATGGACAAAAGAAGGAAATGAAGCCCGAAACGCTCATATAGCTCAATTCTTGGTTTGACAAAACTTGCATTCTGTCAAATACACCGGTCAGCAAAATCGCTTAGGAGTACTTTTCGTGTTTATGTGGCTAATACGTGTAGTTCGGCTGGAGGGCGCGCTTCGCGCGTGGCTACCCACCCGCCGCTCGCGCCGGTGTAACCAGCTCGTCTTGCCCGTCTAGTCGGTCTTCTCCTGGGCAGCTTCCTGCTCAGCTTTCTCTTTTTCTTCCTTGAGTTCTTTCTGGAAAGTGGCTATGTCACCGGCTGCTTTCTCTGCAATCTGTTTCTCGTCGTCGTACACCTTGCTCCGGTGTGCTACGCGCAAAACCAGGACCGTCACCTCGCCTTTGTCGATGTGGCAGATCACTCGCATGTCGCGCACTCGGTAACGCCACAAGGTTGCAAGTTTTCCAGTCAGAGCTTTTCCGGCCGTCGTCGCATCTTCGAGAACGGCTATCTTTTTGTCTAGATAGTCGAGTATTTCTCTGGCGGCGCCCTTGTCGAGCTTCTTTAGCTCTTTCAAGGCTGTATCTGAATACTTAATCGTCCAGGCCAAGCTCTTTTCTCACTGCTGCGCTGCTGTGGACTGCTTCTTTGCCTGCACGGATGCGTTCCAGGACAGACTCTGCCAGGTAACAGTCTTCAACGTCGTCGATGCTGCCTTCTACCATCTGCTTGATATAGAAGCTCTTGGCTCGCCCTGTTTCCCTGGCAAGCCTGTCAAGACGTTCTTCGATTTCTGGTGAAAAGCGTACTGAGGTGCTCATATCCTTATCCTGTCTTACATGTCTTAAGTGTATTACAAGTATGACGGGTTGGCAAGGGAATTCGTTCCATAGCTGGTACTTCTCCTCTTCCGTTTGGCCGGCGGCAGGGCGAAAATTGAATTATGGAACTGCTCTGGTCATTAGGTTTGATTGTCTTCCTGCTGAATCCGACCCTATTTCGTAGTCCAGAGGAGATGCTCGCTGAGCGACATCGCTTAAACACCGTAATGTTCCGCCGCACGAAAGCTGATGCTTGTCAGCCCGACGGTTCTCCACTATTCGCACGCCGCTGGGTTCACACAGAGTCCTTTGTGATGTCCCAGCCCGAGAGGTTGTTCTACGAGAATCTTCGCGAGTATCTTCAAGATGGTTTCGATCTTGCACGGCGCCAGGGCAATAAAGGACGAGCCCTGGGGTTCCTTATGGCGATCTTTCAGAAGATAGCAGCATCAAGCTTCGCCGCTGTACGCCGCACACTCAAGCGTAGACTACTGATGCTGACGCTCCATGAAGCCTTTTTGCGCGACAAGGAACTGGATATAGAAGGTCGAGAGCGGCTAACAGCGGAAGCTCGCGAACTTATCCACGAGGAATTCAACCTCCCTCACGATGCAGTAGGACGTAGCGAAGTAGACCGGATACTGGCCGATCTCAAATATCGGTTGGTCAAGAAATTGGATGAGGAAGCGCTAGAAATGGCGTCCGATCCATACGGCAGTGAGTATTCTTCTGCGCATGCGGAAGAAGCTGCCTCTGCAGTGGTGAACTTGCATTTGCCGGAAGAGCGCCTTCGGATTGGCGACCTGCTACGCGTGTTCCCAGCGCAGCGTGAAACCAAGATGCAGAAGCTGCTTGATGGCTTAGGCACACTTTGGCGCCAGAACCCCAACGAGAAGATCGTGATTTTCGCCACTTATCTAGGCACTGTGGATATGATTGCCCGCGAGATTGAAGAGACTTTTCCGGGGCAGGGTGTGGTGGTGCTGAGAGGCGGCGACCATGGAGCCAAGGTCACGGCAGAGCGACGCTTTCGTCAGAAGGACGGACCACGCGTGCTCGTCTGCACGGCTGCCGGACGTGAAGGCATCAACCTGCAATTCGCACGTGTCTTGTTTAACTTCGATCTGCCATGGAATCCAATGGATATGGAGCAGCGGATTGGGCGTATCCACCGCTACGGACAGAACCACACAGCACAAGTCTACAACCTCGTGCTCTCGGATACCATTGAGGGCCGCATCTTTCTACTGCTAGATGAGAAACTGACCGAGATCGCGCGCACAGTCGGTAAGGTCGATGAAAAAGGAAACATCGCCGAAGACTTGCGAGCCCAAATTCTTGGTCAATTATCAGAACGATTAAACTATGATCGGCTTTACCAAGAAGCCCTCTCCGACCCGGAATTGAAACGCACTCAAGTAGAACTGGAAGCGGCGTTGTCAAACTCCCGCGAGGCGCGTCAGGTTGTATTCGATCTCTTCCAAGACCTGGATGGTTTCAGCCTCGACGACTATAAGCCATTCTCGGACATATCGTCCAGTTTGGATAGACTGGTCAGGTTTTTCTCGGCCGCGGTCGCTCATCGTCATCAAAAACTAGTGAAGGTGGACGATGCCACTTACGATCTGATTAATAATGAAGGTTCGCTCCGCGCGCGCTTCACCCTAAGTCGGGAAGCTGCGACTGATCAAGACATGCTGCAACTCATGGGGTTGGACCATCCTCTGGTTCAAGAGGAGTTGGCACGTTGGCGCAGCGTCCCACCAGAGGAAATCGGCATCGCGGTCTCCGCTGACGTGGACGAGCCTGTCCTTTTGTCCTTCTGGATAGTTGAAGCATCCGTTGGTAACGGTGAGCGTCGCGTCGTGCTACAACCTATTGCCGTAAAGCAGGATGGTACGCGTGTCCCAGCCGTCGAGCGCCAATCCGAGCAATACCTCCAAGCGCCAACTACAACACCAACGTTCCGGGCAGAGCAGCGAGGTGAACTCTTTACCAAGGCTGTAGAACCAACATTGCAGCGCGAACTAAAACACAAAGGAGCTGCTAATGGTGATGGTAGCTATTCAGCTGAATTGATTGGATACGTAGAAATCATTGGAAAGTAGACTTAATCCCGACTTACCTCACTGTCGGGCACTCATTTACACCCCAATTCCCTGGATACGTCGGACTTCCTAACTCCTCAAGACATGACGTAATTTCCTCCCTCAAGTCGGGACGTAGATTCCAGATATGCTCAGTAGTCTCCACTAAAACTTCCTGCTCAGATGCATTACTGAGTACCCGGTAAACATCTACTCGCCTCAACTCACTAACTGAGTCAGCTGCTATTGCTATCGAACCTGATATTCGTGATGTTCTTTCGTAATCTGACATCATACCCAAGCCCTCTTTAAACCGCCGCTGTTTAAGTAGACGCTCTGCCTTGCCAAAAAGTTCAATGAAAGCGTTCCTGCGCAAGTATCAGCTCAAATGCAAACACCGCTATTCTTGTGCCGAAAACCACTTCTTCCACCAGGGCTTCTGAAGCTTTTCTACCGTTGCTTTGAGGGTCTCGATGTCCTGCACCAAGATGTTTGCTTGCTGAGCTTTCTCTTCAAGCTCACGTTTCTGCTCTTCCATGGCAGCTATTTGCCTGTTTAAGGCTTCTATTTCCAGTGCCCGGAGTTCGGCAGCCTTCCTCTCTTCTTCGGCGTGCTGACGCTCCTGTTCGGCTTGTCTCTGGAAGTCGGGGAGGAGGCGAAGTTGTCTTTTCTGGTCCTCAATGATCCGCTCTTTCTCCGCAAGCGCTAGCGCCTGGGCCTTAACCTCTTCGACTAGGGGGCGGACGCATTGCTCGACTATGGTTTGAAACTCGGTCGCAAATCGCGGCTCGGTTTGAGTTGTTGCTTCTGGTCCTTCCGGTGCATCTACCGATTCTGCTTCGACTACATCCTCGGGCTCGAAATTTATCGGACCTGTTGTCGTCGTTGCTTCTGGCTGGCTATTTAGACCGGCCATGATTTCTTTGTTGGGATATATGCGCCATTCCGGGACGCCGAACTCGTTCTTGTTCAGAGTGCCTTTGAGCTGTCCCTTTTCCAGGCGGTACGTTACCGCTCTGGGCGTAATACCCAGGGCCGCTGCTGCTTCCTTGACTGAAATCGTTCGTGACACGGCACTCCTTATATCCAATGCGTATCTATTGAATATTGCAAACCCTTACCCCGTGGGCATTATACGGCTTTTTCACAGAAAGGAAAAGTATTTCTTCATTGCTCAAGCCGCATTGTGGCTCGGATTCCGAGGGAGCCTGGAAACGCTTCTAGCCACTGTCTCGAAACTCCTTCAGGTATGGAAATCTCAGTCAATAACCGATTCGGGACTCTCGAAATTTTTGCCGCCGAATTTTCCAGCCCACTTCTTGAGCTTTTCGAGACCGGTTGGAAATTATTTCCAGCCGGAGATCCCCTCCCTGATATTCATCCGAGGTGTCCTTTGAATCGCTTGGCAGGGGGTGGAAGTGGCGCTCTCTATTTCTTTCGATCCGGGGTTGGAAGCGTTTCGATACCCCTGGAAAATTTCCCGACTCCTTCCAGGGCGGGTTGGAAAATTGCTGTTGGATATACTGCGGCTTCTGTTTTGTGCCCGTCCGGTGTGTTCGGAGTAGTGATGCTTTTGGGGTTTTTCGAGCCGTTTCTAGCCTGCTTTTCTTGGTCTGGTTTTGGTGTTTCTATGGTCTGGAAGTTTGTTTCGATACCGGCTGGAAAAACTTCTAGCCGATTCCGGCACCTAATTTGCTATCGTGGTGCCAAATAATCGCAAGCGGCAATAAATGCCGTGAAACCATTTCTAGGCTTAAGTATCGAAATTTTCCAGCCTTCGGAAAGCCGCCGCCATTCGATCTGTTCGGGTAGTAAAGAGTTGATCGGTTTTAACGCAAATAATATAGTGTCATCGGTCGATGCCACCAAAAGTGGTGCATATCGAACGGATATATAGAGGCTCTAGCCTCCTAGAAAGGACAAAGTTACCGATAAAAAAAACATCGCTTGGGGCGATGTCCTTTTAGAGACCTTTTACGGATCTCGTTATTCAGTTGTTGTCGCGTTTTTGGAAGTTTCGCGAATTGACTTCAGAATAGACGAACGGTCCGGATAGGTCAACTCATCCCTAATTAACTTTGGGTGCCGACTATCAACGGACTGGCTCAAGCGCGCTTAGCATCAGCTACCGCGCCGACTAGATTTGATCGACTGCAGTACTTCCCGAAAGGGTGGGAGACTTGCGTCGCCCAGTTTCTTGAGCTGTTCCACCGCTTTGGTTACATCTACAAACCTCTCTCTGGTGGCTCTTGGTACTCAGCTAACGAGAACTGGAAGCTGCCTGATTCCGAGATATTGAAGGCCATTGCCTGCGCCCATCCCAAGTTCTATATCGGCTGTCGTGCAGCAAAAACAACCAGGTTTGCAGTCCTAGATATTGACCAGAACAGTCGCTATCACAACAAGCAATCACTTGAGAAGTTACTACAGTGCTTGTCTCAAGGGGGTCTTTCTCGATCTTCACTTTATCGCTCAAGTTACAGTGGTGGCTGGCATTTATACCTTTTCTTCGAGGAACCCATTGCCAGTCTCGAACTCCGGAGGCAATTATTCAAACTCCTTACTTTGAATGACTTCCAAGTCGGAAAAGGACAGCTCGAGATTTTCCCTCATCCGGGCGGCGAAGGCTCTATGGGCTTGGGCCTAAGGTTGCCGATGCAGCCTGGTTTTGCCTGGCTTGATAAAAAGACTTTGGAGATAGAGCATGAGCGAAATAAGCTTGATGCTACCTATGCGCTGGAATTATTTCTCGACGTACTAGACGGCGACGCCAATTCCTTTGAGGATTTCCGAAGGCTCAAGGCACAGGTCCAGGAGCTAGAGAAACGCAAGGCTTCCGCTTCCGTCCACGGTCGCGGTGATCGCGTCAACAACGTCGTGCCTATACGTACTGACATGAAGGACGTCCCAGAGTCGGAATTTTCCGATTTTGTTCGAGGGGTGTTCCACCGACTGCCGCCCGGCATCATCGTAGAGAACTGGTACAAAGGACGGCTTTATCATCTCAGCGGCTTGAATGGTCCATCCCAGCGCGCTGAAGCTATTGAATGTGTCGGGCACTATTTCTTCTACGGCGACCCGAGCCGTGACCTGCCAGCTTTGGGATATGGATACGAACAAGAGCGCCAATGGGCCATCGACGAGTTCTTACACACCAGAAACAACGGGCAAAGTGAAGACATTAACCGTGGCCGGGCTGATGCTTACGCCCAGGTAGAGCGGGCTGCTAGTTGGCGTCCAGCAGACAAGCAGTTTACCGAACCCGTTAAGTACGCCCCCGAGCGCCCCATCTCCTGGATAAGGGAGAACGCCAATCGCAAGACCGACGCCCGCAAGCGCATATCAGATGCCCTCGAAGGGCTCAAGAAAACGCAGCGCTCCTTCACCACAGTGGAGTTGCAGAAGGCCGCCGGTTGCTCCAGGGAGACGCTATATAACCACGCTGATATCTGGCGCCAGGACTATGAGGACCTTGCTGAAGGGTTCTTTGCAATCTGTACGGACGAATATAACGATGTGGTGGGGGCGGGTTCTGCTCAAACCCAGCCCCCTACCACTCTTTCTAATCCAGATATGCCGCCGGGTCGCTTGGCAGCTCGCCGGATTATCTATGAGATCTCCATGCGATCACAAAGAGAGCAGCGCCAGGCAGAGAAAACCGCTCATGCCTCCCAGAGGGCTTCTGAATCATGTTGGTTGGCAGAAGTAACCAGTCTTACCAAGACTGATCCTTCGACCCTTTCCGTAGAGGAAATCAAAGTACTCCTGGTCATTTTGTTGGGGTATCTAGCTCTGGCTCCTGACTATGACAGCCAGAACACATTGCAGATTTATATATCCGCCCTGAAAGAACAGTTGTCCTCTGTTCTAAATGGTCCGCAGCTGGTGGTTCGTCCGCCCTAACTGAGGTTCTTTTTCGAATTTCGTTCTATTTGATCTGCCGATCTGTTATGATGATGCCACTGGATGTGGTGCTCGATGACAGTATCGCCAGGGAGTTCTCTGAAGTCGCAAGAAGCGCTCAGTGAGCCCGATAAGGCTTGTACCGTCTTTAGAAAAATTGCAAAATTCCCACCACTAACAAGTGTACTTTCTTGACATTTGTTTAAGTGGGCGATACCACATCAGATTTAACTCATTTTCCGATCGCTTAAGCGTTGTGAGCCTGACTTAGAGGCTCTCTCCGCTGTTCTTCAAGTTTACCGGCTGAGCGCCCACCACCGTCAAGCCGTTTTGTTTTCCTTTTGTCCTTCTGCTTAGCGCCTGCCGCCTTGACGGCAGAGCCCAGCCGGTCGCCCTCCGGGAGGCAGCGTCGCTGCCCTATCAACGAGAA
>JAIEPM010000399.1 GCA_019748395.1 Candidatus Obscuribacterales bacterium
GCCCCACACTTGAAAAAATGGGCTGCGCCCATTATTTGGGACAAGCTCTTTTCCAGGGATCGACATGTTTTTTTAGGAGAAAACTGCGCTATCGGATCTGCCATGAGAGGCGTTCGGCATAGTACAGCCTACAAGCGTTTGCTATGAAAACGCTTCCAGTTCGCCATGTTTTGCTGGTTGAGCGGAATCCACTTCCACCCGCGAAACGAACTAGCCGGCATCACCTGAATCTCTTTGCCGGTCTTAAATCTGCATACAATTTGATCGTCATCTTTTGCAATTGTGAATTGTTCGTCTGGACTCACTGCAATAGTTCTGCCGTCGGAATTCTCAGGACTAGTCGTGAGCGCAGCGGTCCCTTGAAGGCTCCCCCCGGGGATTTCTATCACTGTGCCATGAACTTCTGTGGCCACCGCTGCAACGCCAAAAAGGACTTGCGGGCCACCGACAGCAGGAAGCAGGAAAAAATTATCCCAGCGGCTGTCTGCATCAGCAAAGCCGCTCGCAAGTTCGACGTTCGCGTCAAACTCTTGGTTCAATTTTTGCAGTAGCTGCCCCGAGAATAGCGAGTGGTCCAGAGGCTTGCAGATGATCTCGGTTTCTTTATCTCTGGCAAGCTCATATGTTTCCCACTTACGTTCATACCAGGTATGAGCAGCGCCGAAGGGCGTTCCCTTAATAACCCGCTGTAGGCTGATGTCGGTTTCTATTATTGAGATTAATCGGATTTCTGTATCATGCGTATCTTCTTCATGATCTGTGTGTCCGCTGCCTGATTCGATCATTTCCTTTAGGTTCTTGATACCATCGACAGTTGAATGTCCTTCCTTAATCTCTTCAGCAGTAGCAAGATCCTCGCTACCAACCAGAACAATCGTCTTCTTTGGTTCATCCAAAGCGACCTGTAACAATGAAATATCGTAGCTCCAGGGAAATCTCCCTTTTAAACTGCCGCCTTTCCTTTTGTTCGTTACTGCCAGGGTTCCAAATGTCCCATCACAATAAACAAGCGTCTTCTTGAGAGAAGACAAACCAGTATCGTCTAGCAGATAGGTTTTCCAATTCGTCGCGGCGACGCTATTTTGAGATGGTTCATATTGTTTTGGTCTGTTTACATCGTAGAGCTTCCCATTAACAATCGCCGGACCGTGCCAATTATTGGCATCGTCCGGTTTTGCGCAGTAGAGCAGAACGCCATAAGAGCAGGTGCTTGTTGAAGCAGGTCCGGATTGTTTTGCTGAGTCTGCCGATCCTTGCATCGAGCGATGAGCTGGCCCTTTGCAGGAACAAAGAAAGCAAACAGACCATAAGACAAGCAACACAGCGCTTGCGCATCGACCACTGACCTTAATTGATGGCATCGCCTGTTATCCACTTCTTCAACCGTCAAGTAATCAGTTTACTATCAAGGACCTCCCGCACACCTACACCGGCTCTGTTAAACAAAAGAAGGAGTCAGGCAATGCTGGGCACCTGACTCCTTCAATTTCTCAGCCTGGGGGGCTTGAGAGACCTTATTACTTCTTACTGGGCTGCAGCCCATTTGCCTGCGGCGTTTAATACAAAGCGCTCGGCTGATAGATCGATTTTTTCGGCGGAGGCGCGACGGAGCGATTTGGGGTCGCTTATGACTTGACCGCAATCTGAACAGCAGGGCAGATGACCGTTCCAGTTCTTGTGGTCGATAATGTGACCGTAGTTTGAGCACATAACTGCTGTTTTACCGTTTTTGCTGGAAAGAACTGCGCTGAGAGCCGATACTGCATCATTGAGAAGTCCTTGAAGCACGAGAGCCAGCGGCTTGGCTTGTTGTTCTTCCTGACGAAGAGCCCGAATGCGGCTTGCGGTCTGGGCGCCGACTCTGGTGTTGGCTCTGGCGGTCATTTTGTTTACGTAGAGATCGTCTAAACTCTGCTCGTTCATTTGCCTGCCCTCTCGAAACCCTTCATGAATACAGAATATGGATTTCATGGTGCAGGGAAGCGTCAGCTTTGCGTCATTTTTGCGTCATTGAACTTAGCTCCTGGCTTTGGGGCAATAAATTGGGAAGTAAAGGAAGGAGTCAGGCAGGGCTGGGGAGTCTAACTCCTTCCTTTACAGGGTTGGGGAGAGAAAAACTTTAGTTGGCTCTTGTCCATTTGCCTGAGTCGTTCATTACGAAGCGTTCTGCATTCGGGTCGACTTTATCGGCAGAAGAGCGACGGAGCGACTTGGGATCGTGGATGATTTGACCGCAGTCGGAGCAACGGGGAAGATGACCGCTCCAGTTCTGCTGGTCGATGATGTGACCATAATTAGCACACATTTTGTTGCAGTTGCCGGTCTGGCTGGAAAGCAGGGCTGAGAATGCAGAAACGGCATCATTGAAAGCACCTTGCAGAACCAGAGCCAACGGCTTGGCTTTCTTTTCTTCCAGACGAAGGGCGCGAATGCGGGTAGATGTCTGAGCTCCGACCCGTGTGTTAGGAATCTGAGCGGTCATTTTGTTGACATAAAGATCGTCCAATCCCTGGTTTCTCATTTCGCTGCCCTCTCGTTCGTTGTTCGTGAGTACAGCTTATGGATTTGTCAGAGCAAACTTTGTTCAGATTTGCGTCTTTTTTGCGTCATTAATTCAAAATCGCCTCTCTGACCCGTGCATCCCTTAATTTCCAGAGAGCACTATCGGCTAGAAAGTGATGGAAGCCGCCGCATACAAAAATAGCCGCCCAGGCAGCAGTGAATGAAACTCCAAATAAACTGATTGCAAATGGCGCCAGCGCAAACACCATAGTTCCCAGACCCAGCAGCCCGAAATAATATTTGAGGTTTGCTCCGGAAAAAAGAAGCCGAATCATGTTTTCCGGTCTGACATTCTCTGTTTGACCGCTTTCTTTAAGGTTGTAGTATGTTGCCACTACAAGATATTGCGCTGCATGAAAAAATGCCGGCGTAAAAAGGAAAAATCCACCGGAAATTTCGACACCGGCCGTAAACATAATCACGCTTGTGAACAGAAGGAAATAAGCAGGCAAAGGCATATGCCGACCTTCCTTGACGGCTTTTCGAGCAAGAATCGCAAGAAAACAGATGCTTGAAAGAATCAGAACAGAAAGCGCCGTCCAGGTAAAAATCTCGGGTATCGGTCCAAGCATTGGAATCGTAAAACCAAGGTGCTTCTTAGGACAGAATTCAATATAAGTGAATTGCCGAAGAATAGAGAACCAGGTTAGTGAATGATGGATGACTTTGAGACAGAGGCGTTCCTTATTCTCAAGCAAAAAACCGGAACGATAGCAATACATCAGTGTAATGCCGTAATTTTGCGAGATTGTATGGTCGAAAGTAAGCGAAGCATACAATCTGATTAGAAGAGCCAGAAGAAATGTGTTTGATAAACTGGCGCCCACGAGCAAAGTGAAAAAAATCAGGGACAAATAACTGTGAAACCAGAGTCGATTCCTGGTTTCCTTTTTGCTGTAGAGTCTTAGCAGTGTCGCGGAAACATGCGGATTTGAAAACAGCACGCTGCCGGCCAGCAGCAAGACCGTTTCGTAAGGGAGGCTCTGATTGAGAGCTTGTCCTGGAGCATTGAATTTGAAGTGCAAAGCGACGAGCAACCAGAATAATCCGCCGCAGCAGAAAAAAAGATCAACCAAAGGATGGAATAGCCACGGATATGGCTTAGCACCAGAATTGGAAAAGATGCCCGCTGTCATTTAGCTATTACCTCTTTGCCATTCTACTTCCGCAGCAGGCAATTGTCACTCTCGTTCCTTCATAGAGAAAACTCCAATTGTTGCCGCTGCGACAACAAAAATTAATTGAACGGCAGCAGCGAAACCTTTCTCGAGCGATCGGGTAATGCACCACATGATGAAGAATTTGACCTTGGGAACGGCAACTGAATGAAACAGCCCGAGCGCTCAGTTCAAATCAGAAAGTTTCAGGATCTGCGGTTGATGGGCTAATCGCATCCTGGGGGCAAAAATGTTGAAGTTGATTCGCAGCGGTCCACGAAATGATCATGGATCTATCACTGCTTTGGCAGTGAGTTTATTGCTGTTTGTTATAACCATGGGGCTCGGCCTATTTCAAATATGCCGCTTGCTCAGTGGAAACAGCGAGTTTAAGGACGCGGTAAACGCAGGAGCATTGAATGCTACAAAAGCAGCGATGCAAGATCCTTCCGTGGACCGAATACCTGGAGATGAATATGAGATTCTCACCGGTGCTATTGAAAGTGATAAGGGATTGACCCTGAAAAACTTCAATCGAGTCGCCGGAGTCGAATTTCTGGTAGAGCTGAATGAGTCGGCCATGGAGAGTGAGGGCTCATCAACCGCTAGGTCCAAAGATCATGCAAAACAGCTTGACAAAACAGTGGGAAATTTAGCTCAGCTCTTCTCTTCCAACTTGCTCGGCATTGCAAGGAGAATCGGTCATTTTGATTCTGTTGCTGCCGATGGAGACAACTATTTACGCATGTTTGGCAGCCGAGTCATCGGAGACCTGGGAGATTTAGGTTGGGATAAGTCATATGTCAATCCTGGAACGGCAAGTAACGTATACATGAATGACAATCAAATTCCCTACGGCTTGAGAGACAAACTTAAAGTCAAAGATTGTCAGCAGCTACCAACCACACCTATCACAATAAACGGAAATAAGAACTATTATGTCTGCGGTTATATGCAAATAGATTCACTGGTGGACCACAGCGTACGTCCGCCCCGGCGCTCGTACTTTTTCCCTCTTCGCCCTCCACTGAAGCCTCATTTGATCTCAGAACAAGAGTTTGATCTGCATCGTGAGGCGCCCGCGCTAATCGATGAATCCTATGCGATTCCAAATGCTTTTAGGGCTTCCGGCAAAACGCGAATCCCGCTGGCAGATCAAAGTATGAGTTTTACTGCCTGCGGACTGGCAGAAGCAACAGATCCGGGTTATGGAATGAGCATTCCTACTGGATTTCTGCGCGTCGAGAATCTTTCGGACAAAGCCGTTAATCTAACCGAGCTTGTGGACTCTGCTCCCAAAATACAGAAATTAATTGAACAGCGTTTCTATGAGATCGACCCTGACTTTGATACCTCGACCCTGGACAAAATTCTTGATGCTGTTGGAGCCGGTCACAGAGGCTACCTGGCCGGTCAAAAGAAAGCATTGATCACGCCGGGCGATGCACAAAGGGTATCAGTGCGTGCGCGAACTTCAGATCCTGATGGTAACAGCACTATGTCGCCGGTGATCACAAATGGCTATAAGTTGCAGTGGATTCCCTGCACTGGTTATACGGGACTTCTGGGCGTGATTCAAATAAGTGAAGATTCTAGCGGCTCGAGCGGAACAGGGAGACCATCGCTTTCAAGTAACTGATCTTGGACCGGCTTGAGACTCTTATTGGGGAAAGAATATGATCGTAGATTGCAGAAAGAAAAGTTCGCTTCGCAAAAACTCAGGCAGCGTTATTGCTGAGTTTGGTGCAGCATTTCCAATATTACTTACTGGAATATTTATTCCAATGATCGCTTTAATGAGTGTTTTCAGTCTTTATTCGGCTGCTGACTGCTTGAATAAAGCTCAATGCGAGCAAGCTTCTTTGCTGAATTATGCAATCGCTCAAAATCCCTTAGGTCCAGTCAAGAAATCTTTGCCGGAAACCTGGATGAGCTCCGGGATAGGAGCTTACGCCGAGCCTGTATTGGGCATAAGCACCGACATTGATTACAGTTTTGCCTATCAGGACGAATACAACTTCATTCATCGCTGGGTTGAGGTGACAACCAGATTGAGAATCAAACCGTTTCTCAGTGCTGATTATTTCCCGCTTCAAATTCCAGCCCTGAATGCTCCTTTCCCGGTGGCGTTTCATACGCGCCGCTTGCTTGAAGATCCGACTAATGCACCGCCGCTTTAAGCATCAAAGATTATTCCACAATCCAAAAGCAGGTTTATATGACTGAGAGAAAAAGTAGAATGAAGCGCAACAGAGGACAGTCTCTGGTCGAGTTAAGTTCGGGAATCATGGTTCTTGTACCGCTTGTTTATTGCTTTATTGATCTGATGAGCCTGCTGATTGTTGCCGATTTCGCAGACAGCAATGCTCGCAATATTACACGAGTTGCTGCCCTTGCTAATGACAGAGCTAGTGGTCGCGTCAGCGCCGAGTTGGCTGTTAAAGAGAGTAATTTACGGCTGCCGATCTTTATCAAGAATCTTTCTCTTGAAAGTTTCCGCTTTGATGAGTTTAACGGAACCATCAGCTCCCGCGTCAAAGTTAAAGCATCTCTACCGGCACCGCTGGCAGGCTGGGATGAGGTCTCGATTTTTGGCTCGTCCAAAATTCCTATCACAGCAAAACTAAGTCGGAGGTGAACCTACAACACTGCTGTTTTGTCCATTCTTTTTACACACACTCGTAAAGGAGTCTATGAATGAAAAACTATCGCCGGTTTATATTCACCCTCTCTCTTGCCCTGCTCGCGACATCAGCTATGACTGAAAGCGCATTTGCTCAAAGTGCGGGCGTTGCTCAGGGTCAGACCAAAACATATGGCGGAGCAAATGGTACAGCCTCGGCCGGCTATTCGGTGGGACCATCTATTAAAAAAGAAAACGATACGGTCATTTATGGTGCCGCCTTCAACACTTTTACTTCTGCAGATCTCAGCAACACAAGAGGAGGCAGTCTGACGGGGTCCGGTTCTTCCAGCGGATTCGTAGCAGCGGATGGTTCCAGTGCCTCAGGCTCGGGCTCATCGAACTATTCATCTACGAATTCACTGGGGGGCAGTTCTTCGCACTCAGGTCAAAACTCCTGGACCTATGGAGGAAGTGCAGCCAATTCCTCCATATCAGCACAATCTACTAATACGCACACAACAGCCAAAGGACAAACCCTGAGCTGGTCTGTGACAGTGGATAAAGCCGCAGGGCAGAAAGCAAATGTTTCTGTTTCCAGTAGCTCGTCTGCTCCCCACGCAGTTTGCTTCTGAATTCAAAATACAGTTTTATCCTTAACCCCCAAAAGAGCGCTTGGTTCTCCCCACCGAGCGCTCTTTAATTTACCTTCTTACGGGAACTGAAACCCGAACTTCGGCATCCAAGAAGTAAACTATGACCCTGTTCGTAGTATGCTTTGTGACCTCGCCGTTATCCCAAGGACCGAAATCAATGTTGGAAAAAAACGAATCTTCTATCGAGCGTCGGGCATTTTTGAAAGGTGCCCTGGCATTTGCCGCATTCGGAGGGACATCATTTATGAGCCAGAAGCCTGCTCTGTCCGTTGCCACCGCAGCTCTCGGTCCTATGCTTTCTCCCTGGGTGGGTGCGCACGGCGGCACACCGGACTTCAAAGAGATTAAACCGGCTGATTTCAAAGCTGCGCTATTAAAGGGCATGGATCTCAAGCGAGCTCAAATAAATCAAATTACCGGACTCAAAGACAAAGCCACTTTTGAAAACACTGTGGCAGCCATGGAAGACGCGGGCAGACCACTAAGCACAGCCAGTCGTTTTTTCGATATTTACACATCGACTATGAATGATAAGACGATGCAGGCTATTGAAAGTGAAATGAAGCCTCTCATGGCCAAGTTCGATGACGAAATTATTCAAAATGATCCACTTTTTCAAAGATTGAAAGCGGTCTATGAAAACCGCGATAAGACCTCTCTGAACTCAGAGCAAAAAAGACTTTCGGAAGTCTATTACCGTCTTTTCACAAGGCAAGGAGCCGGTCTTGATGAAGACAAAAAGGCAAGACTGAGAGAAATAAACCAGAAGCTTGCCACACTTTTCACAAATTTCAGTCATAACTTGCTGGCAGACGAGGAGAAGTACACACTTGTTCTTGAAACCGAGGCTGATTTGGCCGGTCTTTCCGACAGCCTCAGGGCCGATGCGGCTGCACAGGCTGAAAGCAAAGGAATGAAAGGCAAGTGGGTGATTTCGAATACTCGCTCTTCTATGGAACCGTTTTTGACCTTTTCATCGCGACGTGATTTGCGTGAAAAAGGCTGGCGTATGTGGACAAACCGTGGTGACAACAACGACGAGCGCGACAATAAAGCGACAATGACTGAGATCTTGAAGCTCAGAGCCGAAAGAGCAAGGATCCTCGGATTCCCATCGCATGCTCACTGGATTCTCGACGACAACATGGCGAAAACTCCGGAAAATGCCATGAATCTGATGATGCGGGTTTGGAAAGCTGCAATAGCCCGTGTCAAAGAAGAAGTAGCAGCGATGCAAGAAATTGCGGATCAGGAAAACGCCAAGATCAAAATCGAACCATGGGATTATCGCTACTACGCCGAAAAAGTTCGAATTGCAAAGTATGCCATCGACCAGAATGAAGTAAAACAGTATTTACAGTTGGACAAGATTCGCGACGGTATGTTTTATGCCGCAAAACAAGTTTATGGTATCGACATGGTCAAGATAGACGATGTTTCGGTAGTGCATCCTGATGTCACTGTTTACGAGGTTCGCCGCGACGGTAAACAGATTGGACTCTGGTACTTTGATCCCTATGCGCGCGAAGGCAAACGCTCCGGCGCCTGGATGAACGAATACAGAACCCAGGAAAATTTCAAAGAAAAGATTACACCGATTGTTTCAAACAACTCCAACTTCGTTAAAGGAAAGCCGGGAGAGCCGGTACTGATCTCCTTTGATGATGCAAACACGATGTTTCATGAATTCGGACACGCACTGCATGGTTTGCAATCCAATGTTCACTATCCAACTCTTGCCGGAACAAACGTGAAGCGCGATTTCGTTGAATTGCCAAGTCAAGTCAACGAGCGCTGGCTCATGACCGATGAAGTGCTGAACAAATTTGCCTTGCATCATAAAACCGGCAAAGCAATTTCAAAAGAGCTGGTTTCTAAATTGAAAAAATCGAAAACTTTCAATCAAGGGTTCAGCACCACCGAGTATCTTGCCTCAGCTATTTATGACATGAAAATCCATCTGGCTGCTACTCCCGATAAGAGCATCAATCCGGATGAATTTGAAAAAGTCACCATGGCTGAAATCTCCTGTCCCAAAGAAATAGTAATGAGACACAGACCGACTCAGTTTGGGCATATTTTTGCCGATGACGGTTATTCTGCCGGATACTACTCATATATTTGGGCAGACACTTATTCTGCAGATGCTGCAGAAGCATTTGTGGAAGCCGGAAGTTTTTATGATCGCAAAACCTGCGATCGTTTCCGCGATTCAATCTTCTCCGTCGGCAACACGGTTCCTCCCGATGTCGCTTTCCGCAACTTCCGCGGACGTGATGTCGATACCAATGCTTTAATGCGCGATCGTGGATTCCCTGTAGCGTAATCAGACCTGTTCTAGTTCCGTCTTTTTGCTGCAGTGTTCTTTGAATTCTGCGTCTTGGCCGCATCGCGCGCCTTTTCCCAGTTTCGCAATGCCTGCACGCCCTTTTCAAAGCCGCTTGCATCACTGTAAAAATTGTGTGTGCCGTCGTTCTTTGCGGGATCACGCACATAGAATATGTATGAGCTGCTTACCGGGTTTACTGCGGCCAGAAGCGATGCCAGCCCGGGATTGCCGACCGGACCAGGGGGCAGTCCGGCAACTCTGCGCGTGTTATAGGGAGACTCGCGATTCACATCACTGAGATAAACAATGCCGTTGTTTTTCCATTTCCCGGCCAGTTTAGAAGCATACACAATTGTGGAATCGACACTGAGATTAATGTTTCGGCTGAGTCGATTGTAGATTACGGAAGCAACCAGAGGTCTTTCTTTTGAAAGTTTTGCCTCGGTTTCGATAATAGACGCAATCGTAACCACTTCAAGAGCAGATTGTTTTCTGTCCCGCGCTCGTTCTTTAATTTTTTCGTTCCAGACCTGATGGAATCTTTTTACTGAGGCATCAATTACATCTTTGGCTGTTGTAGTTGAATACACTGAGTAAGTATCCGGAAACATGAATCCTTCGAGATTTTTCGCCTTCGTGCTTAGATCAGCTATTGATCTGGTGTCATTCATCAATTTCAGTGCTTGCTCGGCGTTTTTCAATTTAAAAGTTTGGCTTGCTGCCATTGCATTGGCAATGTCCCAGCGAGTCCAGCCTTCAATAATCGTGAATTTATTGGGAATCAGTCCACCTGTTTCCAGCTCGGCCAGGACTTCATCGCTGGAAATTGGGGACTTGAAAAGATAATCCCCCGCTTTAATTAGAGGTCCGGCATGTTTGGCTTTGAGATAGAGCTTGAAAATCATCGGATTTCGAATGATTTTTGAATCCTGCAATTTCTCAACTATTTCGTCGCTGCTACTCCCCTGAGGGATATTAATAATCTCCTGGGACTTTTCATGCTCGAGCGGCACAAAAACGCTATATGCGACCCAGGCAAGAGAGCCCAGCAGGCAGAGGCAAATAATGAAACAGGCCAGAAGGATAACTCTGATTGCGGACAAATACCGGACTCCATGGACGCATGCATCTCTATAGTTTTTACCACGGCCAAATTGAAAGAAGTAAGACTGCCGACTTGGGGCGATTGATATATGTTTTGGATGATGCCGGCTTTTTGAGCTCAGTAATCGATGATTAAAGCTGCTTAGTTTGCGAGTTCATTTAATAGCAAATCTATGCAATATCCATGTAACAGATAGCGATTCTATATCGATAGAATATATTTTGCATATCTTATCGATAATTTGGCTGCAGGCGCTTGAGCAGTCAAATGCCCGGGCTTCTGACAAGCTGGCGCTTCTGCAGAAGCAATCTGCGGCATATTCATGAGCTTCTCACTTTAGATCTACCCGGTTTATTTGGGGTAGTTCACAGGCATGAAAGCAGCTGCTAATCTTTATGCATATTCGGTGAGCGGTTAATTGAAGTAACTGCTTTGAGCCGAGGGGCGATGCGGAAACAGCAGGGATGCGCATTCCGGACACATCAGCAGCAGAGCCCGCTTTACGTGACGGATTGGCTGAAGCGTAGAGAAATATTGAGCCTCCTGCAAGAGGCAGCCAAGCAATAGCTTAAACACCACCGCGATTTAGTTCGGGTGGTGTTTTTGTTTGGATTAAACAATCAAATTGCTTGAGATGGAAACAGAGGATGTTATGCTGGCAGAGCCTTAATACCTGGTGCTGCGAAACGATAGTACATCTAGTTAGTGATTCGATGGCTTGCGGAATGCTTCCAATATGAAAATACACCCTTTGCTCTGGACTTTAGCTATTGTGCTTTTTTTGAACAATCAGCCAGCTTCGGCTGTGGATTTGAAAACCGGTGATCAGGTGCCTGAATTCACCGTCAAAAACACAGAGAATCAATCAATTTCGATGAGTTCATTAAGAGGGCAAACAGTCTTAATAAATTTCTTTGCCACATGGTGCGCTCCTTGCAGGGCGGAATTGCCGCATCTGGAAACAGATATCTGGCAACGCTTCAAAAACAGACCTTTCAGCATGCTGGTGATTGGAAGAGAGCATAAGCTCGATGAAGTAGCACCGTTGAAGAATTCATATAAACTGAGCATGAATGTGTGCGCAGACCCTGACAGACAAATCTACGCTAAGTTTGCTGAAAAAGGCATTCCAAGAAATTATGTAATCGACAAAAATGGAAAGATCATTTTTGCTTCCACAGGATATAGCCCGGAAGCGATGCTTAAGGCTCTGGAACAGGAACTTGGACCTGCAGGCAATGGCTCATCAGCGAGCGGAGAAAAATCCAGCAATCCTCTGCAAATAGCCATTGGCGAAATATCGAGCGCAAACTATTCGGCAGCGATTAATAAACTGAATGAGATTCTGAAGAAAGACGGCTCAAACGCCGAAGCACACTACCTTCTGGGCGTCTCTTATGCAAGCTCGAAGCAATTTGCTTCGGCAGAGTCGGAATACCAGACTGCAATTAAGCTTGCAAATGATCCTAAATTGAAACAATTGGCTGAGCTCGGGCTGGCAAAGCTTCATCCAGGCAAGCATTAGGGACGTCCACCAATTTTTCACAAAATCTGCCTACTATTTATCAAACGGGGAGTATTTACTAGCGCATAGATCCAGGTCGGGCAGAAGTCCGGCTTCGCGTTGGCTATCGGGTACAAAAATCTGGAAAACGATAAGCAAGAAGAACAAAAAGCTGGGGACTTCTCCCCCGTCGAAACAGCTGAAAAGCCGCTGCAAGAGACTCTGGAAGAGCAGCGACGCAGTGCACAGTTGAATGAGTTTATTCAAGATGCCGGAACTGTGTTCAAACAGATTGGCAAAGAGTTAGAGTCAAGAACTAGCCTGAAAGGCTTCTCCACAGCAACTCTCGGTGCTGGATTTATCGATTTCCTCGCTATCGTGGGCGGGGAAACTTCGCAGGAGAATAAAGGCAAAGAAAAACAAGCAGAAAAGCTTGAACTCAAGAATCAGGAAGAAACGAGGCCTTCCACTCGCGCTGAATTGTCGGATCTGGCTCTTAAACTATACAAAGACGATCGGCGCCTGGAGCCATTCATGAAAGCTCTGGAAGCGTTTGAAGGACGTGCCGAAACGGACAAAATCAGCAAAGAAGAGCGCGAGAAATTTTATGGACAGGTAAAAGATGTACTGGAAGCTAGCAAATCCGGAAACACGAATTTCACAGCTGAGCAGTTAAGAGATCTAGGCAGAGATATGATGCTAGAGGCCGCGGATCCCGGCATTGCCAATCAGGGAGGCTACGGTACCTGCACGGCTGCGTCGTTGCAAGCGGCATTATTCAAAGCTGAACCGGCTACAATCGGAGGATTGATTCGGGACCTTGCTTTGAATGGCGACTACAAAACCGAAGATGGTTCGCAAATCGTTCCCAACAGCAAAAATTTGCATAATGATAAATACCAAGACGCTAAAAGTCCATACGCGCGCAACTCTGTAGACCAGCTAGCCCAGGTCGGTCTGCTCAATATCTTCTGGCAGCGCCGGGCCGGTCTTGAAGGTGCGGAACCCGCGCTCAAAGGCAAAATTAAGTATGAAGAGGGCCACCCAAGAGATCATCTGGGCGATGATCGAACACGTCTAATGAATTATGCTGATTCAAAACCCAAATCATTAAGCGCTATCGAGGAGATTTTCGACCCTGGCAGAAAATTAAAAGAAGGCACTGCTCTTTTCAGTACCACCGTGGAGAGACCTCTTTCCGGACCGCGAATTCTTGATATGGCCAACGTGAAGGACATTTACGATCAGTTGCGGGGCAATCATAAGAACCTGAAAGTCATCAGTGCCAATGGCAGTGCTCCGGTTTTCAAACCTCAGTCAAAAGAAGAGCTTGTTAAGTTCCTCGAGAATGCCAAAAAAGAAAACGGCGGTGTACTTCCAGCCACGGTTATCGGTGTTTACACGCATATAGAACCGTTCAAACAAGATTTGAAGGATGCCTTTTATAGGAAAGATGAGAGTAGCTCAGCAAAAGATACAGCCGTTCATGCTCATCATGCGGTTTCCCTCTTCGACTTCGACTCAATGAAGGATCATGCTATTCTCGAAAATCAGTGGGGTCATAATGTAGATCACACAGGCAAAGCCGGCAGCAAGCCGCCAGTGGCGTTGGAAGATCTCTTCAAGTCTATTAAAGGAGAGGAGCCTGAGCTAAGCAGAGACAAGCCTGAGCCTCGAGAAAAAACTGAAGAAAAAGCCCCCAGTTCTGAAGAACGTGCAAGCAAATATATCGCGGCATACAAAGATATGCTTACAGAGCTGCACAACGACAGAGATGCAGATCCGGCAAAAGTCTTTGAACATGAAAAACAATTGCTTTCTTATTTTGAAGACTGGGGAAAGAAAAATGAGCACGCTGTCTTGCTTGAAAAAACGGTAGAAACCTTCAGCAAGCTACTTGCCTCTGAGCCGACAACCTTGAGCCATGATGACTTGCGCCGTTCTTATGAACTGCTTGCTCCGCACATGAAGGATAAGTATGCTCCAGAGTTGAAACTGGCTGCTGAGGTATTGAGTCGTGAGACACGTTCAAAAATTGATAGCCTGGAAAAGTTTTCGACAAGAGACTTTAAGGAATTAAAGGAAACGCTGGATTCAATTTCACATTCAACAAGGGCTTTTGAGGAAAATGGACAAACCGGTCTATCTTCGGATTTAACAAGAGATTTAATAGCTAAGGTTGACAGCGCTCGTAACAGTAAAGGA
This sequence comes from Candidatus Obscuribacterales bacterium, assembly GCA_019748395.1. GTDB lineage: Bacteria > Cyanobacteriota > Vampirovibrionia > Obscuribacterales > Obscuribacteraceae > JAIEPM01. The sequence continues at coordinate 14,142 of JAIEPM010000399.1, forward strand.
TTGACTAATAACTCGTTGAATTTGACTGAAAATGTACTTGACTGCTTAAAGAACAGTGGAAAAAATGCCGAAGCTGAAGCTCTGTTTAAGCGGACAGTTGCTGCAGCACGTGAAATTAGCATAGACAATCTCTCGGATCTCGGCAGACGAGTTGATCTTAGTATGGAACTTGTTCACCTGGCCAAAAGAATGGATGCTAAAGACACAAAAGCTTCCTTGTTTAAGGAACTAGAAGAAATCCACGGTCAGCTAAGCAAGGACTTACCCCTGGGTTCAGAACTAAGGTCAAATTTGCGTTTTCATATGATAGACGAGTATATACAACGGCGAGATGGAGAGAAGCTAGAACCACTGGTTAAGGAATGGTTTCAGAATGCCAAAAACAAAATTGCCGAGAGGTCTAAGATATCTGACATAGATAATAGCCCGGCGATAGCCGCACCTTTGCGAAGAGCCGGCGAACTTCTGAGTTCAGCCGGGCTATACGAGAAAGCCCTTCCGTATTTCGCTAAATCTCTTGAGCTGAGCAGGAGCATCAAAGAGAGAGATATCGATAATGAAACAAGAACAGCCGAGCCGCTCATTACTGCATTGCTTAAGTTGAACAAAACAGAAGAAGCAGAAAAGCTGGCAAAGCAATACGATCTCGAAATCATGCTACGCCGCCGTCGTTGAAACTCTATTGATTGAGGTTATGAGAGGTAAGCTTTTTCTAGGGCTGCTATATCCAGCTTGCTCATCGTCAGCATGGCTTCGAAAACTTTTTTGCTTTTGTTGCAATCCGAGTCCTGCATCATCTTAGAAAGCACTGTCGGAACGATTTGCCAGGACACACCGAATTTATCGCTGAGCCAGCCGCAATGGTTGGGGGCGCCACCCTCACAAAGGGCGGTCCAAAAATGGTCGACTTCTTCTTGGCTTATGCAATTCACCATGAATGAAAGGGCAGGAGTGAATGCAAAGTTGTGAGGATGCCCGCTGTCCATTGCTATCATCCCGCAGCCGTCCAGAGAGAAGCTGGAATGTTTCACAGTGCCTTCTTTGTCCGGCTCGCCGGCTTCATAGTGCCAGATTCCTGAGATACTGGAGTTCTCGAATTTCGAGACATAAAAATTCAACGCTTCTTCGGCTCTGCCGTGTTGATCACCCACAAACATCAGAGCCGGTCTTATTGATTGAGACTCACCGTTTAAATTAAAGCGCCATGAAAGTCCGTATTTGTCCGAGATCCACGCAAATTTTTTGCTGAATGGATAAGAACTCAAAGGCATCAATACCTGACCGCCATCCGACAGAGAATTGAATAGATGATCAATTTCCTCTTCTGTTTCACAACTGACATCGAGAGATGTAGCCGGCGTGAATTTGTAAATTGGTCCGCCATTGAGAGCCAGAAAGTCTTGACCGCAAAGTTGAAACACAACCGTCATGACACTGCCGACCGCTCTGCCTGAAACGGCTGCGCCTGCCTCACTGTAACGTGCAATTGCTCCGCATTTCGAGTTCTTGAAAATATTGCAGTAGTGTTTCGTAGCTTCCTCGGCTTGATTATCAAACCAGAGACAGGGCTGAATCCTTTGCATGTCATCTCCTCAAATGGCTTGCGCTATTTTACAAAGTTTGAATAAGAAAAAGCTGCAGACGATTTCGAGCAAGGTCTCCGCCTAGATTAGACCCTTGCATTTTTCCTGTGCTCCAAGGAGTGCATTCAGAATTCCTGCCTCGTCATAGGCATGACCGGCATCAGGAATGATTTCTAAAGATGCCTCTGGAAAAGCTTTGTGCAAATCCCAGGCATTTTTAAATGGACAGATCACGTCATATCGGCCGTGAATAATCCAGCAAGGAATTTTTCTGATTCGGTCGATATTAGCAAGCAATTGATTCTCGGCAAGCCAGCAGTTGTGCATAAAATAGTGACATTCAATGCGGGCCATGGCCAGCGCTTTCAAGTCTGATTCAAAACTCCCGATCGTGGCAGGGTCGGGAATAAGTTTCAGCGTAGATCCCTCCCAGACACTCCAGGCTTTTGCAGCTTCCATCTGAAGCTTCTGATCATCTCCTGTCAAAAGCTCGTAGTAACTTTCAACCATGCGCTCGCGTTTTTCCGGCGCGATCGGCTTTATATAATTTTCCCAGAGGTCAGGGAACAATACGTCGATCCCTCTTTGATAAAACCAGTTGATTTCCTCGGGGCGGCATAAAAATATGCCTCGAAGAATCAAAGCCGAAACTGCTTCAGGATGCGTCTCGGCATAAGCAAGGGCAAGCGTACTTCCCCAAGATCCGCCAAACACGACCCATTTATCTACGCCCAGCTTTTTTCGCAAAACTTCGAGATCTGAGACCAGATCCCAGGTAGTGTTCTTCTCAAGACAGGCATGAGGAGTGCTTCGACCGGCACCACGCTGATCAAATAAAATGATTCGATAATGTTCAGGATCAAATAATCGACGATGATTTGATGCGAAGCCGCCGCCCGGACCGCCGTGCAAAAAAACAACAGCTTGTCCCTTTGGATTTCCTGCTTCCTCGACATAGAGTTTGTGAGGTTCATCTACAGGAAGAAAAAATTGATTGTAGGCTTCAATCTCGGGATAAAGTGTTCTCATATGCTCCTTTGAAATTTGTTGGCGAATTGAAGCTCTTTGCTCAGGTTGATTTTGAAGAATGATTATAATATCGCTCTTTTGCCATTTTCGCCTTTCAAAAGATGCCTTTGCAGAATCTTGTTAGTGCTTAAGAGCTCCCGGAAGAAGACAGGACCGCTGCGCCCCGAGAGCCTGCAGCGCTGCTATAATCATTCGCGTTTCTTTTATTGGAAGTGAAGTCTAATGCCTACCGAGACATGCGAAAAAGCCCTGGACACAGCAGTGAAATTCCTGACTGAGCAAGCTGCTCAGGTTGACAGTAAATCTGCCTTTCCTGTTGAAAGCTTAAACGCACTCGCCAAGAACGGCTTGCTTGGTCTTCTGGTGCCTCGGCAATTTGGCGGTATGGAAGCCTCTGCTCCTGAATTTGTCCGTGTGGTCAGCGGGATTGCAGGCGCTTGCGCTTCAAGCGGCATGATTTTCGTTATGCATTGCTGTGGCATTGACGTCATTAATCAGCTAATGAAATCCAGCCGAAAAGAGGAAATTCTTCGCGCTGCCGCCAACGGAAAGCATCTGAGCACTCTGGCCTGCAGTGAGCGCAGCACCGGGACGCATTTCTATGCCAGTTATAGCAAATCGAAAGAGACTGAAAGCGGCTTTACTCTGGATGCCGATAAGTGCTTCGTGACAAGCGCCGGATTCGCTGATAGTTACATAGTTCTAACTCAAGCAGCTGCTTCGGACAGCCCGATCGTTACTTCGCTCTATTTCGTACCCAAAGGCATCGCCGGACAGGAATTCAACGGTTCCTGGCAAGGACTTGGACTGAGGGGAAATTCAAGTGCTGAAATGAAATTGCAAAGTTGCGGTCTTCCCTTCGATTACCTGCTTGGCGAAAGCGGAAATGGTCTTTCGCTGGCAATGGGCAAAATTTTGCCGCGATTTTTGCTCGGCACATCAGCTGTTTACACAGGCATCGCCCGCGCCGCCTATGAAGCGTGCTGTCAGCATGTAAAAAACCGCAGTTATCAACATACAGGCGAGAATCTTGCTCAACTGGCAACAATTCGTCGTTCAGTTGCAGAAATGAAAGTTTCGCTAGATGCGCTGGAAACTTTTTTGCAGCATGCCGCGCTTAAATTTGACCAAGTTCCGCCAGATCCTGCGCTCTTGATACTTTTGTTTGAAGTCAAACAATTAGCTTGCAAAACGGCTCTTTCGATCGCTGAGCAAGCCATGCAAATCTGCGGAGGCATAGCTTATTCAGGATCACTCAGCATTGAGAGACATTTGAGAGATGCTCTTGCCGGACCGGTTATGGCCCCCACTTCAGACGTACTATTAGACCTGATTGGCAAGAGCGCACTTGGTCTTGATCTCCTGTAAAACCCGCCCTTTTAGAAAACTAACTAGAACGAAGAGGTGTTATTAATGAGCGGCAAAGGCATTCTACTGGGCGCTGTTGCTTACACTGCAGCCGTCGTGGATATCTGGGAAGGCATCAAAGATTTTTTCAATGAAGAAGGTTGTTCTTTTGACTTCGTTCTTTTCTCGAATTATGAGGCACAGGTTGACGCGCTCCTTGCAGGATTTATTGATGTTGCCTGGAATACTAATCTGGCTTTTATAAAAACAGACTCCAAGCTTGCCGGTAGAACTCGCTTACTGGCGATGCGAGACACGGATATTGACTTCAAGAGCAAGTTCATTGCTCGCAAAGGCTCCTTTGACTCGCTTGAGAAGCTAAGAGGCAAAACAGTTGCTTTTGGTAGCCGCGATTCTGCTCAGGCTGCTTTGATGCCTGAATATTTTTTGCGCAAAGCCGGACTTACGGCAGATCAGGATTACAAAGCTCTGCGCTTCAATTCCGATGTCGGAAAGCATGGAGACACTGGGCGCAGTGAACTGGAAGTTATTCATGCAGTACTCAGTGGGGAAGCCGCTGCCGGAGCCATCGGCATTTCCACCTGGGAAGCTTTGAAATCAAAGGAAGCAGATCTTGAGTCATTTTGGACGAGTCCGGGTTATTCGCATTGTGTTTTCAACGCCTTGCCTGAAGCAGACGAGGAGATGTGTAAGAGCTTTGTGGATACGTTGATGAGAATGAAGTATGAGAACCCGGCGCACCGCAGGTTGCTGGAGCTGGAGGGATTAAAACAATGGGTCCTCGCCTCTCGCGATGGCTACGTACAAATAAGCGAGGCTGCCAGGCTACTCGCATATGTGCAGACGGAAGAAATTCAAGTCGCTTCGAAATAAGGGCGATATTGTGATGAAAATATCTATTTGCAGGCGCCGCTTGGCGACGCCCCTACCGGTAGTCATCAGTATTCTTGGGCGGATATTTGCGATCGTATTAGTATTCGTTATCCATTCTATATACCTGCTCACCTGCTTGCATATATACAATGGCAAATCGCGGAAAGCACCTGTCTGACTGGAAGTTCGAGCGCGTGACAATGATAATTGAGCAAGAGATCTGAGTCCCTTTCGCAAAATACGAAGGCAGAAAAAATGATCAAAAAAGTTTTTCTGGGGTAGTTCACAGTGCTGATTTCGCCTGCTATTGTTATATACATAAACGGTGAGCGATTGATTCAAGTCAGCGCTATGAGCCGAGGGGCGATGCGGAAACGGCAGGGATGCGCATTCCGGAGACATCAGCAGAGAGCCCGCTTTACGTGAAGGATTGGCTGAAGCGTAGAGAAATATTGAGCCTCCTGCAAGAGGCAGCCAAGCAATAGCTTAAACACCATCGCGATTTAGTTCGGATGGTGTTTTTGTTTGGGGAAGTTTTTGACTTGATGCGATTTTCGAAACTGGCTGTTGAATTCACAGGAGAGCAGCACCCGCTCTACGCCCTGCTAGGCAGGTTAAAGCAACAAAAACAAGAAGTTACGGATCTGGTCAAAGGCAATGTCGGTGAAATGGGCGCAGTATTTCCGGCAGAATTGCTCGATGAAATTCTGCTTTCTGCTTCACGCAAAGCGAGCCTTTATTCACCAGATCCCTATGGGCAACCGAAAGCACGCAAAGCCATAGTTGATTTTTATGCGCCACTGGAATTCAGAGAAGAGCAGATCTTGCTGAGTCCCGGCAGCAGCATTTCTTATTTTTATTGCTTCAAAGTTCTGGCTGATCCCGGAGATGAAATCCTCTGTCCTCAGCCTTCCTATCCGCTCCTTGAATATATTGCTCAATTGAGCGACTTAAGGCTGCGGAGCTACAGGCTCGCTGAAGAGCAGGATTGGTCAATCGATTTTGAAGATCTAGAAAGCAAAATCAATAAGCGAACTAAGGCTATTGTTTTGATCTCGCCTCACAATCCAAGCGGGGCTGTCCTAGACGATGCTGAGATCAGGAGACTTGTAGAACTTGCCAACAAATATCATTTGCCGATAATCTCCGACGAAGTTTTCTCTGAATTTGTCTATGATTCGAATTTTTCTCGTCCGGCAAGTTTTCGACCGGAATTGCTCTTTACCCTAAACGGTCTCTCAAAGAGCTTTGCTTTGCCCGGTATGAAGATCTCATGGATTGTGGTGAGCGGAGAGGAGAAAGCCTGCAGGCAGGCGCTGGGCAGTCTGGAAATGATCTCCGACACCTTTCTTCCGGTAAATGAAATCGCTCAATTTGCGCTTGCGGAAATTTTTGAGAAAGGAAAGGAGTTCCAGCGTAGCTACAAAAATATGCTGCAGGAATGTCGTCAGATCGCAATACAAGCCCTCGATGGCCTCAGTTTTGCGCTTCCAAAAGGCGGATTTTATCTCGCTCTTAAAATAGAAGCTGAGGAAGAAACTATGGCATTGAAGCTTCTTGAAGCCGAGCGAATATTAGTTCATCCAGGCTATTTTTATGAGATGGATGGAAATCACCTGATCATGACTTTCATTCAGGAGAGGAAAAGGCTGGAAGACGCGATGCAACGTCTTAAGAAACACCTGAATTCAAGCGCTTAAATCGTGACCGCTCAAGTCGCCAGTTCAGCCGCAGCTGCCTCAACTTTCGGCTGATTGTCGAAGGAGAGTCTTACTTTGAAATCATCAGTCAGGATCAAACGAGCATCATAAGTCCCTTCGCCCGATTTTTTCTTGAATCCCTTAATCAATGAGCTTTCCTTCTTTTCAAAGAGCTCCTTAATTTCGGCTTCACTGAGAAGCTTTCCAAACTGCTCAGCCCAGATAAAAAAGCGACAGCCTTCGCGCCAGCGGCTGCAACCTGCACCTTTTTGAGTCATGCGAACCGAGCCTTCTTTGCACTGAGGACAGGGACCAAACCCCTTGTCTTCAAATTCCATGCGAACTTTGAACTCCTCGTTCAAAACCAGCTTCGCGTCATAAGTGCCGCTTCCGTCTTTCTTTTTGAAGCCTTTAATAGTTTTGGTTCGCCCTTTTTCAAGAAGCTCTTTCATCTGAGCCTCGCTCAAAGTTTTGCCGTACATTTCTCCCCATACCGAGAAATTGCAGCCTTCTCGCCAGCGGTTGCAACCGACACCTTTTGCAGTCGGTCTGACGATTCCGGACTGGCATTGAGGGCAAGAAGCTATTCCGTCCGGAATAGATTTCGGATCGGATTTAGGTCCTGCAACAACTACGGCCTTGCGGGAAGTAATATCGGGCAAAATTCGGGTGACTAAATCTGCTATTTCACCCTCAAATTTATCCAGTTGCAAATTGCCGTCCTGCATATCTGCAAGTTGCTGCTCCCATGATGCGGTGAGTGCAACGTCTTTCAAATCGTTGTGGACCTGCTGAATCACCGCCTTGCCCTTCTCAGTCGGCATCAGCCATTTCTTGTTTCTTTCAATATATCCCGACTGCAACAAGCGCTCGATAATAGCGGCTCTGGTGGCTGGTGTTCCCAGACCTTTTTGTTTCATATAGGAGGCTAGATCCTCATCATCGAGATCTTGTCCGGCGTTTTTCATGGCAGCAAGCAAAGTTGCATCATCATATGGTTTAGGTGGAGTGGTTTTGCCTTCTTTCAGCTCCAGCTTTTTCTTCAGCACGCTCTGTGCTTTATTTAATGCAGGAAGTTGTTGGCTGTCTTCCGCCCCTTCTTTCTTATCTTTGGCTTTGCCTTTTCCCTTTCCCTTTTCGGCCGGCTTTTGCTCCGCGTCTGCGGACGAGGGCTCTATAACTGTCCAACCGGGTTCTTTTATTACAACACCGCGAGCACGAAAAGAATGTTCGGCCAGTTTTATGATTACAGTCGTTTCGTCGCGCACTTCAGGCGGCAAGAATATGGAAAGAAAACGTGCCACCACCAGTTCATAAATATTGCTCTGGCGCTCCGGAAGTTTTGACGGTTTGGGATTAAAGGTCGGGATAATGGCATGGTGATCCGTAAGTTTTGCATCATCAACATAGGCTTTGCCTAACTTCGGTTTGAGCAAGGAAGCAGTGATTTTGCCGGGGACAATTGATTCCTGTGCAAATGCAGCAAGAACATTTGCGTCTTGAACCTTCAATACAGTGCTCAAAATACGAGGTAATTCACCGACCATGTCTGTGGAAAGGTGCCTCGATTCAGTACGCGGGTATGAAATCAGTTTGTATTCTTCATATAAGGACTGCGCCAGATTCAAAGTTTCCTGCGCCGTATATCCGAAGCGTTTATTTGCCTCTTTCTGCAAAGTCAAAAGGTCATAGAGAGCCGGGGCTTTCGTGCGTTTCTCAGCGGTAACGACAGACTCGACTATGCCTTCTTTAATTGGTGTAATTGCATCAACAATAGCCTGTGCAGCCGCTTTGTCCTGAAGGCGCGTTTGAGGTTCCGCCTCAGGAGTTATATAGCGCGCTGTGAATCCGGCATCAAAAGTCGCAAGTATTTCATAGAAATTTTTCGATGAAAAGCTCTCAATAAGAGTCTGTCTCTCAGTAATCAGAGCAAGCGTCGGCGTTTGCACACGGCCGATTGTGCAGAGATTACGATTTATGGTTGTGTAAGCACGCGTAAAATTCAAACCGACAATCCAATCTGCGTGGGCTCTGGCTGTGGCGGCGGCGGCCAGATTGTCGAATTCGGCAGAGGGCTTTAACTTGCTCAGTCCATCGCGGATGGCATCGGCAGTTAATGAGCTGATCCACAGTCTTTCCACAGGCTTTTGGCAGCCCGTAAGCATGTAAATCAGGCGAAAAATGTGTTCCCCTTCTCGCCCGGCGTCTGTCGCGCAGATAATTGAGCTCGTGTTTGAATCTGCAAACAATTTCTTGATCACAGTGAACTGCGCACCGGCTTTTTCCGCTACTTTGTATTTCCACTCGCTGGGGAGCATTGGAAGCTGCTCCACGCGCCAGGGTTTCCCCCAGGCTGAATTCATTTCTTCAGGTTCGGCTATAGTAACGAGATGCCCAAAAGCGTAGGTAACCGCATAGTCGTTGCCTTCAAAATAGCCGTCTCGCTTTGTATTTGCACCTACAACCGCCGCAATATCGCGGGCAACTGAAGGTTTTTCGGCAAGAATTACTTTCATGCGCGTCCTTTGCTTTTTCAGTTGCTAAAGATACCTAATCCGCGGGCTCAGAGCTACTGTCATCGAGTATTCTAAATAAGGTCTAATTGCCGAAAGCTAATTAAAAGGCGCAGCCGCTGCAGGGTTTCATCTCTTTCATATCTTCGTCGGCTATACGCATGAGATATTCCGGCTCATTTTCGCCTTGGATATATACATTGCTTATATGCTTGAATCCGGCTTTTCCATAGGCACGAATTGCGGCAGAATTTGAAATTGCCGGTGCGATATAAGATTCGCAAGCACCCATCTCCGAAAACACAAAATCGCGTAGAAAAAGCTGCAGCGCAGTTGCTCCCAGGCCCTTATGCAAGTGAGCGGGCTCGCCCACAAAAATATCCATGCAAGCCGAGCCCGCTTTTATCTCAATGCCGAGTTGTTCTGCATATTCCGGAAAATCGCTCAGCCTGTATGCTTGAACGAATCCGATCGGCTGAGTTCCCAAGCTGAATACAAAGCAGTAAACAGGTACCAGACCGAGAATTCTAGGCAAATATTTTTCCTTGACTGCATCTGTTGAAATCGGACCATCCCACCACTCTTTAACGTGCTGGTTATTCAGCCACTGATGCAATTTTTCGAGATCTTTTTCTTTCAAGGGCGCAAAACTGATCATAATAAGTGATTTTTTTGAAAGACCTCAGAAACAGAGCAGGATGAAATTCTTCCTAATGCTTACTCATAAGTGCCGTTGGCTCGGCGCACAATTGCTTTGGCGGCATTTGCGGCTTGATAGCTGTATTCACCATTGGCCAGCAGCTTGTATTCACCTGTCCATTTAGCACCGGTAGTCGGATTGCTCCATTCGTTGGTGGCTTTGTCGCCATTAAACTTGCGTACCCAGGTTATGCCGTTTTCGGAAACCTGAGTGAGCTCTCCTTTTGAGTTCTCATCAAAGCGGAAGCTTCCGCCATTTGGATATATAAAACCGCTTGGAGTGGGGTTGGCTTGTGAAGGACGTTTTGTGAATTCCGAGACTTTCACTTGTGTGCCGTCCTTTTCGACTTTGAAAAAGCGGTTTCCGGAAGCCATAAGTAAATTGCCCTTGCCTTCCTCAAGCTTCAGGGAATTCAGCATTTGATAGGCTTCATTGTGATAGCTGGAATTACTGCTGGACATGGTCATTTCAGTAAGCACTGCAATCGCTTTCAATTTGGCGGCATTACTGTTGGGCAATTCTGAATTCATGAGGATCTTGGCGGCGGCCAGACGAACACGCTCATTGGTGTCATTCATGGCAATATGCAATTGCGCAAGACCAGGATCTTTTGCATCGCTTATTTTGTAGCCTTTGTAAGCATTGAATATTTCTTGCACCGTCGTTTCGGCGTTATTCTTTTCTTCCAGTGCCTTTTGTAGCTTGGCAGCGCGCTCTGCTCCCGACGATGTTTGATCGGCTTTCGTTTCATTCCACATCAAATTAGTGGAATACATGAAATTGTCGATCAATTCCTGTGCTTGTTTGCGCACTTCGGGCTTCACATAACCAGGTTCATCGACCATGGCTTGCAGGACCGGAAGGACGAGTCGATGTCCATATTTTTGGAGGTCTTCAATTAGCCCTTTTTGTAGTGCGGCCGATTGATGATCGGGCAGACGTCTGCTTTCCATCTTCAGAGCTTCAGCCGATACGCGCGCAAGTTCTTCCCTGGGCACTGCATAGCCGTTCTTGTCAGGAACTCCAAGCGAACGCCAGGCTCCCAGAAGTTCAAGACTGACTTTAGCTGTTGCTTCTTTGTTGGCAGTCAGACCGTCTTTGACGATTTTGGCAACTACATCCTTGCCCTCGCAGTTGGACTTAGCCAGAACCCCAATTTCTTGAGCCGCCTTTGTTTTCCAGTCTTCCTCTTCAATCTTGTGGTAGTGATTGGCATTGTAGTAGCCCTTAACTGCTCCAGCTTCAACCCCGGATTCAGAACCCATAATCGATCCATTTTGAGTGGCAATGTAATAAAGTGCCATCTTGGCTTTATTACCTTCGTCACCGCCTTTCTGAGCCATCTCACAAAGTTGTTTGTATTGCTCAAGGCGTTGATTATGGACTTTCTCAAATGCCTTTTTCTCTTCGGCATTTATTGTTTCTTCCCAGCTTGTTCTTCTGAAAATCCAGCTTGTTGCGTTGTCTACGGCACTCTTGGAACGCTCTTTGTATGTGCCGTAATCGAGAAGATCAAATTTTTCGCGCATCCACTTTTCGGCTTCAGCCTGGGTGAAATTATCCAGATAGGGATATTTCTTACCGAAACCGATAAGGTCTGTACGAGTTCTTTCGTACATCTCCTTCCATTCGCGCGAATCCGGCTCGATGCGTTGCTGAGTGAATCTGATATCGCGCAGTTGAGAAGCTACTGTCGGGTCAGTTTCTTTGTCAACCAGTTCATTTATAACGTTGCGGATAAGTGGATCGCCAAGTTTTTCCAGTGCTCTTACCGCTGCCATGCGAACTGCTGCATCGTTCTCGCCGGCCGGAACTTCTTTGCCGTTGACTTTGAAACTGGGCTGCGCACTTGCGTGCGAGCGGATAATATCAAGACTTTCGCGGCTGCCCATCGCAGCAAGCGAATCAATGGCCGCTGCTCTCAAAGTCGGGAAATATTTGGCATAATTGCCGTTTAGCTCACTGTTTCTAAGCAGATCTTGCAAACGCCCTTGAAGTTGACGTCTGACTTCCACGTCACCATCCCTAAGTAATGGCTCCAGTTTTCCTAAAAGTTTGACCATATCCGCTTCTTCCGTAAGCGAAGTCGGTTTTTTGATCAAGTCGACAGCCCCAAGGCGGAGGTCGTCGGCCATCCGCGGATTGTCTTTTTGCAACTGAGCTAGACGCTCAGGCATTAGTGCATCAAGGACGCGACTTGATAGATCGAGATTGCTCGGGCTGAATGAACGCAGAATTGCCAGGGTCAGGTCTTTTTGTGCAACCGCATCTGCCTTATCGCTAATAGCTGCCAGTGAGAGAGCCGCATTCAATTTCGTTTCGCGAACTGCGTCGGCAAGTTCGGCCGGGCTTTCCGGAACCGCCGCCGTCAATTCGTTTTTCAAGAACTCCTGTGCTTTCTTCGAGAATTCGCCATTTTTGGCGCGATTCTGATCAAGCATGGTGTTGAATCCGCTCAGCAGTTCAGCACGTCTATTTGCATCTTTCTCGCGCAAACCGTAAAGCAAGGCTGCCGACATGGCACGAACATCGGGGTCTTTGTCGTTTTTTGCAGTTTTTTCAAGCTCTGCCATGAGTGCTGCAGAGCTGAGTCCGTGTGATTTGCCGATTAAACGGTCCTTGCTCAGCTTCGAGCCGTCGCCCGTAGCTCCGTCTTCCTGATAACGAACACCATCTATGATGGCAGCCATACGTGGACCGGTCGAATCTGCCAGAGCTTGCAATTTGTCTTCTCTGGATGACTCGGGGTTGCGCAGAACATTCTCCAGCACACCACCGTATTCCTGGTGTGTCAGAGCTCCGATACGAGTGAGAACTTCACCCGTAACAATACCTCTGTTGCCGAGTTTTTGATCTTCGAGATCCAGCTTCATTCTCTTGACTATGTCGCCGGTTGTTGTGCTCTGCTCTCTCTTATGAGCCTTGACCGTCACTTCTTCAGTCCAACCTGGACTTTCGCCCGAACCCTCGTGATAGATTGTTTTCTTGTATTCGGGGACTTCCAGCTCGAGTTTGGCGAGATCCGGATTGATTTTGCCGTCCTTGTCTCGCGCCAGATAAAGCATGGCAACGTTGGCTGCTGCCAAAACATCTTTGTCCTTTTCAGCCATGAATTTATCGGCAAGTTCGGCGATCGCTTTTGGATAATCCTTTCTTTTGTCGGGATCCATAAGATTCTGAATGTCCTGGCTTGAGAGAGCCGGCTCGGTATAATCAGCAGACTCCGGGTGAGCAAGTTCAAGCTGCTTGATTTGCTCGGGGCTGAAAGCCATTTTGGCAAGAAGTTCTTGGCGATATTTAGCTTTATCTTCTTCGCTTGCATTTGGTCCCATCAACTCTTTGCTGCGATCAAGAATGGCCTTGATCTGCGCCTGAGCTTCGGGGCTGCGACCGCGAATGAGAGTGTCTTTATAACTGTCCACGACATTGCGAGCGGCTTCAAGCGACTTCGGATTTTGTGGATCGAAAGCGCCCTTCTCGGCAGTTTGCAAGCCGCGTCCATCTCCGACCTGAATCACCGCGTCTTTGGAGGGATCACGTTTTCCGGCTTCCTGAATTGCAGTAATCTGGTGTTTTAAGTCGCTGATAATAATTGGTGCAAAGCCATATTCTGTAGCTTTAAAAGCGAACTCGGTTCCCTTGTGCACCTGGCTTACCCATGGAATGCCTTTTATGGCTTCTGCACCGTTAACCGCTTCACGACCACGAATGATCGTATGAACTTTTTCGGCAGAACTCATGCCTTCAAGAGCTTTGCCTGCACGAAATGCGTTCCAACCGCTGCTTGCAAGACCTAGTCCGATATCACCAAGGAAGTAAATTCCGCGGGCGGTATTTACTGTACGTCCCCATTCAGTATCGCGGGCTCCGGCGTTGTTGAATATTCCTGCTCCGGCGACACCGACTCGGAGGGCGCCTTTGCCACCTTCCCAGACTGCTTCGCGCATACCCATTTTTAGAGCGGCTTCTGCACCGACTGCTGCAAGGCGGGCGCCTTTTATAGCTGCACCGACTTCTATGGTGCCCGAGACCAGCATGGCGACATCCATGGTGATTGCAAGTCCTTTTTCACCATAGTAGGAGAACTGTTGCATGTTTTTGAATGATTCCAGGTTTTTAGCCTTGACCATTTCGATTTTGTCGCCGTTGCGAACCGGCACAAAGTCATCGGCACCAATGATTTTTTCATCAACTTTCATCGGCGAACCGACTTTGTCGATTCCAAGTGCTCTTATGTTCTGGTAGGCATACCAGGGCGCTTTTTCTGCTTGGATAGTTTGGGTGACTTTGAATTTACCGGCGTTGGGTCCTTCTTTAATTTGCTCGACCTGGAAGTCGTAACCGATCAGGTTCATGTCTTCTACACGCTCGCCTTTTTTCGGTTCATATTTGCCGGATACCAGTCTGACAAATTCTCCCTTTTCATTAAGCAGAGCCTTGCCGTTTGCAACTTCTTGATCGCCGAACATGATCACTGCATCAGGATTAGTTTGCAACTTTTGAAGTTCGCCGATTGCCTGATTAATCTTATCGCCGTGCTTATCGAGCCAGCCCCGTAGTCTTTCAATCTTGGCTTTATTGGCAGGATCTTCCTGACGCAGGTCTTTAGGCAGATCAAGATTGACTTCTTTTATAGTGCCGTTCTTGAGCAAATAGCGAGAGCGCGCATC
>JAIEPM010000623.1 GCA_019748395.1 Candidatus Obscuribacterales bacterium
GGTTCTTGCTTAAAACAGGCAAGCAGGGAACCATTCGGGAACGGGAATCGTTGCGCAATTATGAACGAGCGCTTAATGAAGTAGAACACGGTGGTGATTATTTGCTCATGGCAGAAAGTCTTTTGCCGGACGGCAGTAATCTCAGACTTTATCGCAAGGACTATGCAAAAATCTGGATCCGCGATGGGCAGGAGCTCAGAGCCAGGATGGCGGCTGAAAAGAAAGCTGAAAGCAGTGCCCAAAAAGCTGCTTCTAAGTGAGTTTCTTAATCCTGCTTCAGATTACTTATGCTCCTTTGAAAAACTCCTAAGATCAACGCTTCGTCTAAATCTGCTAGTATTGTGTGACTTATCAAGCGCTGCATCTCCTTGCGGATTGGACTGAAATGATAACTGTAGTTATTCCTGCATTCAATGAAGAGCATGCTATTGAAGGGACTATTTTGTCGCTTCGAAATGTTCTGGAGTCATCCGGAATTTCTGCTGCCGAAATTCTGGTAATAGACGACGGTTCTATGGATGCCACCGGCATAAAGTCTCGGTCTGCCGGAGCAAGAGTACTTCGCCATCCGCAAAACGTTGGTTATGGGCGTTCTCTCAAATCAGGTATATGTGCGGCTAGATTCGATACGATTTTGATTATCGATGCCGATTTGACTTATCCGGCCGAATCAATTCCGGCTTTATTGAATGAATATCACAAAGGATTTGATATGGTGGTTGGTGCCAGAACCGGTCATCATTATTCCGGCTCCATGTACAAAGGACCGTTGAGACTTGTGCTTCAAGCTCTTGTCGAATTCACGGCCGGGCGCAAGGTGCCTGATGCCAATTCCGGCATGCGAATTTTCAGTAAGTCGACAATCATCGGTTACTTAGACCATCTTTGCGACACTTTCAGTTTTACAACATCACTGACGCTGGCTTATATGCTCACCGGCCGTTTTGTCAGCTATTTATCAATTCCTTATCATGCCCGGGTCGGCAAAACGAAAGTGAAGCTTCTGAAAGACTCTTTGCGCACTCTGCAATATATTGCTCAATCGGCAATTTATTACAACCCGATGAAGATCTTCATTCTTTTCAGTTTGCTTTGCATAGTTCTTTCGATTGGGGGCTTTGCTTTTACTGCAATCACCAATATTTCAGCACCTTATTTCCTGGGCATCGGCGGTCTTTTGCTCTCGCTTTTGATGTTCGGGCTGGGTTTAATGGCTGACTTGATGAGACAGATTCTTGTTTCTTCAAGACGCTCGGCGCCTCCAGGCTCGGTGGGTACTTACAGCAATCAATATGATGATTCGCGTCTTGAAATTCTGGATGCCGGGCAAATTACTTTTGCGCCGGAGTCGAAAGAGCATAATAAAGCGCCATCAGATAACGCTGAATTTGCCGCCAGAAATTATGCTGCTTCCGATTTGCTGAACAGATAAGCAAGTGCAGGCTATTATGAGGAAAGGCTTGGCCGGTAAAGGAGCAATCAGAGTTTGTCTCAGACTGCTCTGTCTGATTTGTTCAGCTTTGCTTTTGCTGGCTTTTTTCATGCACGCACTGCCTTTCAAGCAAACTTTGACGATACGCGATTTGCCGTCGGCGCAGGGTAAATATGGCTGGTCTTTCGAGTTGCCGAAGCTGCCGCTTGCGGCGATCTTGACCAGTGGCGAGCCGCCCTGCAATCCGGAGCTTTCGTTGATCATCGGGGGCTCTAAACTGAATCGAAATCATGCTTCTTTCGATGACATTTTGAATCTTGGAGATGGTCGATTCAATCAATGGGGAAATCGTGTCTTTTTCTCCCTGCCGGCAAGCGCTGATTACAAAGCTCTGGCGGATATCAGAGTTGAGCGTCCTCTATACTTCAAATTCTATTTTGAAATGATAGTTCTGTCGGTCTGCCTCGTTCTTTTACGTTTCAGTTTCGGCGATAAAATTTCAGCTCTTTATAGAGCTTATTTGAGCTTTGCTGCATCAAAAAAAATTCCAGCTTCCGCCCCGGCGCTTTCTCTAATAGCCCTCTCGATAGCCTTTTACTTTTTCAGCAGCATGCCGCATTTCATTGCTTTTGCTTCCGACTCGGAAACATATATAAGCCCGGGGGCTGGTGCTCTTGGGCGTACATTTGCTTATCCGCTCTTTTTGAAAATCGTGCTGCTTTTTACAAAGGACCTTTATTGGCTCGGACCTTTACAATGGACAATTTATGCTGTTTCTGTGATCAGTCTTGCTTCAGTATTTGAGCGCTTTCTTCGCAGTCCGCTTACGGCGTTCTTGATTGGAACCCTGCTTTTAAGCAAAATTGGTGTTTTGCAGTGGGCTTTTTATGCGGGTCCTGATTTACTTTTTGAGTCGGCCGTAAACTTCACTTTTGTGGCTCTCAGCCCGTTTTTGCTTGCTGAGGCCGGAATCTTAAATTGCTTTGCGGTTGCTTCGATATTCATGCTTGCACTTGGATTGAGACCAGTTGCGTTGACGCTCTTTGCCGCAATTGTTCTGACGGCGCTATTCGGCGTCTTCTTTCTTAAAAACTGGAAGCTTTCAGCCGTTTTGCTTACTCTTTGCCTTTTAGTCTTTCCTGCTCAAAGCTTGCTTGGCGGTCTGTTCAGCGGCAATAAAAACGCTTCCGGAGCAACCGGCGGCATCACCGGCATTTGTTTATTGCCGACTGCCGTGTTGATAATGGACCGGGACCCTGAGAGCAGTTACCCGCTTTTGCAAGCTTCGATTGTGGATGCCTGTAAAAGTTTGAAAGATGAGTTCTGGTCCATATCTTTTGAAGAGCGAAAAATGTGGGATCAAACTCGCTGGAACGTGATTGCCTGGGAGCGCATTCCGGCAGTATTAGCGCACTGGAAAAAGACGCCGGAAGCTGCCGGGATTCTTGACCGGGACTCAGCTGCGCAGAAACACTGGGTTAAAGCCATGGATAAGATTTTTCAGAAGATGGCATTTGATGTTTTCAGGCAAAAGCCGAAAGAGAGTATGGAACTGCTCTGGCTCAGATTGAATCAGGTTTTTACAAGCCAGTTTAGTGGTGACTGGCTGATTGACTTAAGCTCCAAGTTTGCCTGGTTGAATGAGCGGATTTCGGATAATCCTGTTTGTTATGCTTATTCCAAATATATGCGCTTTGAGCCATTTGCCTGCCGGGATGTTTACCTCATAAACACTCAGATTATGCAGCATTTAAAGCTCTTCAACGCCTTTATGCTTGCTCTACTTTCAACTATTCCCTTCTCTTTATTCTATGCTTTTCGAAAAGGCAAAATTGACGCCCTTCTGGCTCTAACAAGCATAAGCTCTGCGACAGTCGCTTTTTACTGGTTGGTAGTGTGTGTTATGCAGCCGCCGATTATTCGTTATTCAGAACCGGTGGTGCCCTTATCTATTTTTTCAGCTCTGGCGCAGTTGCTATATCTAATTCGTCTTGCCCTCTCTTCCATGAAGCCTCAAGCGAAAGCCGGGTTTGACCAGAGTGCGGAAGATCAGGCGCCTTTGCTCGAAAAGCCGGAGCTACTCAAGATTCAATAAATGAAGGGATTTTAGATTCTTTGTAAAACGGCGATCAAAGACTGTCCAAAAAATGGCGCCGTAAGCGGATCTAGGCTGCGTGATATGGGCAGAATATATTTGTCGAAAACTGTAATTTGACCGTTTACAGCTCCTGAGTTTAGCGAGTCATGCTTGACCAGCCCGTTGACCCACCAGCCTAAGCCGCCGATTGGGTTGAAATATTTGTTTTTGATGATCCGGCTGTTCTTGGGCAATAATGCCAGAATATCTTCTTTTCGGTAGCGTCTATGATGACCGGCCAGTCTGTCCAGATCTGTATAAAGCGCGTTAAATGCCGGTACGAAAAGGAAAAGATGTCCGCCCGGTCTAATCACGGTCATCAGATTTTGAAGGGCATCCTTGTGCTTATCGATATGTTCGAGCACGTTTATACAAAGAACACTGTCTATAATTTCGTTTTCCAGCTTTTGAAGAAAGGCGCTGTCGGCAATGTCGCTTTTAAAAACTATGTCTTGCGGATGTCTGGCTTTTGCCTGAGCTACGGAATCATCGTCTATATCAACTCCGTAGTATTTGACCTGCGGGGGCAGGCATTGTCGATACGACCCGTGCCCCAGTCCAACCTCAAGTACTCGATTGCCGAGATAAGGTGAGCATTCATCAAGGATCCAGCGCGTATAATTGACTGCCTCACTGATTGCGGAAGAATATGTATCAGCGCCGGACTGAATCTCGTTGTTCTTGAGGCTTTGCATTATTGCTCTTTTTCACCCATGACAGTCCAGCTGTAGCCGTGCCGTCTGTGCAACTTG
The DNA here is from genome assembly GCA_019748395.1 of Candidatus Obscuribacterales bacterium. Classification (GTDB taxonomy): domain Bacteria; phylum Cyanobacteriota; class Vampirovibrionia; order Obscuribacterales; family Obscuribacteraceae; genus JAIEPM01. Next base: position 4,322 of record JAIEPM010000623.1, read on the forward strand.
ATATTCACCAGACCGGCTGATTTCATCAGTGCCAGTGCTTCTTCTTTCTTGTAGTATTTAGCATAGGCTGGATTTAACTGGTCCACCACTGTAAGTTTTCTTGCCGCCCGGTCTAGCTTGCCGAGATGGTTCAGCATGTAATCTTTCATAGGCAGATTGACGAATTTGCAAAGTCCGGTATAGAAATCTGCCGCCACTGTAAGTACTTCTGCCAGCCCGAAAAGCAGTGGGTCAGGCAACTTGGTTGTGACTGTTCTGAGCACTCCGAATGTGGCCAGATAAAGTTCGTTGCCTTCAAAGCCATATAGCCAGATCAAACACTTTCCGCCCGGCTTTAGGGACTGCACCATTTTTTTCAAAATTGGTGCTGGCGTTGTTGTGTGATGCAGCACACCTATAGAAAGGGCAAGATCAAATTCATTCTCGAAGTCAATCTGGTTTCCCGGGCAGTTGAGCATGCGAACCCGGGCAGAATTCTCTTTGACGTTTTCCTTGAGCACCTGATAGGCTTCCGACGGCTCTACGGCGGTGACTTTTGAAGCTCCTGCGGCCAGGGTCATATTTACGATTCGGCCTGTACCGCTGCCAATCTCAATCAGTTCTTTGCCTTTGAGTTCGTCGACTGAAAGCAGCGGTCCGAAGATATCTTGCAAAAGGCTCAGTGACCCGTAGTAACCGTCGTTTCTGGTGAAATTCGTCCACTGGCTGCCAAAGTCGGATATGGTTTTTATGTCTGTGCCGTTCATCTTGGAGGCTCCGCTTCTCGATCCTCCTGAATTCTAAGCTAATTCAGCTTTTCCTTGATGATCGACTTGTAATGATGCTTTTCCTTATGATTCTCTCATGAGCTTGTTCCGGCTCCAGTCACTGCTTTTCTCTTTTCTTTGAATAAGCAGATTAGAGCAAATGCAACTGCAATGAATTGCAAAAATAAGCCTGAAAGAAAGGAAAGCGGAGCGTATTTGAATTGAATCAGGTGTTTGCCTGCTTTAAGGAAAACTCCTCTGAAAAGATAATTGCAGCGATAAATATCCTGACTTTGACCATCAACCTCAGCCTGCCAGCCGGGATAGAAAAGATCGTTTAAGACCAGAATTGCGTCGGAGTCACTTTGGCTTTCAATTTCAATTTCGGTGTTTCTGTCTTTTAGGAATCCGACTCGATCATTATTTTGATTGGCTGCTTTGCCGGGTGCCAGACTTTCACGTTGCCAACCTTCGATAACACAGCTGCGTTTGGAGTCGAAGTTCTTGTCGCTGATTCTTGCCAGAGATTCCTGCTCTGAATTGGCTTGAATTAAGCTGTGTACGAGAAAACAACGAGGTCTGGCTTCTTCGTTTTTGTATACGCGGAGCAGATCGGGACTTTCTTCAACGAGTGTAAATCGCTTATCCGGGCTTGAAATTTTTTGGCGTTTTTCAGTTTCAAATTCGAATAGCTTTATGCCGGCTTCTTTGTTTATGAAGTTACTTCCGTCGGCTTGCACGAGTTCACCGGTCCAGCTGTCGCGGATCTGGAGCAGTACAAGCATTTTTCTTTTGTCTTGGTTTGCTATGGGCAAGAGGCTATGGAGTTGAAATAAATGTCGTTCACTTAAATTTGCGGAAATCGTTTGCGGGTTGCTCTGCCAGAGTGCTTTTGTGTCGAGGTCCGCAACAGCTAATTTCAATTGATAACGATTGTTCAGATGCTCGTGGACTCTAAATAGCAGCTTAGCTTCGATTTGTGCCGAATCTGGATTGTATTGAAAATTCGCCTGCATAAGGCGCAGACCCGGCATGATTCTGCCGTATGATTCTTGCGATTTTTCAGCTTCCGAGATATCAGAAAGTTGTCGCTCTGTGGATTTTGAAGCAATGGCTGAATCGCTGAGTATATACTTCACGCTTGCCAAATTGATCAAACTATTGAAGCTGTAGGGTAGCTCGATCATATTGCAGTATCCAAGCTTAGCACCAAGCGCTTCCATAAATTTGATGTAGCGGCGATCGTTTAAGGGGCTGGAAGTTCGCAAATCTCTCAAACCATATAAAATACCCGTGTTGGGCGGCATTAAGCCAAGTCCGCAGGCGGTGCTTCTGTACTGCGCTTCTGTTTGCATGGCGCTCAAGAGCTTTTCTCGGCCTGGAGCCGGAATCTTGAGAAAGCTTCTTTCCGGGAGTTCTTCTCGAGCGCTTGTAAGCATGCTGGCAAAATTTGTCAGGGGCAAAAGCAGGCAACAAATAAAGGAGAAAAGAAGTTTGAATTTGCCGGAAGCCGCTTGCTCATTTGAGAATTTGAATCTGAATAAGAGCAAGCATGTGACAAACAATATAAGCACGTTGATCCATAGCCCCTTGCTGCCGGTGTTTATTTCCAATCCGGGGATTTTGAATTTGGCGCAAAGAAGCAAGTAGGGTGCGGCGGCAAGCAAGCCTGAAGCGATAAGGAAAAAAAGCTTCCTTGCCGGCTTCGATGAGTTTGCTTCGTTCAAATAGCTAAGACCAAGAGCCGAGAGCCAGCAAAGCATTAAAAGGCTGGTCAAAAAAGTGTACTCAGGCAGTAAAAAGGAAAATGGAACTTTACCCAGTATTTCATTTAGACCTGCGGGCCGGCAGGCAAAAAGCAGCCAGAAAATGCTCAGGAATAAAAGTTCCTTTTGCTTCTTGAAGCTCAGCAAAATACCGCTTGCCAGCCCTAGAATCGTGATTATTCCGGGAAAAAGTGCTTCGGGAAACTTTGCCAGAAAAAATGAAAATGGCAGTTCCAAAAGGCTTAAATGTTGCGAGCTGCTGTCCAGATATTTGTAGCTCTGAGCGTTTTTCAGATATTCAAGGAAAGGAAAAAGCAGGGGGGCGACTAGAAAAATCGTCATGATTCCCAGTTTTGTTAGTTCCCTGAATCTATTCAAAAAGCTTGTGCTTAAGCTCTCTTTCGTGTCCGATATCTCGTTGGTTTTGAAAAGCCAGAGAAAACTGGCGCTGATTACTGCGACAAAAAAGATTTCCGGGTGAATTGAGAGATAGCAGAGTGCCAGTCCTGAAGCCAGTGCGAAAGTTCGCGAGCAGCTCCGCTCAGAGTTCATAAATTGAAAAATCAAGAAAACCGCGGGCACCGCCTCCGTAGTCATTTCGACAAAATTTAGAGATTTTGCCGACAGCGCATAGCCAAGCGCCGCGCAAGAGGATGCCCAGGGCGCTGCTCCGACTCTTACGAAAAGCAGATAAGAAAAAATCGCTCCGGCTGCGATTTTAAGCACAATTCCGAAATTGTAGAGTTTCTGATTCTGCGGCGAAAAAAGGAGGTCCACCGGGCACCAAATTGTATTTGCCGGGTCAGCGACCATTGACTGTCCGCAGCCTGCCAATGGATTCCAGATGGCGGAGTCTCCATTGCGCAGACTCTCCTGAATCAAAATCTCTTTGGGTATGGCTTGCAATGCGGCGCTTGGATCTTCGGGAACTGTGATGCTGCTGCCGTCTAAGCTCGAGTCGTATAATACGTCGAGCTTTCCGAGCAGGTCAAATCTGGAGATCGCAGACCGGCCTATAACTGATTTCTGAAAAAGAGCCAGAACAAGCAGTGCCGTCAAAACACCAAAAAGCACTGTTTTGCTTGATTTCATGGCTGGATTTTTCTGTCTCCTGGCATGGCTCAGAGACTAGCTGCCCTTTCTAGCGTTCAACAAAAGCTTTTGAGTCGCTGTTTTTTGCTACTTCCAGACGGGCGTTCATTGTTTCGACTTCGTGCTGTCTGTGCGAAGCAAAACCGGTCCAGCTGTTCTTATTGTGCCAGCGTATAACTGGATTGGGAAATCCTGCATCCTGGAACCATTCGAGCACGTCGCCTCTGGGAATATAATAGGCGACCGGAGCAATTAAATGATCGAAAACAATGTGGTTGACTTCGGTGAAATCGAAATTCGAAATGTAAGAGAGGTAAGCCTGGTAGAACATTTCAGGCAGCCATTTATTTTTGTTCTGAACTTTGGCGTAGGGACCTGCCACTGCTTTTGATACCGTATAAACAGGTACTGAAAGTGTTGTGGAAATCAGCTTCAATACTTTGGCCGGCAATTTGGTGGTGAATGCCTCTCTCACCGGGCTGACCATGTTGGTGATCCACCAGTTGTTCTCTTTGCCGTATACCCAGATGCAAATCGAGCCGTCCGGTTTTAGGCAGTCGACGACTGATGTAAAGCCGGCTTTGGGGTCATCCATGTGGTGGAGGACTCCCACTGAAAAAGCAAAATCAAAAATATTATTGAAGGGCAAGCGGCGAATGTCACTTTGAATCAAATGCAATTTCGGCATATGTCCGACGTTTTCATAGGCGACGTCGATCGCGTGGCCGATATCGATGCCGAAAACCATTTTAGCCCCTGAGTCGGCAACGATCTGGGCGTGACGGCCTTTGCCCACACCGGCTTCTAAAACTACTTTGTCGTTAAGGAAATGGGGATCGACAGGGAAAAGCCAATCAAAAAATTGTTGTTCATATCTCTCGTCCATTCGAGAAAATTCTTTCCAGGCGTCGCCGAAGCGATCGCCGGTATTCATATCAGTGGAAGTGCTCAAACGCGAGTCGACTAACCTGGGGATACCGTTGGTAATTGGATAACGATTCAGACAAGATTTGCAGGTAAGTAAGCCTGAAATAATTTCCCTACCTTCAGCGTTGTCACGGGACTGGGTTTCCCCTTCATGCAAGTGGAATTGACCTTTGCAGCTGATGCAGGCTAGATAAGGCAGCAAACTCGGTTTCAAAATGAATCTCCTTCCCTGTGTGTCTCCGGAGAGAAATTCCCAGGCTTTGGAAGCCAAGAGACTTTGCTTATTTTAGGAGGACTTCTGGTTGGCAAGCAAGCTAAGGGTTTTAAGCATCTTGGATTCGCAGTTTGGAAGCTTTTCATTTTTCCTGAAACAGGCAGCCCTTAATCTGTTTCAGTGTGGCTATCTTGCTTTAGACAAGTCTCATAAAAAAACAATTTGCAGGAATCGGGTTGTCAGGATGTGCCGCTTCTCTGAGTTATTTAGAAACAGAGTTGAATTGATATATAAATGTAGGGGTTTACAAGAAAGAGCACCCCTGCGGATGCTCTTTCTCTTTCTTGTGTATTTGAGAACTACTAGTTTGAGAAGCTCTTTTCACCATTGAAGGTGCAAAGATTTTCAGTCTTTATGAAGTCCAATTTTGCATCGTTGAACTTCTTGAGTAGCTCAAGAATGTCTGCATGGCTCAATGCTTTCATATCTTTGTGCAAGAATCGAGCGCGCCAGTGGTCTGTGCAGAAGGTTTCGGGCAGTCCGTCCGGATACACTTTGACACCGCGGTTGGTGAGCATATGGAACGGCAACTTATCGGTAGCCAGTTTCTCGACTATTTTGCCGAGCTTTTCAGCGTTGCCGTCCGTCCAATCCAGATAAACGTCGAGACCGACAGTTTCTTTCTTGGACTTGGTTTGAATTGATTGAACGCTCTGAATATCCTGCTTAGGAGCTTGAGCGTAACTGACTGCAGCCAGCTTCTCCGGCTTCTGGCCAAGACGATCAACAATTGCCTGGGCGAATTCCTTGGTGCCGACTTTCTGCTTGCTTACACCTTCTTCGAAGATATCGTAAGTATGAATGCCGTCTTCAATTGTTTTGAGCCAGGCGTTATGCACACGCTCTGCGACGTCCGGTTGGTTGATGTGTACGAGCATCTGCACGGCGCCCAGGAAGAGCCCTGATGGGTTTGCCAGGTTTTGTCCGGCGCGGCGGGGTGCAGAACCGTGAATGGCTTCAAACATTGCGCAGTGGTCGCCGATATTCGCGGAGCCTGCAAGACCTACAGAACCGGCAATTTGTGCTGCTACGTCCGAAAGAATATCTCCGTAGAGGTTAGGCATTACCAGCACGTCGAATGCTTCCGGCGTGTCTGCCATTTTCGCGGCACCAATATCGACGATCCATGCTTCTTTTTCGATGTCCGGATATAGTGCCCCGATTTCGTCGAATACTTTATGGAAAAGTCCATCTGTCAATTTCATGATATTGTCTTTCATGAAACATGTGACTTTTTTGCGGTTGTAGCGACGGGCATATTCGAAGGCGTAACGTACGATTTTCTCCGAGCCGGGACGGCTGATCAGTTTTAAGCACTGATAAACATCTTCAGTTTGTCTGTATTCAATACCGGCATACAGATCTTCTTCGTTTTCACGAACAATAACCAGATTCTGTTTGGGGTGCTTGGTATCGACAAAGGGATGGTAGGAGACGCATGGGCGTACGTTGGCATAGAGACCAAGGGTCTTTCTGGTTGCTACGTTCAAGCTCTGATATCCGCCACCCTGAGGGGTTGTGATCGGAGCCTTCAAGAAAACCTTGGTTCTTCTCAAAGAGTCCCAGGATTGGGGTTCGATACCAGCGCTGATACCACGCAGGTAAACCTGTTCGCCAACTTCTATTTCTTCAATTTCAAGGCGAGCTCCGCCTTCTTTCAGAATATGCAAAGTGGCGTCCATGATTTCCGGTCCGATTCCATCACCTTTGGCTACTGTAATCGGTACTTTTGCTTGAGTTGCAGTGCTGCCTTTGGCTTCGCTGCTTGTATGCGTGCTTGACATGCTTCTCCTTCGTCTCTATCCATCGAGAGACCCTGGTAGGGGCTAAAACCTGTTAAACAAAGATAACAGCGACTTTGGCGGAAGCGGCCGAACCTAATCCTATCTTATGCTTTCGATAATCAAGCAGGGCGAGTTGTCAAGCGAGGATGCGTCGAGAAAGGTATCTGATTCAAGAGCTCAACCGATATCGGTTGAGCTCTTTTGACTAGGTCCAAAACCGTCACGGCCACGTAATTATTGCAATCTACTGGGGGCGTTGTTTTGCAGAAACTATAGATATTTTGTCTAAATTGAAACAAACGGAATTTCTGAAATTGTCAGAAATTCTTGATTAACCTTTGCTGCCCGAAATTGCTTGTGCTCTCATTTTTGATTTATGAGCTGCATAATTGAGAATATAGTTGGCCTGCTCTATGGTTGTACTGATGTAATTGGCCCTTGGTGCTCGTTTTGCGAACGACTCAATTGCCAGCCAATCTTTTACTGATATGTTCAGGGCGTTTAATAGTGAAGAGATTGAGTTGAGCTGTTCGGCGCTGGCGTTTGTCGGCATGGAGTGAAGAATGCGTTGAATCGCTTCGGTTTGTGTCAAAATCTCGTTTGTGCTGGCTCGATCTGACACGATCGGGCGCTCAGGGTCTTGTACGTAGCGGCTGATGCTGTGCGCAAAACTGTCAAAAACGAGAGTAGCCGCTTTCACGGGGTCGGAGGTCGGTGTCATCAGAGGTGATTTGCGATATGGTCCAAGTTGCAAAACATTGCTTTTGTTGTCGTCCAACTGAGCTGCCGCAAACATTGTATTTCCCAGAGTCCCAAGGTTTCTGGATATATCCAGTTGTTCTACGAAACCGGCGGTGTCCAGGTCTTTAATAAACAGTCCTGGTAACACCATGGCTTTGTTTTCGATGCTGCTTTTCACGTAGCCAGCCATTTTTTGCAGCTCAAGTCCTTTGGCTACGTATGTCATCGGATTGAGAGTATCGACCCAACCGTTTGCGACCCAGAGTTCCCAGTCCTGCTGAATCAAATTCATGCGCTGATCTCTTGGGAGGGCATAAACTGCTGCTGATATTTTGACGTTCGGCTTGGCTGCGCGAACCATGCTGGAAACCTCTTGCACAAGAGAGCTTATCTGTTTTGATTTCCATGCAATCCAGGCTTTCCTGGTTTTGTCGTCCATGCGATCGAGGCTGAGCCTGCTTTCGCGTTCAAACTTTAAGCGTCCGGTGAAATCGAATCCCATTTCACCGCCTTTTCCATTAAACGGATAGCGAATGTAGTCGAGCTGGATGCCGTCAACATCGTAGTTTTTAACTACTTCCATAACCAGGTCTTTAATGAATTGCCTGGGTTCTGCGGCGCTTGGGTCAATCCAGAATTCGTGCTGTTTTGGAGGAATTAAGGAGCCGCTGCTTGATTGCAGTGCCCAGGCAAAATCTTTTGAACTCAGAACCGGCCCGGGATAGTCAGCTTCCTGGGTGATAATTGGATTGTGGAAAGTGTTGCCGACATTGAAAGTCCAGAACCAGGCATGCAATTCCATGCCGCGCTTGTGTGCTTCCTTGATCGCGCAAGCCAGCGGATTCCAGCTAGTGGTTTGCGGGTTCTGGGTTGAAACTTTTGAAGGGAACATTGTGAAACCGGCATTGTTCGTTTCAAAATAAACTACATTGATGCCGGCGCGCTTCAAACGGGAGAAGATCGCCGCCATGCCGGTCTCATTCTGGCAGGATACGATCGTGCCCCGGTCTAACCAGATAGAGCGCGACTCAACTAATCGTACCGGCATAGCCTGCGCATAGGCCAGCGAAAATTCTTTGCGGGCGGCGTTTAACTCGCCATCGGCCTCGAATGATTTTCGTTGCGAGTAGAAGTCTTTGAAAGTTCGTGCGTGAATCAAAGCTTGTTCATAATGCTTTTGGATAACGCTCATGGGCACTGCCAGATCCGCTTGTTTGGCAACGGCTATTGCATCATCCGTGCGTTTTTTCAAGCTGTCCAGATCGTCTTGCAATTTCTGGTATTCGTTTGAGCTTATCTGGATTGTCGCTGCTTTGCTTAAACCTGGTGATGCTTCATCTAGAACCATGCTCAAAATAGAGGCATTGGTGCTGGTTTCACCTTGAAGTCCGGGAGCCCATCCTAAAAAAATGTTGCCATTGGATTTGGCGATTGCCGCAGAACTGCTCTTGCCTGCGCCGTCAAGCCATTTCGCTAAAACCGTTGCTTCCGGAGTCACTTTGGCGTCGGCGATCAGTGTGCCGACTGCGAAGTCCTGCACGTATGGCTTGCCGTTGCGAGGCCAGACCAATTGCTGGGGATCTTGCATGGCAATGTGGTTCTGGATTTTCACTCCGGAGAGCAATTCAATACTTGCGGCATTCTCCGACAGCGAACCGCCACCGTCCGTGACCAGAATTTTGCCACCATTGCCGGTGTACTGTTTAACTGCTTCGGTCGAATCTGTGGGCAGATCAAGCAGCATCGGTAAAATAAGGACTTTGTACTGCGCTAACTTAGCTGCGCTCAAGTCTGTGTCCGGAAGCACGTCATAGCGAATATTGGCTGATTCAAGAGTTCGCTTAAATGCTTGCCAGTCCTCCTCAAAGTTGCCGATGTTTTGAGCTTGATAAGCTTCGGCGTTCTTTGCAGATTTGAGAAGAGCTATAGGGGCAGCGGCCAGAGCAGTCGAGCTTGCCGACAAGAAAAGCATGAGCGCAAGTAAAAAGAGCTTATTTCCGAATTTCACTAACTGTCTCCCAATCTATTTGAAATCGGCTCTGGAAAGCAGATTCGGACGCTATTGCCCCTGCGCGCATTGTCAAGCGGGCGCTTCGGCTTCTGTCTCAATTATTGCAGCCGCTAGCTTGCTTTGCCACAAAAATAGCCATTCTGAAGGAAATTCAAACGAACTGACAGCGCTCAGTTCTCATCAGCTTCTTTGCTTGCGCGCGACAGGGCCTCGGCTTCCACGAGCAAGCCCTGTCTTTCGTAGCATTTCCAGGCGTCAGACCATTTAACGATAATGTAGCTTTTGTCGGAATATTTTTTTGCCAGACGAGTCACTTTTGCGTTGCCTTTTCTTAAGACTGCCATTTTTTTTAGTCCGGCACATTCAAGACAGAAGACTTCGCTTTCATCCGCCATTTTTGTCAAGCGAACGATTTCGTCAACAAGCAGTTTTCGATCACAACCGTAGCAACGAGAGTTTCGGCTCAGTGCATACAATAGATCTTGTTTTTCGTTTTTTTCTTGAGACATTTTACTTCGGCTCGACTTCGTTTTTGCATTCTAGTGATGCGAATGGGCTGAGACTATATATGGTGGCGGAGCATTTTTTACTTTCTTTTGAAATGTTTTCGAAGAGCAAGCGGAGGCAAATCGATCTTTCGCTATCTTTTGCGACTATTCAGTATAACAAGCTGTCGAGAGTCGTATGCCTTTATTGGCAGGAACTCGGCTGGCGACGGTGAACTGTTTCGGCTTTGTTCCTCTTCAAATCTGCTATATAATTTCAAGCTCTCCGGGTTTATTTAAGGAGCAGGAATTGACTCGTTTTGTTCGTGCCGTCATTCTAGCGGCTGTGCTTTCATTTACTTGCACTGCGCCGAGTCCGGCTGCAGTTCCGCTCAGCCCGCAAGCTTATAATTTGTGTCTTGATGGAGCAAATCTGATCCGCAGCGGTAATCCTGAGCTGGGCCTGGACAGGTTGAATCAGGCGCTGTATTTAGCTCCCAATTCCTGGGACATAAATTTCAATATCGCACTTGCTCTGGAGAATCTTGGACGCAAGACGGAAGCTCAGTCCTGGTACCAGAAAGCTTATCAGCTTGATCCGACTAAAGCTCTTGCGCTTCTGGGGATTGGTCGCATTTATTTTGAAGAGAAGAACTATCAGGCTGCAATTCCGGTTCTGGAGAATCTGGCGAGGCAGCAAGAAGACAGTGCTACTGCCTATTCCGTGGCGCTTTCTCTTGCTAAATCATATGCTGAAACCGGTCGCTTTTCCGATTTTAAGCTTGCTATGAACAAGGCTCTTTCGATACGTGAAAATGATCCGGCAAGCTGGCGTTTTGCGGCTCAAGAAATGGACTATTTGAAACAGTATGAAGAGGCTTCATTCTATTATAAAGAGTACTTGAAGCGCTTCCCCCAGGCTTCGGACAAGGTCGATATGGCCAAGCGTCTTAATGTTGTGAGCTTTGGTGCCTTGCAACAGAATGAATTGAAAGAAGTTCAAAACGGATTTACATTGAATTCCGATACTGAAGACCTGGAGACTTTTGTGCAATTTCTTGATCCTGAGCACAAGAATGTCAGTGATGCGGAAGTGGCGCTATTAATGCTGGGATTGAGCGAGATTCCCCGAACATATCGCCATCAGCTTGAAGCGGCCGGCTATAAAGTTGTTCTGGCGCCGACTGTGCTTGATGCCATGCCGCAGCTTGCCGGCGAAGCTCCCCGGGGCTATGCAGCAGGGGCCAGCTGGCATAACAGCAACGGCACTTTTGACAGAGCAAGGAAATTGATCGTGGTTGGTGCAAAGGCAAATCAGCCTGCCAGTGGCGGTGTCTTGAAAGCCGGTCCGCTTGATGAAACTGTTCAGCATGAATTTGGACATGCTTATGACCTTTATATAGGGCGGATCAGGCTTGGTGTCGACAATCAGGACCAGTATCCGGAGATTTCTCACTCGAAGAAATTCAGCGAGGCTTACGATGCGGATGTTCAAAAACTGGATCCGGCTCTTAAGCCGAAGCTGGCGTATTATCTGCAGCCAGGTGATGCCGGCAAGGAAGAGCTTTTTGCTCAGATGTTCGTGCTTTTGTTCGGGCACCGACCGGAACCCGGAAGTCCGCGAGAATCCTTTCAAATCGCTTTTCCGACCGTTTTGCAAACAATGCTTGATGCTCGCAAGAACGACCCTGATTACGAACGCTTGCGCAATATTTACGACAGGCGCATTGAAGAGAATACCTTGACTCCAAAGGAGAGAGTCAAAGAAATGCTTCAGAATTGATGTCGCTTAAAGCGGAACATCGCATTTTTGTTTATAGAGCTTTATAAGCGTGTTTAGATCTCGCTGGGAAAGCCTCGAATATTCATCGGTAACCGGATACATGATATCGGCCTGGTTTGGACTGTGTCCGAGTAAACCAAGGGCATGTCCGAGTTCATGCGTTACGATATTCTGCAGGCAGGGGTACCTGACGCTTTGCTCTTTGCTTAAAATCAAGTCGAGATTGACTTCCATCACCTGTGGTGGCACTGTATATTTTGGACCCATTCTGGGTATATAAATCGGCACCGGCACGGCTCCTACGGACATGAGCGAAAGACTGCCGCTGCCGTGATTTGTATATTTGAGAATTGTATGTGCTCCAAGCAAGCAGCCGCTGCGGTCTTTGTCGGCGCCTAGATGCTTCCAAACAACTTGAATTCGGGCTTGATTCGGATTGTCGATTTGCGAAAATTTCAACAGTCCATCGGTTTGAAATTCCCATGATTCAAAAGCTCGAAGCACGCAGTTGACAAAAGCTTTATCCGGATAAGGCTGAATATAAACCGGAACCGGCATGCTCTTAAAACGAATTGTTTTGCCCTTGCTTGCTTTTAAAACGTCGTTGTAATAATCAGGTCTTGCTTCCAGAGCGGTCGAATCGGGTTCGATTCTTTGAAACTGAGGCGGGAACGCGTTTAGCAGGGGCAGAGCGTCTTCTGAAAAATTGCGACGGATGAAAGCGCCCGGAGGTATATGCGTATCCATACTGCTTAAGGGAGTCGCGGGCGCCGGCTGCATTGCATTTAGTACATTTGCGCTTGCTTGCCGGTTTTGGGGCAGGGCTGTCGGGAGTTCTCTTGCTGCTGATTTTAGTGAATCTAAGCGCTCAATCATCGAGCCTGATCTCGGGCTGCCGAAGAGTCTCAATTCCAAATTTGATAAACGCTGCACCATCGGGGCTGCCGGGTCGGCGGGCGCCTGCACTTTCCTTTCCAGTTCACTCAGGTCGGAAAGAAGTCCCGAAAATGCATCGTCGGCTTGGCCTGAAGGGGGCGCTCCCAGGGCAAGAAAAAACGCAAGAGCCAGTCCGGGGGCGGCTTTTTTGCTCTTCGGTTTTGGGATTATTGCTGGCACTTCAATCATTAAACTAGAAGGCTATGCTCCGGCCGGACTGAGTCCCCAAGCGGGCTGATTTAACTGCGTTTTTCGCCTGTTTTGTGCTAACTTAAGGATACGCTCAGTCTAACAGCATAATGCCACACTGTGCGCAATATCCAACTTCTATATCTGGGGATCCCAATTTAAGTATGGATGAGAGACTCAAAGAAATTGCTGAAATTCATTACCAGCAAAAGGAGTTTTTGCAGACTCTCTTTGAGTTGGCTGTGGACAACCAGTGGTTTGACGTTCAGCATATGGTGCAGCATGATATGGCCAAGGCAATCATTGCCGACTATTCTCTTGAGCAGGGGCTGGGTTATCTAAACACCCAGCTTTTTTTTGATAACTGGGAGCAAGTTATTGAGGTCGGCTGGGCCGCCTTTTGCGCTCACAGTGGTTTGAGTCGCGAGAAAGTGATGCAGCACTTGCAAAATTTGGGCGAGCGCCTTTAGAAAAGATCAATTAGCTTCTTTTAGGGCGTCCGGATAGCGGACAACCATGGCAAAGCCCCCGGGGAACTGCCCGTTGAAGCTGCACTGGGAAGCATTGAGGGCTGATAGCGACCAGACTCCCGGGTTATCGGCGCTGAATTCCAGATCCATTCTTTCGCCCGGATGAATTGTGACGGTATCGCGCACCGTATGTGGTTCTACTCCTTCGGAGCCGTTCTGGGCGACTATTTCCAGCCGGTGACCTGTTAGTGAAAAAGTGCAGGCTTCCGGAGCGACGTTAATAACACGCAGTCGAATGCGTTCGCCGTTTTTTAAATCGAGGGCTGGAATGGCTTGTGCAGATTTGCCGTTTAGCAGAAAGAGGTTGCTGCTTAATGCTGTTTTTTGCCCGCTAGCTGACGCTTTGCGGGCTTGTTCGGCGGCGTTTGCTTGACTCAAAATAATGAGCTGGTCGCGCTCGTAAGTCTTAGGAATGCTTTTCGGTTCTACGACAATTGCTCCGACCAGGCCTTTTTGCATCTGGTCCAGGTGAGGCACGTGGGGGCGATAATAGAATGTACCGGGCTGGCTTGCGATAAATTGATATACGAAAACTTCTCCCGGAGCAATCAGTCCGGCTCCCTTTCTCGGCAAGCCGTCTACTTTGTGAGGCAAACGCATGCCCTGTATATAGAGGCTGGTTGGTGTTTTTAAGCCGTTGTGCAGAAAAAGCTTGACCTGATCACCTTCGTTTACGCGAATGCAAGGACCCGGGCTTTGATTATTGTAAGTCAACTGATTCAGAACGCAGCCCGGAAAAGCCTCCCAGTTGCTCTCTTTTACCTGCAAATGGAATTCTTTCACTCCTTCGCCCCTAACCATTGATTGAACGCGGGACATGTCTTTGAGAGCGTTTTCCATATTCGACTTGATATCGTCGATTTGTTTTTTCATATCCCCCAGTTCGTTGCGCTCCTGCTCCTGCTGCGTGCGCAGATCTGCGGCATCGTCTATTTGCGCAAACAGAGCCGGGCAAAAAAATACTGAAAGTAAAAGCAGAGTCAACAGTCTGATTATCATGCGAGCTTCAGCCTAAGATGGTCTGTGTTCGCGTTTGACAATCGCCACTGCGCATGGTGCTTGCATGGCAATGCGATGGGAGACGCTGCCCAAAAGGAAGTGCTGCACGGCTGTCCGTCCTTCTGCGCCTACAATAATCAAATCGGCAGGCATGGCTTTTGCTGTTTCTACGAGCTCATGAGCCGGTTTACCTTGCTTAATGGCAAATTCGACTTTCTTAAGTCCCAGATCTGCAAGCAGCTTTTTTGCATCAGCAAGATAAGTTTCACCCTCAAGCAAAAGGTTTTGCTCGACTCTGGAAATGAATTCCACAGGGCTTACAAATTTAATCGGGTCGGCCAAATCAACAGCGTGAAAAAGCAGAATTTGCGGATTGCGACGCTCAAGCTGGAATGTATCCACGGCTGTCATTATTGCTTCTTTAGCGTTGGCGGAGCCGTCGATGCCGATTAAAACATTTTTGAGTTCTTTAGGATAATTGTTTTTGGGGCGATCTATCAAGATCGTACCCGGCCCGTGTTTTACAACTTTGCCTGAGACGCTTCCCAGTAACATTTGATCGACAAGAGGATGTTTGCCAGGCATCATCACGGTCAGCTGACAATGCTCATCGCGAGCGACTGTTTCAATCATCATGGCCGGCGGACCTGAGACGATTTCTTTGCTGACGACTGCGCCGCGGGCTTGCAAAAGTTTTTCGGCTTCCAAAAGTTTTGCCGTGGCTTCTTTTTCCAATTTGTTGCGCCAGTCGTCGGCAAACTCTCCGGATAGACCAAGAACATTTTCGTAAGCAGGCCAGGCTTCGTTGACATAAAGTAGATGAACATTTTGCTCGGCAAGCGGCAAAATGGCAGCAATTTGATCAATGGCTGCTTCCAGTGGAACGGTTAGGTCTGTGGGGAAAAGAATCTTCACTCTTGAATTCCTGTCTTAGTCGCAGATACATTCTATCCTCTTGATACCTGACAGTTAGGCGCTGAATGTAGAGATTGCTCGCTTCGCGAAGAATTGATACTCGGGGCGTTTCGAAAGGCGATGTCAATCGGAGCTTCAGGTAAAATAGCGGCTGTTGTCTCAGCAAATTTGCCGACTGCAATTGAGTTTAGGAGATGTTAAGGTGATCGACAGATACAGCCGTCCGGAAATGGCTTCGTTGTGGACTGATGAAGCCAAGTTCCAGACCTTTCTCGATGTGGAAATTGCGGTTTGCGAGGCCCATTGCCGGATGGGTCGAATTCCAAAAGAAGCCCTGGAAGATATTAAACAGAAAGCCGGATTCGACATAAAACGCATCGATGAAATCGAACTGGAAGTTAAGCATGATGTGATTGCTTTTCTAACCAGTGTTGCCGAGAAAGTCGGTGAAAATTCAAGATATATTCATCTGGGTCTCACCAGCTCGGACGTGATCGACACGGCTCTGGCTTTGCAAATGCGCCGGGCTGCCGAGCTTATTGCTAAAGATCTGGAAGAATTGCATGATGCAATACTTTTGCAGGCCCGCAAGCACAAACACACAATCACTGTTGGTCGCTCTCACGGCATTCACGCCGAACCAAGCACCTTCGGCTTTAAAATGGCTGTCTGGCTTGAAGAAGTGAAAAGGCAGCAAGAGCGACTGAAAGCTGCAGTTGAGATGATTTCAGTAGGACAGTTCAGCGGGGCAGTCGGAACTTATTCCAATATAGACCCTGAGCTCGAAAAGCTAACTTGCGGGTTTTTGGGCTTGAAGCCGGATCCGATTTCAACGCAGATTATTCAGCGTGACAGGCATGCTCAGTTTATTTGGACACTATCTATGATCGGCGCCAGCCTGGAAAAATTCGCTGTAGAAATCAGGCACTTGCAAAGAACGGACGTGCTTGAAGCCGAAGAACCTTTCACTCAGGGGCAGAAGGGTTCTTCCGCCATGCCGCATAAGCGTAATCCGGTGGCCAGTGAAAATATCAGCGGACTTGCTCGTGTGCTTAGAGGCAATGCACTGGCAGCCATGGAAAATATTCCGCTCTGGCATGAGCGCGATATTTCACATAGCTCGGTTGAACGCATTATCATGCCCGATTCCTGCATCTTGATTGATTACATGCTGAAGCGCTTCAGTAAGGTGGTGGCGGGCTTAGTCGTATATCCTCAAAACATGCGGCGCAATATGGACCGCTGGGGCGGTGTGATTTTTTCGCAGGGCGTCATGCTTAAAATTGTTGAAAAAGGGATGAGCCGTGAAGAGGCTTATCGCGTTGTGCAAGGAAATGCCATGAAAGCCTGGAATAACGAAAACGGTGATTTTAAGGCTAATCTTTTGAGCGACAAGGAAGTCCTTTCAGTTTTGAGCAGGGATGAAATTGAATCATGTTTTGATCCGGAGCATTACTTGCGAAATTTGAATCAGGTATTTGAGCGCTTGGGGATTTAAGTCATGATTGATCCGGAAAAGAAGCTGGCTGGTGTTTTAATTCCTGCTTTTGCGCTCAGGCGAGAGGGCGATCTTGGTATCGGCGATACCCTGGCGCTCAAAGGAGCTATCGACTTTTGCGCCCGCAACAATCTCAGCGTTTTGCAGCTTCTGCCCATTAATGAAACCGGCGGCGATCACAGCCCTTACGGAGCAATTAGTTCGGTCGCTCTTGATCCGGTTTTGCTGACCGTTGAGGTCGGCTATGTGCCCGGTCTGGAAAAGACAGACTATGAATGGATTGTTGATCAATCGGGTTTGCGGGAACATAAAAGCGACTTCGTTGATTACCGACTGGTCAAAAAGTTGAAACTTGATTTGCTAAAATCAGCTTGGTCTGCATTTTCGAAATTATTGAGCGATAAGAATTCAGCAAGAAAAGAAGTGCAGGACTTTATTGCTTTTGAGAAAGAGCATGCTGTATGGCTTTCCGGCTACACTCTATTTCGCACTTTTATCGATTTGCATGGCGGCAATGCTTGCTGGACACAATGGCCGGAAGAGCATCAAGATCCGCTTTCGGCTGAAAAATTTTTGCAGAACTCAGAGCTAAAAGAAAAGCTTTCAGACGATCGCCGTTTCTATGCCTATGTGCAGTGGCTGGCGTTTTCGCAATGGCTTGAGCTTCGCCGATACGCCGATTCCAAGGGCGTTGCGTTGATGGGTGATATCCCATTTGGTGTCAGTCGTTATTCCAGTGATGTCTGGGCGGAGCGAAATCTATTTGACCTGGACTGGTCGGGCGGAGCTCCTCCAGAACCGCTTTTTCAGGGTGATCCTTTTACTGCCAAATGGGGCCAGAACTGGGGCATTCCGCTTTACGATTGGAAAGCTCATCAAAAAGAAAACTATCGCTGGTGGCGCCAAAGAGTAGGGCGCCTCACCGATGTTTTTCATTATTTCCGCATAGATCATGTGCTCGGATTTTTCCGAATTTATGCTTTCCCCTGGATTCCCGAGCGCAACCATGAGTTTGTGGAATTGACCGAGAAAGAAGCTGAAAAGCTATGCAAGGGCAAACTGCCGCATTTTATCCCGCGCGACGATTATCCTGAAAAGCTTGGCAAAATGAATGCGGCCGAAGGAGAGGCAATTCTCAAGGTTATTCTGGAAGCGGCGGGCAAAAATGGAGTTGTGGCAGAGGATCTCGGTTGTGTTCCGGAATATGTAAGACCACTTCTCAAGAAAATCGGCATACCGGGCTTTGCAATTCCAATATTTGAAAGAGATGAGAAAGACCGCTCGTTCAAGAAAAAGGAAGAGCATCATCCTCTAAATTTAGCGACTTACGGCACGCATGACCATATGCCCCTGCGTTTATATTATGAAGACCTTTGCAAACGCTGGCACGGAGAGGATGGGCATGAAGCCTGGCTTGACGTGCAGCGCTTGATGCGTTTTCTGGGGCTTGACGACACAAATCCGCCTGAGCAATTTACTGATGAATTGCATGAGACTTTTGCCGGAGTTCTTCTTGAAATGCCCTGCTGGCTGGCTCTTTTCATGATTCCTGATTTGCTTGGAAGTTCAGAACAGTTCAACGTTCCCGGCACTGCCGGAGCTGGTAATTGGACTTCACGCTTGAGCATGTCATTAGAAGCTTATGAAGCTGATTCCTATTTTGGAACAAAGATTAAGCGAATGGCCGCGCTTATACGTGAAAGCGGCAGGCTCCTATCTGCCGGTGCAGCTAGTACAATCAAGTAGTTCAATGAGAGGTAAAAGATGTACCCCGCTTACTTGATCCGAGCCGGCATTGACTGGGTGAGGCATCACGAAGATTTCAAGGGATCTAATCCCTATAGCCGCAGCCTGGAAGCCGTCAAGATTTGTCAGGAGCTCTGGCAAGAACAAAAAGGCATGGGCGATTTTTACCTGGTTGAACCGGCGGCGGTGGCTGCTTACTGGGCTGAATTTTTCCATGCCGAAGACCCTTTGCCGGATGAGTCCGAGTGGCGAGATGGACTTTTGAAGCGCTCCGCTCAGTATGATTCTTTTGACGACTGGCAGGAATGGTTTAAGCAGACTTATGCTCAAGTCTATGAAGACGGCATTTACTGGATGGGTGTACTGACTACAGCCTGGGCTCATACACATCAGCTGGAAGTTGTTTATTCGGAAGATACCTGGGAGTTTCGGGCTGCAACTCCTTATTTGCAGAGCAGTAATTTCTGGAGCTTCGAATCTCACATGGATACTGTTGCTGAAATCCTTGCTGAAATCTGGGCTGAAGAAAAGCGGGGTTTTGAGGAACTGGGCTTTGTGATTGAACAGCAGCGAATTCCTTATCTGGGCAAGCCCGAGTGCCTTGAGTTCGATACGCAGCGCTATACAGTCGATTATCCGGCCCGTGCTGCCCGGGAAAAGGAGCAAATCGAGCTTGGAGAGATGGTGGCAGACATTGTATTGCCTCCTGCAGATAACTGGTATCGCAGCATGGACAATGTGATTTTTGCTCATGATTATCTGGACGCCACGGCTTTGATAAGTCGTGCTCGATATGTGATTCGCAGCCGCCGCCGTTTCATGGAGCTGACAATCGATACTGATCCGGAGCAAGCGCGCCGTCAGTCACTTGCGGAAGGCTGGCTTGTGGCACAAGCCTAGCTCGCTTCGCTTTTGCCTGTTTTGTTTAGAGCGCTGATTGCTTGAGTTCTTTGGCAGAGCGCGGAAAGCGGCTGCCGGTTCGAGATTTCTTTTCAAATATCAGAACTGCCAGCTGTCTTTCTTTTAGATCCGGCGGGAAGAAACGCGAATCCTTGAGCCTTGCGCCGAGTTTGGCTGCCAGTGCATCGGCTTTCTGCAATTCCTCTTCGGCCTGTCTTTTTGACCTTTGAGCCAACAAAAAACCGCCCGGTCTAAGGAACGGCAAGCAAAGCTCTGCCACCAGAGGTAGTGCGCCGACTGCTCTGGCGCATGCGAAGTCAAATGTTTCCCGAAGCCCTGATGCATGTCCAAGAAGCTCTGCTCGCTCGCAAATTACTTCCAATCTGTCATTGATTTTGAGTTTGTGGGCAGCGTCTGCCAGGAAACGGCATTTCTTGCCGATTGAATCTACAAGTGTGACTTTCAGAAAGGGGGCTGCTATGGCCAGTACCATTCCGGGAAAGCCTGCGCCGCTGCCGATATCAATGAGCCGTGGACTGCGTTTTTCCGATTTTTGCAGTTCCAATAAGAGCGGCAAAAGCTGCAGCGAATCTAGAACATGTTCTTTCAAAAGAACTGACAGCTCGGCATTGCTCACTAGATTCGTATGACTGTTGAATTCTTTCAAAAGCAGGCAATATTCATGAAGCTGATTCTCGATTTCAAGTCCCAAATTGTGCGACTTGAGAGCAGCAAGTGCAGCCTCTTCATTTTCAAGTTCGAGCCAATGCTCTTTTTCTTCACTCACTCGTTTGTTCTCGAAACGAAATCTACAAAAAACCTCTGACAGAGATCCGTCAGATGCGGTCCGGGCATGGGTGTGTCATTCAGCATCCAGACAACTTGTTTTGATTTAATATCGGTCGCTTCGCCTTCGATTTTGCCGTTCAGTTTATAAACCACGTCGGCACCCATTTCATCGAGTTTCATGTTCAATGAAGCTGCGCCTTCCGAAACTGGAAATTTTACGAATTCAATACTGCCGTTAATACCGCGAATTCCGTACATCCAGCCTTTGCGAGTAAAAGTAAAATAGCTTATTTCCTCGAAGGAAAGAGCACCGACTTCGTAAGGTCCCTTGCTTCTTTTGCTCAGTCGGCCGATAGAAACTCTCAGTCCGGGGAAGATGGCGTGCTTGTTAAACTCATCGCAATAAGCCTGGAACAGCATATAAAATTTTTCAACAAAGGGTACCGTTGCCAGAGCAAGCAGCTGCTCATCTTCCAGTCTTTGTCTCTCTTTTTCTTGCCTGTCAAGTTCATGTTGATTAGATTGTTCGGCAAGCTGCCTGACCCAGCTGAAATCCACTCGAGCACCTCTCTTTTGCTTTTGCAGATCATAGCAAAATGCTGCCAAACAGAAATCTGCCGGAGCAAGACAAGATTTGTCCGGTGCCGATAAAATCCCGAAAAGCAGGCATTTTCTGCATAAGTTCTTGCCTAAACAGGTGTTAAATCTTGCTTGAAAAGGAATAATTTTCTTGAGTCTTTGCGCCTCTGCAAAGGAAACTCGAAGCCCAGCTTATAAAGGTGCCGCTCGGAACTTAACAATGCTCTTGACTATTTCGAGGAACGAAGATCTACCTGAGCTGGAATCCAAGATCCTGGCAGCTGCTTTCCGGCAGAGCATGGAGCGCGGTGATGTCGACGGCTCTAAGCTCGCTCACCGCGAGCTTGTGGCTCTCTTGGCCAGGAAAGCCGAAACGGTCAGAGTTCCTCCGATTATGATGACTGTCTGTGCGTCCGATAATGCTCAAGGGATGGACCTGAAGTCGCTCGCAAAGGTTAAATCTCCAATCTCGTCATTGTCTGATAATAATGGCGGCTTGGCTGAGCTCTCGCTGCATTCGGATGAGGCGGCGTTCCTTGGTATTGATGAGCTGAGCGGGGGGGCGGTGGATGGCAGCATTGCTGCGACGTCAACCGGCTTTGAAGCTCTTGCGCCGGAAGCTGAGCTGGACCCTGTGGCTATCCTGGGCGCCGGTTGGGACTTGCCGCTCGATGATCTTGATTTAGATGAAAGTTCAATATTTGATCCAAAAGGTGATGGTAAAAAGAAAAAGCAAAGAGGAAAGCCTGTTCTTAAGCAGAAAAAGGGTGAAAGAAAGTCCCTTCGTCCGCAGATATCTCCGCTGGATCGCTT
The DNA here is from genome assembly GCA_019748395.1 of Candidatus Obscuribacterales bacterium. Taxonomy (GTDB): domain Bacteria; phylum Cyanobacteriota; class Vampirovibrionia; order Obscuribacterales; family Obscuribacteraceae; genus JAIEPM01. Next base: position 25,825 of record JAIEPM010000623.1, read on the forward strand.
CAAGCCTGAATCTCAAAATGACGGCTCCGGCTCTGCCGGCGAGGAAGCGAGCAGAACCTTGATGCCTGCCTCCGGCCAGGCTGCGCCACCGGCAAATCCTGGTCTGCCGTCCATTCCGGCAAGCAAGCCTGCTTCAATGCTTGAGTCCGCTGGGCTGCCAGTCTCTGAGTCTGTCGAGGCAAAACCGCCTGTCCAGGCTCAAGAATTGCCGCAAGAGACTGAGCCGTTCATCGCTGCTTTGCAGAATAGTGCTGGCGAGCTGCCTCCCAGCGGTTTGGATTTTCTGGACGAAGAGACGCTTGATTTTTCATTTTTGCTGAAATCGGAAAGCAGTTCGAAAAGGTCTTCAAGCATCAGTTCCGCGCCGGAGTCAATTGCAAATAAGAGAGCAGGCGAAGAAAACAGTTCGAGCTCCGCTGCCGGAGGTTTTTTGCATGCAGATGATTCCGACCCTGTTTTTATGGTGGATCTGGCGCGCCGAGCCAGCCCTGTCTCAAAAGCTCATCTTGTGCCTGACTTGTCTGAATTTCTTAATTCTGAAGACTCAGAAGATGAGCTTGAAGACGAAAGCTTCTCTTCTGAACCGGCTTTAGGGTCGCCGGACCCTGAGCTGCTTGAGTCGGCTTCTGGAGCCCAGGCATTGACGACCCCTGAGCCTGCGGGGCTGGAGCGAGGGGCTGGGTCACTAAGCGAGCTCGCTGAGCCTGCAGCAGCTTCCAATTTCAAAAATACTGGCGATTCAGGGACACTTGCTCCGGATGACTTGAGTTTCCTTGAGGAGTCTGACCCTGCTAATGTTTTTGCACAGCTGAGTGATTCTGCTATTAAGTCTCTGGAAAGGCTCGAACCGCGGCCGCAGCAAGCGCTGGAGCCGGCTTCGCCGCAAGCGTTGGAGCCGGCTTCGCCGCAAGCGTTGGAGCCGGCTTCGCAGCAAGTATGGGAGCCGGACTCAAAGCAAGTATTGGAGCCGGATTCGCAGCAAGTATGGGAGCCGGACTCAAAGCAAATATTGGAGCCGGATTCGCAGCAATTCTTGGCGCCTGATTCCCAGCAGGTGTTGGAGCCGGTGGTCCAGCAAGTGCTGGAGCCGGACTTGCAGCAAGTGCCGGAACCGGACTCGCAGCAGAGTGCTGAACCAGAGCAAGTTTTTCCGCCTGCTGCTCTCGTTGAAGTTTTAAGCGAGGACTTTAACCAAGCCGCACCCGCGCTTCAAAATGAAGCTGAGCAAGCTGACGCTTTTGAAGCTGCTCCGGAGATTCCAGCCGGGCCTTCAGGCTACCTCGATTTCGGCACTCTCCAGGAGACGCTGTCGGACTTGTCTGAAAGCCAGGTCGCCGTCAATAATTCAAAGTTGTCAGCTCCGGATTATTCAAGAGACATCACTGCCGATGGTATCATGCTGTCTCCTTCGGAGCTTGCTGAAAGTGAGAATGCGCTTCCGTCGGTTCAAGGCGAAGAACACCCTTCAACTCAGGCTTTTGAAGAGTCTGTTCAGCAAGCTTATGCCAGTATCGACTTTGGACCGGACGAAAGTGTCGAGCCTTCGCTTATTGCCGCTCCGGATTCCGGTCCGGCTGCGCAAATTCCGACTGAGAGCGAATTGACGCAAGCAAGTGTTGCCGGCTCTGCCGATTCGGTGGCAGAGCTCTTGTCCATGCGTGCGGCTCCCGACGCGGACGCGAGTTCTTACTATCCGTGGATTGCAGCTGAGGGTAATGATACGTTTCTATTGATTCATGTCTGTTATTTGCGTTCCGTACGACGCTTGTTGCGTCGCCAGTTCGCTGCTGATAAGAGTCAGTCCCTTGCTCCGCCTGAATTTAAGCGGCAGCTGAAAAATATGGGAGTGGCTTTCAATATTTTGTATGATCCACTGACTCGACTTGACTATGACTTGCGTATGCTTGGTTTACGCGATCCAGACTCTGGAACAGGTTTGCAAATTCCTGTTGATGCTGTTCTGCCTGAATCAGGTGGAAAAGTTAAGCTGGCATTCAGCGAGCTTTTAATACTTTGTCGAATTTTTGATGCGGAGCAAATGCTGGCTGTGGTCAACGCCGCGCGCTTACTTAGCGAAGAGCGTTTCTGGCTTTATCTGGCTGAATCCGGCTTCCTTACTGCTGTAGAACTTGATTCGATACGTGCGGGTTTTCAACTCTTGTGTAACGGGCTACTTTCCGTATCACAATTTGAGCAGGGCTTTCAGTACGTTCGAGCTCACCAGCAACAGCTTCTTGAAATAGTCCTGGCTGCGGGCTGGCTTGGCATTGAGGACCTGCAGTCTCTGGCCAGCAGTCCCGAACAGGAGTCGATGCCGGAAGCACCGAAGTTCAAGGAAGTGACTGTTCAGCCGATTGAAGCTCAGTCAAATCAAATACAGGTGCAACTGACTATGCCGAGTTGGATGGAATGGGGTACTGCGGAATCCAGCCCGGAATTTAGCAATGAGCAATCGAAACTTCCCGAAGAAGAGAGCGAAGCCAGTTAGGCTCGCTTTGACTTTTAAGGAGCTTATTTGCCGAATGGTGTAGTTGGAACAGGCATGCCCTGGCGCTGCACATAGGAGAGATATAGTCTAATTACAGTTGAAAGTTGCTCGCAAACGAGTCGAATAACTTTCTGGTCTCCAGGTTTATAAGGTTGGCCGTTCGGCGGAATGATCACCAGCAAACCGAGTCTGATCCCTGAGGAATCTATCGGTTGAGTAATGGCGTGGTCGAATGATTGAAGCGCTTTTCCAGCATCTTCTTTCAATGCCGGTAAACCTAGTTGCATCGCGATTTTCATTACGTAGGCAAGCATGCCCTGTTCGTTGCTGCTTTTTGCTGCGTCGATGTTTGCAACAGAAAAACTGCCGTGATTAACCACGAGCGCACAGCCCTGATAATCAGTAAAGGAACCAAGAAGCACAAAAAGTTTTTCGGCAATTACTTCTATATCACCGATGTCGTCGGCTATTTTTCGAACTTCGTCTGCAATTGTGGCTTCAAATAGGAGTCTTTCGAGCAACTGGTTCAAGCGACTGTTTATTTCGTCAATTGCCGGGACTCTTGTTTGATCGCTGACTGCGCGCAGTCTTGGTCTTACTGAAGTATCTGAAAGTATTTCGCGGACAGCTTTTATCAGGCTGGAAAAGCCGGGCTCTTTTGGAATATAACGGTCCGCACCCGACTTCAGACCCCAGAATCGATCTATGGAACCATCCAGTCTGGTTAAGAGCACCACGGGTGTTCCCTGTAAATCAGGATCGCTTTTGACCAGGCGACAAACTTGATAGCCATTTATTCCGGACATGACGACGTCTGAAATGATCAAGTCCGGACTTTCGTTGTATGCCATGACCAGTCCCTCAGCACCGGTTCTGGCGCTAATTACTTCATGACCTTCGTGTTCAAGTGATTTCCTGATACTCAGTAGTTGGGTAGGACTGTCTTCGATCAGTAACAATCGAAATGGCATAGAAATTTTCCCCGATGTCTGAAATTATGGTTCCCCCAGAAATTTGTACCCGTTTTTGCAATTCTCTGCAGCCTGCGTGAGATTCTTAATTTGGAGCTGAAAATCCGGACTTTCTAAAAGCTTATGGAGCGAGCTTTTGCTGAATTTTAACTCTGACTTTTTAAGTTTATCCAGCTTGTCAAAGGTTCTTTCTGCGTCATTAATCTCTCCGGCTTTTAACTGGGCATGCAGTAAGATGAAAAGTGAATCCTGCTCTTCCGGGCGCAGCAGCAGCGCCGTTCTGCAATGTTCTTCCGCTTTTTTCA
>JAIEPM010000279.1 GCA_019748395.1 Candidatus Obscuribacterales bacterium
GGCGGTAAACAGGCGGCGTTCGCGGCTCGGCGATTCGGCTGGAAGAAGGACTTGTGATGGTTGAAGCCAGTGCAAAAATGGTGCAGGGCTCAGCACTGGAAATCGCGAAAGAATGCACACGAAAAGAAACAGCAACAATGGGCGCGCCTAACTACATCGGCAACGGAATAGTGATTCCGGCAATCGGAAATCCAAACGGCACGATTCAGATTGGCGAGTTGCCTGCCAGAAAAGACCGTGTCGACAATTTCCTATCATCTGCTGAAGACTCAATCAAGGCATTGAGATCTCATGTTGATGGCTTGATTATTCCGGAAGGTTCTCCTGAGGATATGTTGAATCTCTGGCGCGGCATGCAAAGTTCAATGCAAGCTGCAGAGGGAAACATAAATTCCATGCGCGAATTGCTGGCTCAGACCACAGTTAAAAGAGGTGAAATAAAGCAGAAAGACGCAAAACCTCTTGGACGAGCAGCATTGAAGGTTTATGACTCGATGAGCGCACTTGAAAAAATGCGGGCCAAACTCGACGCCATCGTTAAACCCGAAATCAAAGGCAAAGACTGAGTTATATGAGCAATTCCCGTTGCCCCGCGAGTTCTCCCCAGATTCACGGGGCAAGGGAATTGGGAGCCTCAGCGCTTTGGAAGTACAAGCATTCGAGCTTTGCCGGAGCCTCGAATAACGTAGCCACTACTCAAAACGCACAGGACATCGCTTGTTTCAGCGGTACTGAGAGCAAGGTTGCCGCTGCTTTCACATTGCCTTGCTTTCAAGATTTGCCTTCCCGACCAAAGCCATTCAAAAAATAGTTTCTTATGAGGGTGGCAACAACAGCAGCGACAGGGAAAGGGAACTGGGTCGGGCGATGATTTGCTCTTGAGCACTGAAGAGCCCGGTCCGCTACCGCGATCTGAAGCTATTGCAGCTTCATTTTCTTCGTCAAACTCCTGAGTTTCGGCTGCTTCAATATTTTCGGACGGAGGCTTCAAGAGCTCCAGAGCGATACGGGCGCAGTCCTGGGAATCCCCAGCGGATTGCGCTCTGCGAAGTCTTACCCGTCCCTCAATATTTGCTCTGCGCCTTGACGGCAACTGCATTCTCAGTAGATTCGTTTCTTGAATCAATACCGGCGGCCTGCTCACCACCGGCGGTATTACAAAAGATCGGCTTAGGAGTCGGGTAAGCAGATTTTCCAACTTTGCTTCATCGCGACACGCGAATATCTCATCCATAAAGACCTCCTTCATGGTTAGCAAGAAACCTTTCTATCTGCTTCCATTTAAGTCAACGTAAATGAAGGTCAAAAAGTTCAATGCCGGAGACTGCTTGACATTGAATTTTATGGAAATGTTTTTCTGAAAGACAAAGTTGCAACCCAGCTGCGAACTATTGCGGTATATAAGCACGAACCATTGCTTGCGTGCCTTTGCGCAAGCCGTTTTCACCAAGCAATTCTTCTGCTTGCGAAAACTTTTCAACAGCAAGAGCTGTTGCATCGAGGTTTCCACTCTTGATAGATTCCATGACCAGACGAAGATCTTTCTGCATATCCTTGATCATGAATCCGGGCTCCAGATCTTGCTTCACAATACGCGAAGCAAGATTGGAAAGAGCCCAGGATGCAGCCGCACCGGAACTGCAAACATCAATGATCATCTGAGCATCAAGACCGAGATCTTTCGCCAAACTTAAAGACTCACAAACAGCAAGCATATTTACCGCGCACAAAATTTGATTGCATAGTTTCACGGACTGCCCACTGCCTGCAGGCCCGCAATAATGAATATTCTTGCCGATGCTCTGGAGTATGGGTAAAACAGCGTCAAAGCTGCTTCTTTCACCGCCCACCATAATAGTCAAAGTTCCATTTCGAGCGCCGATATCACCGCCTGATACGGGTGCGTCTAGGAAGTGCAAATTTCGCAAAGCGCAGGCAGCAAAGATTTCCTGAGCGCAAATCGGACCGGTGGTGCTCATGTCAAGCACTGTCGTAGCCGGCTTAAGTTGATCAAGCAGAGCAGCCTCACCAAGAAGAATCTGCTTCAAATCGGGCGCGTCGCTTAAACATAAGAAAACGACTTCTGCCGCTTCCACGGCTTCTGGCAATGTCGCAGCCTGCCTGGCGCCCGACTCAAGAGCCCGCCTGAGCTCGGGTTTATCGGCTGTTCGATTCCAAACAGTGACTGAAAAGCCGGACTTTGCCATATTGGAAGCCATGGAAGCCCCCATGATCCCCATTCCCAGATAGGCGATACGCTTTGCTTGGTCACTCATTTAAGACTCACTTTCGGCGGATAATCAACCGTAATGCAATAAGCTTAGGGCAGGCTGCAGAAGGGAATAATCTTAGCAGGAGCGCTGCGAAATCAGGCATGGGCAAAGTAAAACGAAAGCGAAAGAAAAACTCGATTCGGCTTCCAAGCATTGTTGATGCTCTGCTCGACGACGCCGAAGACTGGTGCCGCGGCCGCATCTGGTGGCCGAGACTTTTGCTGATGCTCTTAGGCGTGCAAATATTAGTCAGCCATCTGAAAGATCCTCTTTACAGCAACCTTTTCAAAGGTATTAATCTCGGCTTTCACGAGATGGGACACATGGTTTTTGCGCCCTTCGGCGAATTCATGGGAGTTGCCGGCGGTTCGATATTTCAATGCCTTGTCCCTCTTCTTTCCACAATCATGTTCTTCAGGCAGAGAGATTATTTCGGAATTGCGTTTTGCTTTTTCTGGCTTTCGACAAATCTTTTCGACCTGGCCGTTTACGTTGACGATTCCCGTAAGCTGGCACTACCTCTGGTGACTCCTTTTAAGGGAGACGAGACAATCCACGACTGGAACTACCTGCTGGACAAGCTGGATATGCTTCAATACGATTATATTATCGCGAACTTTATGCGCCAAACAGCAGTCTTTTCCATGCTGCTTTTTCTGGGCGCCGGAGCCTGGCTGATTTTTCACATGCTGAAATCAGGCAAGACTGCAGCGCTTCCGGCAGAGTCGGAATGAGAAAAGAAGTGAAAACTATTTTTTCTCGCTTTTCGCGCTCTGTACGATAAAGCAAAATGCCGCCGGAATGCAAACAATAACGATAAAGCAAAGCAAATGCGAAATTAAAGCGTATGCAAGAGAAGCAGCCTCGCTCACTCCGGCAATTTTTTGCAAAGCTTGACTTGTAAGAGCATGGTAACTGCCGACACAACCCGGAGTCGGCACAAGAACGCCGACGGAGCTTATCGTAAAAACCATCAATGATTTAGCCGGGTCGACAAGCTTCTCAAGATGCAGGGCGAAAACCATAAGATACATATTTGCCCAGTAAAGCACCCAGATCAAGACTGAAGAAACTGCAATCACAGCCAGATTTGCAGGCTGCGTTAAACTGCGAGTGCCGAGATCGAACTGTACAATCAATACGCCGAGCTTGTCATAAATGCCAGCTGGAATCAGCTTCTTAATTGCTGGTGCGTCTAAAAGAGCCTTGCCGATTTTACCGACAAAAGGCAGGAGTACAAGACCAAGCGCCGTCGCCAGGCACATGAGAATGCCGGCGGGTCCTGTAATGCGAGCATCCAGAATACCGGGCGGCAACTTTGTAATTGTCAATCCGATTAAAGCAACGAGCATGGCTATATCTAGGAGCCGGTCGATGAACATTGTGGGCAAAACGCCGGCCCATGGTATAGACTCGCTTTTGCTGATTGCGACAAGCCTCGCCAGTTCGCCGCCGCGAGGTACCACTATGTTAACCGCATAGCCGTACATAACGGCGCAAAATGAATTCCACAAGCTGATGCGCTTGCCCGGTGAAAGGGGCTGTAATAAGAGCGTCCAGCGCCAGGCCCTGATAATATGGCTGACTAAAGCCGTTCCCAGAACCATGAAAGCAAATTTGAGATCCATTTCCTGCGCAAATTGCCAGACTTGCTTAAAGTCCGTTTTGTGGAAGCACCAGTAAAGCAGACCGGCAGCCAGGCCCAGCCCAATCAGCTGTTTGATGATCTTTTTGGCCAGTGGCTCGGGAGCCGCCATGGCCTCCGGCGCGGCAGCTGAGATATTTTCCGTAGTCCCTGTATTATCCATTGTCATCGATGAATACCCTGCGTCGTCCTGCATGTTTTGCCTCGTATAGTCGCTTGTCGGCTATGGTTAGGAGTTCGTGCAATGTTTTGCCGTCATCGGGGTAACTGGCTATGCCACCGCTGAAGGTGACACTAAATTGCCGCCCGTCATCACTTTCAAATACAATTTTGCTGAATTCTTCTTGCACCCTGTTAATTGCCGCACGCATCGTTTCTTTGTTTTCACGACGAAAAGCTATAATAAATTCCTCGCCGCCCCAGCGACCGCGAAGATCGTCCACACGAAAACGGCGAAGAAGCAAGCCGCCGAATCCGGAAAGTACGTTGTCTCCGGCGATGTGTCCATAGGTATCGTTTACCTTTTTGAAGTGATCGACATCCATCAAACAAACGGACATTACGGAATTGGCTCTTTCAACATCGGCCAACATGGCATTGAACTGCTCTACAAAAGCACGGCGCAAAAGCAAGCCGGTAATAGTATCTTTGTCGGAGCGCTCTTTCAGCAAGCGCGATTTTTCAAGACGCACCCGGACTCGAGCCAGCAATTCCTCTGTTACCACAGGCTTGGGCAGATAATCATCTCCGCCTGAGGTAAAAGCTTTTACTCGCGCTTCAATATGGATTTCAGCTGTAATGAAAATTATCGGCAGATCGCGCCAGCGCGGCATGCCGCGAAGCATCTGGCAAACTTCAAAACCGTTCATGCCCGGCATCATCACATCCAGAAGCATCACATCAGGAGGAAACTCCTGCAAAGCTTCCAGCAGCTTTGTCGGGTCATGTACGGTTTTGACGAGCAAATTATCATTGCGCAAATCAAAGGCTATTTTCGTGGTGAAATCAGGATCGTCGTCAACCACCATAATTTTCGGACGTCCACCTTGCCTTATCGCCACAAGATGCCGAACCGCAGCTTCAAGCGCCGCCGCATCAAGCGGCTTGTCCAGATGAAGTGAGGCGCCGACGTGCGCAGCTTCAACTGCCGGTCTCATCTCAGCGGCAGCAGAAATGAAAGCCAGAGGCAAAGTGTCATAACCGGGCAAACTGCGCAGATCAATAGCCAGCTTGAAAGCCCTTTCGAGCTGCTCGGGCTTGAGATCTATAATTGCAGCATCTAGTTGATGCATCAGGGCCGCATTCATCGCCGGCCCCTCAGCAGACGCTTTTATTATGGCGACATTAGCTTGCCGACCAAGATGTTCAACTACATCAAGAAATGCTTCATCTTCGTCCACAACAAGGACTCTGGCAAATACCGGACCCAGCGGTCGCGCATCATCGCTTGTTTTATCGGCTTCCAATTCGGCAGCTTCTTGAGAAATAAGCTCAGCCTCAGCCATTGAAAGACGCAAGTTCTCTTCGATGCTCTGCCAGAAAGCGCTGATTTCATCGGGCTTATGCGTGCTTGCAATTTCGATTGCAGCCTGCTCTATTGAGCGCATTTGCGTCGCAAATTTTTCATAGCCGTAAGATCCGGCAGTGCCGACAAGCTTATGTGAAACCTGACGGACCTGTTCAAGCGCGGACTTTTCCTCAGGGTCTTGCCGCGCCGCATTAATGTCCCGCCCGAGCTCTTCCACTTTTTGCGGCAGGCTTCGGGCGTATTTAGCTTTGACTACAAGAAATAGATTTTGAAACTGCTTGAGTTTCTCTGCAGCTTCAGTATTGGGCGCCGTAACTTTTGCAGATTCCGGCGAAACAGCTGTTACAGGAAGAGACAGCGGCGCGACAGCCTGTTTGTCCTTTTGCTGCCTGAACTTTTCAATAAGTTCTCCAATCTCAGGCTCGATTATTTCAGGCGCCACAATAACTGCATCCGGATGCTCGCTTTCTATGAGAGCCTTTGGATCATCGGCTTTGCGCAACTGCAAAACGCTATAGCCATGACTTACAAAAGCCTGCCTGAGGCTCTCGCAAATTTTTGGATCTTCATGAATCAAAAGTATTTTCTTAGTCATCAGGGCTCAATCCGGACAATTGCCGTCTGCTTCAGCAAAATTCGGAAATTCGAATTGCAGCTCAGGCATCAGTATAAAAATTCCGGTGCGAGCACCGCTTCCAGGCAAGCGCGGGCGGTCAATCATGCCGGGCAACTGCTGAGCGGCATCTAATTGCAGCTCCATTCTCGTGCCCGGGTGCAAATAAGTATCGCTATGATGATGCCTGTAAACTAATGAGGAAAGCAAGCTGCTGGCACCACCCATGAAATCGCCGACAACAGCGCCGCTGCCGGGTCCATAACCATGGTCTGCAACGGAAGCGAAAGCCGAGCCGCTGCCCCAGGACAGGCTTGAACCCAGACCGTTTCTCCAGGCTGCCGACGCCATTTTGCTTCCGGCGCTTGTTGGATCTCGAAAAAGGTATGTTCCAATTCTGCCGACAAGATGAGCTTTCATCGGCACAAGCGTTCCGTTGGGCAAACGTACTTGAGTGAAATCGATGCTGTATTTGCCTGAGCGGCCGAAATGACCTTCTTCAGGAACTTTAGTGATCACGCCTGAAATCACGCTGCCACCAGGCAAGTAAGCAGCACCGCCTGAAGAAATATTTTGACTTAAATGCGTTTGAACATAATCGCCCTGATCACAGCGGTCAAGATCGATCGTAGTGTCAAGCTGCACAGGCAAAACCAGTCCTTCCGGCAGAAGCGGAGCTTGCATGCGCGAGCTTACAATGCCGGTGTTCTGGTTTGAATTAAAATTGAATGGGGCTCCGGCGTTTCGAGCGAAACTGCCCTGGTATCCGTAAGGCGCTGAAAATCCGCCGCTCGGAGATGTATAAGAAGAAACAGGAGCAGTGAAATTTTCCGGGGCTCCGCCGTAGCTGCTCGCCGGCTGAAGAGAGCCGGAGAAGCCTGATTGACTTTGCGAATTCGGCAAAGCCGAATTGCTGTCCGGCCAGGGGTTGCCCTGCGCATCCGGGGTCTGAGCAGCGGCGCCTGCCACCAGCAGCAGTGCCGCCAAGGCAGCCGAGATTGCTGCTGTCAATGATTTATGCGCCCGGAGTTTCCAAGAGAACATTGCAAACGCAGCCCTATTGCCGAAATTAGAGTTTAGCAAGTTTCGCTGCCAAGTCCCTTAGGGCAAAATCAGGCAAATTGCTCAGGGCTTCAAAACCCTTGCTTGCAAAAGCAAGGTTAAAAGCGCCTGCCAGAGAAGTTTATTCACGGAAGCCTGACTATTGACTTCTTCCTGCAACTTCGATCTCTCCGCTCTGACGCGCACACGGGCAATCAATTCTTGGTTGACCACTGGTTTCGGTATGTAATCATCAGCACCGGCGTCAAAAGCAGCAACTCTTGTTTCCCAGCCGGTCTGAGCCGTAAGGAAAACAATCGGCAGATTGCGCCAGCGACTGTCTATACGAATTCGTTTGCATACATTGAAACCATCAAGCTCAGGCATATTCAAATCGAGAATGAGCAGGTCGGGTTTCAAATACTCCAGAACCTCAAGCACGCGACGAGCATCATTGAAAGCGTAAACAAGCATGTCTTCATAGCCCAGAATTAAAGAAACTCTGCGCGTGAAATCCTGATCATCGTCGATAATTACAATCTTCTGAAAGCGAGTCGCAGTGAGTCCAACTGCATCCATCGCTGTTTTTTCATCATAAACAGCAGGTAAGGCAGCCGAAGCATCGACTTCAGCAAGAGCCTGCTCGGCAAGGCGCGAAGCCTCTGCCAGCGCATTTTCGAGCCTCTGCCAGAGTTCAGGAGAAGCTGCAGTCTTAGTGTTGCACAACTGTTTCAAGCAATCGTCAATTATTACAGCCTGAGCACCCACATCATGCACACCATAAGACGAAGCTGTGCCCTTGATTTTATGAGCTTCATTTTTTGCTGTGGACGGCTCAGCCAATCCCTTTTTCAAATCTTGCACCTGTCTTGTCAAAAAATGAAAACGCTCAGGCAGTTCGCGAATATATTCAATTGAAAGAGCCTTGATTTCGCGTTCAATATCATCAAGCGTGGACGGCGAAGGCTGAGCTGCCGTAGCAATTCTCTGGAAATGCTCGTCTAATGAGCGCGAAAGAGTCGCTGCCGTAAGCGGCTTATGCAATATATGCTTGACTCCAAGACCGGCAATCAACTGACAAAATTCCTCAGTGCCGTGCGAACCGGAGCAACAAAAAATGACGGGGGTTTTCAACCCTTCAGCCCTTTTCTTTTTAAGCCACTGCAAGCCACTGCCGTCTGCCTGCACGCAGTCCATAATGATCAATTCAGGATGAGCCACAGGCAGCTCTAAGTCCGCCTCACGTAATGAAGTGGACTGAACAACTCTTAAGTCATGCGGTTCAAGAATTGAAAGCACTAGTCGCCGAAACCGCTGGTCAGAATCGATTACAAGTACATTCATTTATCGGCTCATTTAAAGAAGCAAATACTTTCACTCACTCCGCTTCCAGCAAGCGCATGATCTCGCCGGGAAGCTTGAGCGGATCAAATGGTTTATTGATCACACCCGCAACTCCTAGTTTACGATATTCTTCGACTTCATCGTGCAGAACTCTTCCTGTAAGAAAAATAACCGGAACAGATGCAGTGGACTGGTCTTCTTTGAGTATGGCAAATATTGCCGGGCCATCGAGCTCAGGCATGCTAACATCCAGCAAAATCAAATCCGGAAGGTCCTCTTTAACCAGCAGGAGAGCCTCCTTGCCGGAAGAAGCCAACCTGACATCCCACTTACCGACCCTTTTCAGGGATATTTCGGCAATGCGGCGGATGTGCATATCATCATCAACCATCAAAATTTTGCTGATTTTCATTACTGACATCTTTCGACCAGAGCAGGGTCAGTAGTCTTGTATTCGTAACATCAATTCTACCCTCTTGCATCTAGTTTCTGACATCAATTTTTTCGAGAAAGTCGAGCAGAAATTTCTTGCATACTTTTTTCTTGTTCGTCACTTTTATCTTTCAGCAACTTAAAAGCTGCAGCCAGCTTGCTTTGCCATCGAATGAAACGCTCGCGGCAGCCCGCATTTGAAGCTCTCTGCGCAGCCAGAGTTTCCAGAGCATAGGCTACTTCAATGTAGCGTTTGGCTTTCAAAGACTCTAGAGATTTAAAAGCTCCGGCAAGCAGCTCGTTGGATTCAGACGTTTTGGACTGCATGGCCAGGATGTCGGCCAGTGAAAAAATTTGAGTCGGCGCCCGCCCGTCGTCAAGTTTCAAAATATCTCGACTGATTTTAATTGCCTGCCGCAATGCTTCCTCAGCACGATCATATTCTTGAAGCTGCCAAAAAATCTGAGCAAGCGTGCTTAATGAATCGCAAGTGTAGCGCTTGTAAGTCTTGGCTTTGATTAAAGTCGCAAGCGCAGTATAAGCCAGAGAGCGAGCAGCCTGCCTTTTGTTTAGAGCAAGCTCGCTTGCCGCAAGATGACTTTGGGTCTCGGCAACAATCGTTGAATTTTCACCATAGCGTTCGATACGAGCTTGCAGCTGCTCAAGCAAAAACGGCTCCAGTTGAGAGTATTTTCCATCCGCTTCCAAACCCTCAACGATCGAAGTCAACAAATTATCTTTCAAACTAAAAATCACAGGTTTCATATGCAAACATATATTTAATGCCTGCAAATCATAAGCATGCCAACCGGCATGGTCAGCTAATCTCCTGCACATTTGAGCAAGTGCTTTGTATGTCACGGCCCGGCGCAAATCATAATCCGGAAATTTATTCGTAAGCTCAAGTGCACGTGTGTATTCTTGCTTAGCAGCCTCATAGTCTCCGGCTTGATAAAGCGCATGCGCAGAAAGACTGAGCTTAAGCCACTCCTTTTCTGCCTCAATTTTACTTATTGCCGCCCGATCGTTTTGTCCGGTCAAATAAGCCAGAAATCTTTCCTCAAGCGCCGGAGCCAGCGGCAAAGCCTCAGCCTCGGCAATTTGCAGGGCGCGCTGAAAGTCCGCCATAGCCTGATCATTTTTTTTGAGGGCGGCATAAGTTTCAGCCAAACCCCAGCAAGCTCGAACATAATTTTCAGCAAGCGGACTGCCGGAAGACTCGGCCGAACGGTAAGAGCAAATTGGTTCCAGAATTTTTTCAGCCTCGTTGAAATAGCAAAGAGCATTTTTCAAGTCGGATTTTTTATAACGGAGCTCAGCCAGATCTATCAAGGCTTCGGCTTTTTCTTGAGCAATTATATTTTTTTGCAAGACATCCATATTCTTGCCGGAAGCAGCTTCCAGGACCTTGAGCGAACGCTGAAGAAGCGCTTCCGCGTATGAATATTTTTTTCGCTCCAGATAAATTCGGGAAAGATCATTCAAACTGACGGCTAGACGAAAATCATCAAAGCCGAGACGTTCTGCACAATAAACTGCTTCTTTTGCATTTTTTTCCGCCTGCACATAATGATGAGCAAGCCTCTCCTTTTCGGCTGCCAGCCTGTTAAATTCCCAGAAACGCAAATAGTTGGGACGATCAAATAAAGTGCAAGAAGAGAGCAAAATCGATGTAAGTAAAACTTCGACCAGAAGTCTCAGGCTTTTGCTCTTAAAGATCTCAGACATGGCCGGCCAGTTTTACACGAAACCAAAAACAGCTGCCCTGACCGGGTTTACTTCTAACTCCGATAGTGCCGCCATGAGCTTCGACTATTTTTTTGCAAATCGGCAAACCAAGACCAGTTCCTTTTTTCTCCACAGGGTTATTGGGATCAACCTGAGCAAAGCGTTCGAAAACCTGGCTCAGGTGCTCTTCAGGAATGCCCCGCCCCTGATCAATCACTCTCAGCTCCAGCATATTTTCAATCGCCTCAGCTTCGATTTTCACAGTCGACGCAGCATCCGAGAATTTAACGGCATTTGAAAGTAGATTCACCAGGACTTGAACCAGCCGGTCGCTATCAGCTTTTACCCTGAAATTTCCCGGCTGATAGTCGAGTTTGACAGAAGCCGCATCCGCGAACGCTTGCACCGAGTTCAGCGAATTTTCAACAATCGGATTTAAGTCCTGCTCCTTTTCGTCAATTTTCATCAAACCGGCTTCAAGTTTTTCGATATCCAGCAAATCATTTATCAAGCTGATGAGCCTGGCCGTGCTGTCCAAAGCCATGGCGACCTTGCGAGAGGCGCGCTCGGGTAAATCACCTAAAACTCCACCGTCGAGCAAAGTCAGCGTTGATTGAATCGAGGTTAAAGGAGTGCGCAAATCATGAGTAACCATCGACACGAGCTCTTGCTTGCGCCTGGCAGCATCATCAAGAGCTTCGGCCATATCATGAAAAACATTATCGAGCAAAGCAATCTCATCAGCTCCGCTAAGCTTTGGAGCAAGTTCATTGCCACGAGCAAGACGCTTAGTATTATCAACAAGTACGAGCAAGCGGCTGGTTGTGCCTCGGTTGAAATAAAACGCCAGCGCCAGCGCAATTGCTATATTCAAAAGCACCCCGGCAGCAAGCAGATTACGAATCAAAAGCCTGGTTTTACCCTCGGCGTTTGTATCCAGAAGCTCATTGGACTCTTGCTCTTTTACAAAGCTGCGCAATCCGCTAACCAGCTCCTCGGTTACCTCCGCCAGTTCAGTGCTTGATCCGGCCCAGTGAAATGCTTCGCTGCCGTCCCCAATCAAACGTTCCGCATCAGTCAAAAGCCGCACTGCTTTTCGGCAAGAAACAGCGAATTTTTCAACCATAATTTTTTCGCGCGGGCTGTCCGCAACCATAATCTGAAGGGAGCGAAACTGCCGCGGAATTTGCGCACGCAGTTCTTGCAAGCGTCTCAGAAAAGCCTCACTTCTGGTTGTTTTGTAGAGATGCAGAAGTATGCCCGCATCCATGAAATTTTTGAGCAAACTGCTGCTTTCAGCAGAAATCGCCCGGGCATGCCGCTCGCGAAACGCCTCAGCCTCGGCTTCTCCCAGCAAGTACGAAAGTGTTCCGACAAAAGCCAGCTCGAAAAACAAAGGAACCGCAACTAGAATCAGTGCTTTATGCGATAGCTTTAACTCGAAGCTTGTTTTCAAGTTCAGAAATCCGGCGAAAAAAATCCTGTTTTAGTTCAAAACTGATTTCAGAAACAGCTCAAGCTCGCCAAATCTGTTCTCAATTTCTTTGACCAAGGATTCCGTTTCTGCCCAGTTATTGGATTTGGCAGCATTTTCAAGCTTGTAAGCAAGGTCTGCCAGAACCTGAATGGTCATGGTAGCCGACATGCCCTTGAGTTGATGCGCATCGGCTGCAACAGCATTAGCGTCCTGACGCGGTATCGAACCTTTCAGACCATCTATGAGCCCGCGAGCTTCACTGAGAGACAACTCAAGCAGCTCTTTCACGGAATCTTCGCCGTAGAGATTCTTCAGCTCTTCCAGATTAATAAGATCGCTTTGCATTTAATCCCACTAGAAACATCTGAAGAATACCATAGAAACATTGGACGAAAGACATCCCCAAGCCAAATTCAGGAAAAACGGAAAGGAAAAAGCTAAGCTATGCTCCCTAGAGTTGCAAGGTGAAAAAGATGAGCGAAACAAGCACACCCAGCCTGGTCTTTGAAAGCTTTCTGGAATTTATCAAAAACATTGCCTGGTGCAAACAGGGCGAGGACGTTCTGGTAGCAGTGCAAGCTTGCACCGCAGAAATCATCGTGGCACTCTCGGACAAAGAAGCTAAGGTTTATCCCGGTGGAACACCGATAAAAATCAACAAGTCCTGGCTCAGCACTTTGCAGGAAAAAAACGCCGAGGGCACTCCAATTCCGCTCTTGATTGTCTGGAAAAGCAATTGCCTGGAAGTCTGGTACAGAAGGCAGAAAAGCCATGATTTTCCTTACGACACCTGGCAAAGCGCCCTGGCTGATGCGCACGAGAAAGAATGCGTGCGCATGCCCGCGGAACTGGGTGGCGAGAAATTCACAAAATACCATCAGGAACTGCTTGCAAAAGCGAAGCTCTGTCCGTCGGTGATTCCGGCACTCTAAGAACTCTTAACGGCGATGCCTGTCGTAATAATTGCGGTGCTCGTGGCGATTACCGCCAAGAGCACGGTTGATAAGTTCGGCGCCGACAGCCACGCCGACTCCAAGGGCGACACCTTCTAGAATCTGCTCTCCGGCGCTCGGGCGGGACGGATAACGAGCAGGGTACGGCAACGGTTCGGACGGGTAAGGATTTCTTCCCGGGTACGGCATAGTTTCAGACGGGTACGGACGCGCCTCAGGATAAGGCATCGGCTGCGGACAGGGAAGATCTTGTGGATAAGGGCGCCGAGAATCGTAAACGGGAGGGGTGATGTTCCAGAATTCCTGCCCGTTTGGACCGCGCTGAATTTGCAGATCGGCGCCGCAATTCTCACGTTCCATTTGCTGCACCATATTCAAAAAGCTATGTTGAGCGCGGGGATCATCGGCTAAGCGATACAGGTCGTTGCGCAGCATCTGCTCCGCCCGTTGCGTATCACCACGGTCCAGAAATTCCGCAACATGATGAGCTTCACGACTCATCGACTGAAGATCACGATTACCCTCATTCCAACCCATCTCAGATACTCCGCTTCCCAACCTGCTTCGAGCATAAGCGCAGGTGGATGGCAAAGTCCGGGCAGATTCTTGGCAGAATTTTGGCGTCCTCTATTTAACTGTGTTTCTAGTGCTTCAAGCTGTCTTTAAAGCGGCTCAAGCTGCTTTCTTTTGCATGAACTTGTAAGCGTTATAAACAGCGCAAAGCCCCACCAGTCCGTAAACCACGCGAGTCATTGTGCTTGTGTCTCCAAGCAAATTGGAAACCAGATTGTAATTAAAGGCGCCTACCAATCCCCAATTAATGCCGCCGATCAAAAGCAAGATCATAGCGATCAGATCCAGATTTTTCATTTTCGTTTACCCGTTAAATTTCAAAATCAGCTCCGGCTCCGGGATAAGAGCCCCGGATTTAAAGCTTGTTAATTTTATTTTAGTATCAAAAGCGGTGCAGTGTCAAGAAGTCCGGCTCGCTAATCCCTTGCACAGACTTTATCGACAGAGTCATCACTGGATACGGTGCTCAGTTGCCGCAGAGATATTTATCAAAAAAATCCATGGTTCGATTGACGAAAGCCGAGCGCGAAAGGGCATGTCCGCCCTCCGGACTGATCAGGAGTTCATGAGTGACTTTCTGTTTTTTCAAAAGTTCCGAGAATTCTCTAGACTGGCCGACCGGGACTATATCATCATCCTCGGCATGCAAAATCAGAACGGGCGGGTCATCCGGGCTTGCATATTGAATCGGGCTGGCAGCCAGATAAGCAGTGGGGCTGCGGTTTTCTCCCAGAAAAACAGCCACCGGATTAGTCGGCGAGCTAAAATCAATTCTGCAGTTTTTCGGAGCCTGCGAGCCTACGGTGAGCAAATCCGTGGGTCCGGCCCAGTCTGCGACTGCCTGAACCCTGCTTGAAAATTCATTGTTCCCCAGCTCTCCTTCAAGTTCTTTTACGCCGCCGCTGGTGCCGAGCAAAGCCGCCAGATGCCCGCCGGCCGAGTGCCCCCAGACGCCTATTCTTGCCGGATCAAGGTCGTAGAGCTTCGCTTCTTTGCGAAGGAATCTAATAGCCGCCTTGCAATCGTTGATTTGGGCAGGATGCACAGCCTGGGAACTGAGCCTGTAATTAAGGCTTGCAACAGCATAGCCTCTGTCTAAAATAGGCAAAAGCGGAGGATGGTTCTTGTCGCCGGACATCCACGCACCACCATGAATCCAGACTATGAGCGGCACAGGCTCTTGTTTTGGATGCCGGGGCAAATAAAGATCCAGCGTTTGAAAAGGGTCTTTCGAGCCCGGCGCATAACTGAGATCTTTATAAACGCGCAATTCTCCGGCAGCATCCGCATCATTTTTGTGCACTCTGGAACTGCAGGAGGAGAGCGCCGCAGTCAGGCAAAACGCAATCAAAGTCAAAAAGATTGTGCCTCGTTTCAATCCCGGCATCTTGCCTAAACCTCGTCGAGAAGCTGAATTACAACAAGCAAGCACTGGAAGCTTATGCTTTTATTGCATGAAACCGTCTGAAAAGCCATCACCACGAATATGCTTTGTGCCGTTCGGACCGGGCAGAATTACAGCAGTCACATCGCCGGTGGCGCTTTTCACATCAAAGCCGCCGCCCGGCCGGGGAATTACAAACGAATTACGCCCATCATCACGCATTATTGTATAACCACCACCCGGACGAGGCAGCACCGTGGCAAAGGAGCCATAGTCACCAATCATCGCGAACTTGCCGTCCCCTTCAGGCTGCAAGATAAAGCGTTTTCCGGAACCTATAATCTGAATACTTCCGTCGGGCAGTCGGCTGACTTTTGCATCGGAGCCGTCAGCCCAGTTGACTGTGAACATGGTTTTTCGATTTGGTTCTTTAAACGGCCAAACCGGCTCCATCGCCTCATCCGGCGGAAGGTCAGGATTGAGATTGGAGGAAAGTAAAGCCAGAGTCACATGCCCGACATCCGAAGCCGCCCCACCCAGAGCGCGCCGAATGATGCCTTTGTGCGACTCATGCCCCTGCGAAGACGAGTAAATGCCGGAGGCAGCTACCGGATTTGTATAAGCTCTATTTTGAAAGGACGATGTACTTGCTTGCGAAGCAGCAGCGCTGCTTTCGTCGATGGCCGGGCGCAAGGAAGATTGCGGCGCCGAACTGCTCTGACTTTGAGCCTTAGCAGCCCCGACAGTGAAAGGCAAAAGCGTTATCAAGAAAAGCGCCAGCGCAGCTCGACTCATGACAATATCTCCTGAAAGCGCAGTTTTTAAGCGCTGCTGAATTATAGCTTCTGCAGGCGCGGCTGGTCTTAGCGGAGCCTTATCTCTTAAATGAAAGCCTCTGACTAACGGGAAATTATCAAGCAGAGCCGCTACTTAGCGAAGAAAACAGGTTAAACTTCTGCGCATGAAAGAGAAATTCAATGCCGTTTTATTTGAAGAGAATGGCTGGCAAATAGCACAATGCGTTGAAATCGACCTGGCCAGTCAGGGCAACACTAAAGACGAAGCATTTGCAAATTTGCAGGAAGCAATGCGCTTGAATTTGCAATATCCCCGAGCAACTATTGAAAGAGCTTTTGCTGCCTCTGCCGCCGAGGCTCTGTCTCGAATTTCAAGCAATGACTCGGACTTGCGAGAATTTGAATGTGAGTGAAAATAAGGACGGTCTCAGTTTTCGCAGAATTCGTTTCAAGCTGGAAGCCGCCGGTTTTGACGAGGTTCGCCAGCTCGGGAACCATGCCAAATTTGTCAAAAGAAGAGGCCCGGAAATATGGACGGCAGTGATACCGCATTATACGGAGATTTCAGCCAGCACCTTGCGCAGCATCATTCAACAATCCGGGCTGAGCCAAAAGGACTTTGACGCCCTTTAGAAAAGAGCGAAAACATATTCAACATGGAATCGAAACTAATGCTAAGCAATTCAAGACGCCTGGCGTCAAGCAGCTAGAATAAGGCAGTTCCGTTTGGATGAACACAAGAGGAGTAAAGCTCTTATGAACTATGGCGCCAGAAACAAAATCACGGCAAAAGTAAGTTCGGTAAAGAGCGACGATATCATGTCGCTCGTTAAATTCACAGTCGATGGACCGGCTGAAATGGCATCCGTTTTGACCACCGAGTCTCTGCAAGAAATGGGACTCAAAGCAGGCGATAAAGTTGAATTGATTATCAAGGCTATCAACGTATTGCCGGTAAAACCCTGAGCTTATGCAGGTATAAAAAAGGACGCGGGCTCGAACTCGCGTCCTTTTTTTTGGGGACTTTGGAAGCCGGAATCTAAATTGAATCGAGAATTTCCACGGTCTGACCGATACTTAATTTGCCGCTCGAATGATGAACAAGGTTCTGCCCGAACAGAACTTTATTGCCGACTTTTCTGTATGTCGACAGCGTTCTCATCGGCTCTTTAGCAAGCAAAGCAAAATCTTGGTCGATTGTGATCATTACACAACGAGCACAGGGTTTCACAAGATCAAATTCAATGCCTGAAATCCGAATTTTTTTCCACTTATCTTCCGCAAAAGGCTCCGCTCCACTAAGCACAATATTCGGGCGAAAACGATTCATAGGCACCGGTACTTCGAGCCTGGAGTTCAAATCATCCAGTGATTTCTGCGTAATTAAGAGAAACGGAAATCCATCAGCAAAAGCAAGTTCTTGCTCACCAGTGGCATAGTCCGGGTCGACCGGGCGCCTGGCATTTTTTGCCATACAAACAAGACGCGACTCAAAATCGAGAAATCTGGAAAACCAGACAGAAGCTTCCTCGGATTGCTCGCTCACGTCTATTTGATCGTTCCAAACTTTAGCGCTGAAATTAGGAGCAGAAAAAGTGCGCGTAACTATAAGTTCGGGCATCTCCGGTGCTCTAAACAGCACTCGTTCTTCATCCAGAATTTGAGGACTAACCAGTGCAAGCCGGGCATAATCCCGCTGCGTTATGGCCAGACCATTCTTATCAACAAGTAAAAATGAGCGATCATGCTTGATGCCGCAATGATCCACAAAAGCTTCTTGCAGACTGATTCCGCGAGCCGACTTCAGCGGATAAGTATTTAATTCGGAAATTTGAATCATGCTAAAGAGCCTCCATGATGATTCTCCCACAGTCCACAAGATGCTAAGATTGCGGCGCATCAATTGCATCTATTCTTGACAAAGTTTATGAAATCAACGGAAGCACAATGAATCATGTCCTGCAAGTAGTTTTATATGTTCTAAACTTGCCTCTCATGCCGGTGGGCAAAACTACGGTCACGCTGGCAATGCTGCTTTATATACTTCTACTTTTCACGATTTTAATTCTTGTATCGAGAACCATAAGACGTACTTTTCTGGAAAAAGCCTTAGCTCACAGCAAGCTCGACCGCAACATGCAGAATGCCTTTGCGATGACTTCTCAGTACGGCATTATTTTTATCGGAGCGGTGATTATCTTAAACACCGCAGGCATCGAAATGACCGCACTAACAGTGGTGGCAGGTGCTCTTGGTATCGGCTTGAGCTTGGGTTTGCAAACTGTAGCCAAAAACGTTGCCGGAGGATTGATGATTCTTCTGGAGCGTCCAATCAGAATCGGAGATCGGGTACAGATTGGTGTTACAAGCGGGGAAGTGACGCGCATTGCCCTCCGGTCTACAACAATCCGCAACGATGATCGCATCGATATAATAGTTCCCAACGCCGATTTCATGGATCAGCGCGTCAGCAACTGGAGCTATTCTACTAAGGATATTTACTTAAATATCCCGGTGACGGTCGCCGCCGACAATGACATAAGCCAGGTCCGGGACTTGCTGGAAAAAAGCATCAAAGCCAATTCAAAAGTCTTGAGCGAGCCCCCGCCTCAAATTCTTCTCGATGCATTTGAAGGCGGCAAACTAAAGTTCAATGTCAGAGTAGCAACGGATGATTTTGTTTCAGCCTGCGGTGCATTGAAAAGTGAACTGAACTACGACTTTTTCAAACGATTTAAAGAAGCGCAGATTAAACTGGACAGTCCCGCAAAATAAGTGTTGAAAACAAGAGTCAGGCGACTGAATCTCCTTGAATTGTGGAAGAACTTCACTGGTAAGAGAGGAGAAAGGGCATGAGAATCAGCACAATTTTGGCAGCACTGCTCGTCGCAGGTATAAGCGCTCCAAGCTTTTGCGATTCTTCTCAAGCACAGGACTTTAACAATCGCGGCAGCGGCAAGAAAAAGAACGGCCGAAACGAAAAACGGCAGGCGCAAAACAGCGAGTCCGAAGATCTCGAAGCCCCCGTCGATATGAGCAAGTTTCCGGGCGTGGGCAGTATCGACTCCTGGAAAACTTCCGTGCCCGAATTTCGAGAAGGCATGAACAGCATGAAAAGCCGACGCTGGGACGAGGCCATCGCCCACTTCCGTGCTTCAATAGCTTTATACGAATATCAACCGAAAGCCTGGCTTGAAATAGGTAAAGCAATCGAAGCCAAAGGCGGGCTGGTGGCAGATGCCGAAAAGTCTTACCGACAATGCGTCAAACTCAACAGTCAGAGCTGGAATGGTTGGAAATGCCTTTCAAACGTTCTTTACGAGCAAAAACGCTACGATGAAGCCCGAGAGGCAGTGTCGAATGCGCTGGCATTGAACCCGCCTGCCAAAGCCAGAGCCCAGATGGACAAGATAGTGCAAATGATCGACTCCGGACAACGCGATTCAAATACAAGAAGCCAGAACACCGGTCAATAGAGCCCGGCGAGTCATAAAATCCGAGACGCTCAGGCTAATGGCGCCTGCTACTGCTACTGGTATCAACGACTTCGACAGTGCCGTCGGCATTGCGTTTGACGGATAGATCCGAGTAATTGTGCTTATAGCTGCCAATTCTTTTAACGCTCCCTTTGCTGGAAAGGGAGCTTTTGGACAAACTGCTTTCTACTTTCCGGCTGCCTCTAGTCATTGCCGTATCAGTGACTTCAACAGTGCCATTGGCGTTGCGCTTGACCGTAACTCCAGGCAGATGCTTTGTGTAAGCAGGAATACGCCCCGAGCCGGACCGGGAAGAGCGCCTGGAAGGCGCCGTGGATTGACGAGTTGAAGGAGCAGTGGAATGACTATAAACCGTCTCCTCATCCATAACTTCAACGGTGCCGTCGGGATTACGCTTGATCTGCTGACCTGAAGCAGCCGGACTTGTAGTAAAGATAGTGCTGAAAAAAAGAATAGTAAAAACGGCTGTTTTGATATGCATCGCTTTCTTGCCTTCTCTGAAACTGCAGGCAGCCCAAAAACTAGACTAAGTCAGCACATGCGCCTTGTCAAGAAAATCTGTCTAGCCCGACGGCTCAACTATGCCGGAGAAAGCAAAGACTAGACGCGATAGCGATTTACAAGTACAAGCAGGGTATCCCGAATCGAGTTTAATTTCTGGGCGGCGGCATCAATATCGCGGCTGGAACCCGCATGTTGTTTCATGGCGCCCTGTATTCCCTGCATGGCAGTCACAACTTGATCGATTCCGACCAACTGTTCTTGATTGGCAGCGGCAATTTGCGATGCGGCACTGGCTGCTTCAGAAACACTTCGGGTCAGCGCTTCGATAGCGTTTCCGGCCTCGGAAGACTGTTTTACGGCAGCTTCCACCATGCCGCTGCCCTGTTCTATCGAAACGGCAGCTCCGGCTGTGGCTTTTTGAATATCTTCAAGAATTCGTCTAACTTCCGCGGTAGCCTCCTTAGACAATGCGGCAAGAGCCTTCACCTCCTGGGCAACAACCGAGAAGCCCTTACCCAGTTCTCCGGCACGCGCAGCCTCTACTGCCGCATTAACAGCAAGCAGATTTGACTGCTGGGCAAGGTCATCGACAGTAGTTGTAATTTCAACAATCGCCTGGCTTTTCTCAAGCAATCCGGACATACCATCTGCAATGGTGGCCATTTGCTGCCGCATCCGAGTCATTTGCATGACTGTATCTTCCGTGGCTCGCCGACCTTCAAGCGACACTTTGGCTGTCTCTTCGGCAAGATCAGCCACAAAACGGCTGTTCTCGGTTGCAATCATTGTAGTTTGCCTGACCTCCTCGGCAGCAATTGTAGTTTCAGTAACAGTTGCAGCCGTTTGAGAAGCACCGGAGGCCGAGGCGCTTGTAGCATTCAAAATTTGTTCGACGGCAGCAGCCAGCACTCCGACAGCTTCCGAAATTTTTCGGCGGTCGTCCTTTAAGTTATCAATCAAGACGTTGAAATTATTGATCAAAACTCCCAGCTCATCATTTGAATCAGCAGCGGGAATGGAAACTCCCAGATCACCCTCCACAATTTTGCTGACTGCCGAACTCAAACCGTTGAGCGGATCCACCAGATCTCTTCTCAACCAGGTCAAAGTCACATTGCCGAAAATGAAAGAACAACCAATCATCACTAAGCCGGTCAACAAAATATTGGTGTTATTATCCAGAAGCAAAAATAGTCCGACCGCCAGGATCGCCATGATGCCAATCATGAAGCCAAAGAATTTGATAATTTTGTCTGCAAGGCTTCCGCGCCTGATCTCAGTAGACATATTCGCTCAGTCTCCCCCGGCATTTGCTGATTTCATACTGAACATTATTTCTGCTCCTCTGTGTTTTTTGCTCCCAGTCCCGAGCAATGAGACAAGAGTTGATCTACTAATCCCTGATAGGTTTTCATTTCACCTATTAATTCGCGCGCAATTGTATTAAGCTTCTGCGCTTCAATTTGAAGATTTCCGAGACTTCCAAAGTTTTGCTCGGATACGGACTGAATATCATTCATGGCATGTGAAATCTGCATGATGCCCATGACCTGATCTTTGCTTGAATTCATGATCGCTTCGGCTGCATCTCGAGAACTGTTAACGCTCTCGTCCATACTCTTGATCGATTCCACTGTGCTGCGGCATTGATTGCTGGCAAGATCCACAGTTTCATTGCCCTGGGCAATCGAACGGCGCACATCGGCAATTGATTTTTGGATTTCGCGCAAAATTTGACGTACTTGCCTGGTGGCGTCTTTAGACTGAATTGCCAGACTTTTTACTTCTCTAGCCACGGCAGAAAAGCCTTCACCACGGTCTCCGGCTTTAGCTGCTTCAATAGCGGCATTCACCGAAAGCACCTTAGACTGCAATGCCAGCTCATCGGCAAATCCGACAACTTGAACCATGAGCTGGCTTTTAGTCAATAGATTATCCATGCGCTCGGCGATCGAATCCATCTGTTCGTGAATTCGTTCCATGTTGCGAATATTTTGCTCTGAAGAAAGAGCGCCGACCTGAGAGCCGTATGCGGCTTCCTCCGCCGCCTGAAAAACGGCTTTTGCTTTTTTGGCATGCATTTCGGAGCTCTGAGTTATTTGAATTACAGAAGCCGCAGTCCTGGACAACTCGTCCTTAATTTCCTGCATGCCGCGATTAGCACCATTTATCGACTGCACCATCCGCTTCAAAGGTCCGTCGATATTGCTGATGGTTTTATGCAAGCGGCGTGAACGTTCACCGAGTTCCTCCGCCATCTTAAACAAGTCTTCAAGTCCGGCGGCCGCAGGAGCGCGGCTCAAGCCGGTCTGTTCCTTGGAAGATTCGAAGTAAAGCGGCAAGCCTCGGTTTTCACAAAACAGTAAAAGCAAGCCTCCAGCTCCGGCAAGCCAGGAGAGATGTTCAATCAAGGAATTCAAAGTACAATGCGCGGCCGACGGAAAAATCCAGGACGGACAGATCACGCTCAAAAAGCTTTGTTCAAGCACGGCAAAAAGTGAGGCGAGTGCCAACAATCGTCGATTAGAGTAAGAACTCAGGATCGAAAGCGAGAGCAAAAGTGCATAGTGACTTCCCGCTGAAGCCGCCGTCAGGGGTCCAAATAGCGACGTATTCAAAACAAGTGCAATCGAAAGCAAAGTCGCAAGCTGCTCCTCTGAGAAATTCTCATATGAAACGTAATATGCGATTGCCGAAATAATGAAAGAGCCTGATATAAGCGTCCATTTGTACTCGACTCCCCCATTCAAGAATGCCATCGCCAATAGTGCTAAGGATTCTAGCAAGCAAAGTAAAACGATGAGGCGGCTCACCGAAGCTCGTGCACTTAAGAGAATTTTGGAACTGGACGCTTCGTTCATTGAGTGACTGAGAAAGTTTTTTGCTAAGTGACCTCTTTCTCAATGCCACGTAGCAGCGGGCTCTCCACGCAGGACGTCGAGAAAGAGATTAATTATTGGGAGCCCCTGTATTATCGGCCGCAGGGCAGCTTGACAGCATAGAGCAGCAATTTAAGGCGCTTAGGACCACCCCCTACGTGGTAAGTGGAAACGTGAGCAGTCCTCTTGCAGGCGGTCTGGATGGCTAAGAGTGGCGATTTTCTGGTGTTCAATATAGAAGATGCCTGCCTGGCAGTCGTGCTGGAGCAAGTGGACAGGGTAGTCAGAGCTGCTTCACTGCACGCGATTCCAGGCTCGCCTCATACAGTGCTTGGTTATCTAAACCTCGACGGCGTGCCTGTGCCGGTTATCAGCCTGCGTCGCAAACTCGCAATGGAAGACAAAGAAATGGACGTCACTGATGAAATCATAATTCTCAGACGTGAGCAGGCGCTTTTCGGTTTGCTCGTGGACGAAGTTGATGATGTGAAGCATGTAGACAGCATTGCACCAATATCGGAAATCAGCGAAATCAAGCATATTAGCGGCACCCTGGCTTTGAAAGATGGCGTGGTCCTTGTCCATGACATTGCTCATTTTCTGAATGCAAAGGAAGAAATGGATCTGGCCCTGGCGCTCATCCGGAGCTTGAAAGAATGACAAAAGCTCAACACAGCGACTTAAAAGCCGTCAACGAATTTCTCTCAGAACGCATGGGATTGTTTTTCAGCGAACAGCGACTCAGCGATCTCGGCCGCGGACTGAAAGAGGCCTGTCCGGAATTAAGCTTCGCTAGAGCGGAAGATTTGTGTCAGGAACTCCTGTCCGACAAATTCGATCGAAACAAATTGCGGATATTGGCCCAATATCTGACTGTGGGTGAAACTTACTTTTTCAGGGATCCGGCAAGCTTCCTGGCACTGGAAGAAAGTGTCTTGCCGCCATTGCTCAGAAAAAAGCGAGCCGCTAAGAGGCTGAAGATCTGGAGCGCCGGCTGCAGCAGCGGCGAAGAACCTTACTCCATTGCAATTTCACTTTTGCGCAGCATCCCGGACATCAACAATTGGGAAATAAAGCTACTGGCGACAGACATTAACATGCGCAGCTTAGAACGAGCCAGAGAAGCCCGTTACAGCTCCTGGTCATTTCGCAGCATGCCCGAAGAATTCATATCTCAATATTTTTCAGAAGAAGCAGACGGTCAATTCAGCTTGAATGAAAAAATCAAAAAAATGGTCAAATTCGATTACTTAAATCTTGCCGAAGATAAATATTCAAAATCCGGGATTCCAAATGATCTCGACCTCATTTTCTGCCGTAATGTACTCATCTATTTCACACAAGCAAAAGCAAAAGATATAGCCGAGCAGCTTGGTCAGTGCCTGCACCCGGAAGCTTACCTTTTCACAAGCGCCAATGACTCGGCAAGATTCATTGCCAACCCACCGCAAAATCTAGAGCGAGCAGCATCGACAATCTTCAAAAAGAGAAATTAGCTATGGCAAAAATCAGAGAGACCGAGGAGCTGACTCAAGAACAGAAAAAGGCAATCTTAGATGCCCGCGCAGCTCTTCTGGCAGATCAATCGAAAAGCCAGAAAAAAGAGAATCAGCTGGATATACTCGAGTTTGTAATTTCAGGAGAACGTTTCGCGCTGGAAGCTCGATTTGTACGGGAAGCAAGCAAAGCTATGATTCTAACGCCCTTACCCTGCACGCCTGACTTCGTTCTTGGCTTGATAAACTTCCGCGGTCAAATCATTCCGCTTTTAGATCTTCGCAACTTGTTGGAACTGAAAAAGAAAGATGAAAGTCGCGAGCAACAAATTGTCGTTGTTCAAACCACGGCAGCAAAAGCCGGTATTGCCGTAGATGAAATCAGCGGCATCGCCGGCATTCCGGAAGCAGATTTGAAATCTGCAAAAGATTTAGTCAGCAAAGAACTTTTCCCTTTGCTAAAGGGAATGAGTACTGAACGGCTGGCTTTGCTCGATCTGGAAAAAATTCTTTCCGACCCGCGTTTGATCGTCGACATGAGCCCCGAGGGAGCAAGAGTCCTTGACTGAAATAGAGCCTGAGTTTCTGAAGCAATTGCAGGAAGCTTTCGTCATTGAAGCACGAGAGCAACTGCAGAGCATCATGACCAATATTTTGAATTTAGAAAACTGCAATGATGAAAAGTCCAAGCATGAACTGGCGGAAGCTATTTTGCATGAGCTTCACAGCCTGAAAGGCAATGCCCGAGCCGCCGGAATATTGTCGGCAGAAGCCCTCTGCCAGTCTCTGGAAAGCGCCATATTGAGTTTGCGGCGAAAAAAAGAATTGCTGAATGCCGAAGCAGCCGATGTATTTCACAAAGCCATCGATCTCCTCGATGAAGTGATTAGCAAAGTCGAAGCCGGCGAAGCTGATTTTCAGCCGGCTTCAATATCTGCGGTTTTGCAGGGATTGAAAGAGCTCGATGAAAGGCAGAGATTAGCAGCTGAAACCCCTAAGCAAGAAAGCAAAGAAGCAATCGTTCGAAAGAACTTGCAGCAACCTACAGTCGAAATTCCTGTCGCCCAGGTGGAACAAGCTATTGCTCAAGCGGCTAAGCCGCAAGCGCAGCAGGCTCCTCTCGTTCAAGATAAAGGAGCAAGCACAAGAATTGCTCTTCTGAAGCTGGATAAGCTCTTGCGTGAGTCGGAAGAAATGCTTGTCCTTAAGCAAATTACAGAGCAGCATTTAGATGACGGCAAGGAAATGCGCTTTCAGGTCAAGCAGCTGAAATCCATGATTTCCAAATTAGCCGGCAGTCTCCAGTCAAAGGACTCCAATCAGGAATCAGATGAGCTGCTCCAGACACTGAGCGACCTTCAATCCGGCTGCATGAAACTCGAGCAGTCACTCAACAGCAGCCTGAGGCGCCAGCAGACGGAGCAGCGACTTTGCTTCAACATGGTTGACGGCTTCATCGATTCAGTTAAATCTTTGATGATGCAGGACTTCAGCTCCTTGCTCTCTCTCGTACCGAAAGTGGTGAGAGACCTGGCACGTGAATTAAAAAAAGAACTAGACCTTGAAATTTTTGGAGCAGAAATAGAAATCGACAAAAGAATTCTTGAGGAAATAAAAGACCCACTGATTCATCTTGTGAGAAACTGTCTTGACCACGGCATAGAAAGCAGCGCCGAGCGCACAGCCGCAGGCAAGCCGGCAAGAGCCAGCCTCAAAATCGGTGCCAAACTGGATGAAGGCGGTCACATTCAACTCATAATTGCAGATGACGGCAGAGGCATCAATGCCGAAAAATTGAAAGCCGTAGCACTGAAAGAAGGCGCCATAAGCAGCGAGGAAGCGGCGCATATGAGCGACAGCGAAGCCTACGACTTAATGTACCGCTCCTCAATTTCTACAAGCGAAACAGTAAATGAAATTTCCGGCCGAGGCATAGGCATGGCCATTGTCAGAGAGCGAATTCATGAACTTGGCGGACGCATACTTTTGAAAACGGAATTGCACAAAGGCAGCACTTTTACACTGCAACTACCAACAAAGTTATCGACATTCAGAGGCATTCAAGTGCTCTGCGCAGGGCAAAGTTTTATCATACCGACACTGAACGTACATTACGCCGGACGAGTTTTGAGAACGGAAATCAAACAAAGCGGCAATCGCAATGTCGTAAGCATCAACGGGCAATTAACCAGTGTGCAAAATCTAGCCGACATCTTGAAGATCAAAAACCAGAAAGTCTTGAAAGCAAAATCAGCCAGAAACTACCAGCAGCTAGTCGTACTTGAAAGCGGCGGGCATCGCGCCGGATTTCTAGTCGATGAAATACTGCACGAACACGAGGTACTTGTGCGCGGGCTGAGTTATCCGCTGGTGCGTGTTGCAAACATAGCAGGCGCCACAATGCTCGGTTCCGGTCAGGTTGTAGCAGTCTTAAACATTTCCGACTTACTTTTAAGTTCTCAAAACGCACCAGGAGCAGACGATAAATTACGTCGAGAGCTCGATGCCGAAGCTGCCAGAAACCGCAAGCTTTCAGAGCAATCGATTTTCCTTGTGGACCGTCAGGCAACCTCGCTGGTCATGCTCAAATCAGTGCTTAAATCAGAGGGTTATCTGGTACAAACTTTTGACAGCAACGAATCGGCGCTCGAGGGTCTTGATGAAAACGAGCCCCTGATTTTGATCAAAAGCTGCGAACTACCTGAGACGCAGGAAAGCGGTCTGGCATACTGGATCCGCAATGATCTTCGCTATAAAGACATGCCGATTATATTTTTCGGTTCTCATTCAAAAGAAGAAGGCGAAATAATTTCCAGAAAACAGGGCGGCAACGCATATTTCAGCAAAATGAATTTCGACCGCAGTCAAATTCTGGAACTCATCGAGAATCTGACATGACTCGCAGTTCAAAAGCACAAATAAAAGTCTTGATTGTAGAAGACTCGCCGCTTATGCAGCAGTTACTCAGCTACATCTTCTCTCAGGATCCGGCCTTTCAGGTGCTTGCTTGCGTCGATGATGCGCCCTCAGCACTCAGTGCAGTAAGCGAACTCTTGCCGGATCTTGTGACCATGGATATTTTGCTTAAGCGGGCAAATGGACTGGAGCTAACCAGACAAATAATGGAATCCATGCCGGTTCCGATTGTTGTCATCAGCAGCAGTTGCCATCCGGGAGATACACTGACGGCCCTGGAAATTGTGCAAGCCGGGGCACTGGCAGCAATACCTAAACCACCGGCAATTAATCACCCGGACTTTCCAAAAGCAGCCGCACAGCTCAGACAGATCGCCAGGGATATGGCAGCAGTAAAGGTGGTAAAGCGTCGCTCCGGAGTCAAGACTTTCACGAGCCTGCCGCTCTTACCTAAAACAGAGAATATCCACGGGCAATATCAAGTTTTGGCAATCGGAGCTTCCACCGGCGGTCCACCGGCGGTGCTGGCCTTGCTGAAAGAGCTCTCGCCCAAAATAGCTCTACCGGTGCTGCTTGTGCAGCATATTTATCCGGGCTTTGCAGCAGGTCTTGTTGAATGGCTTCAAAATGAAACCCCTTGGAAAGTAGAGCTTTTGAGTTCCAGCAGCAAAGCCCAGGCCGGTACGGTTTATCTCTGCGAAAACGGTCTGCAAATGGGAATCAGAGCCGATGGGCAAATCATAATCAGCAAAGCAAAACCGGACGCGCATCACTGTCCTTCAGTCTCCCATCTATTTAAATCGGCGGCGGAGGCTTATGGACCTCGCGCCATTGGTATCATCTTAAGCGGCATGGGTCATGATGGCGCAGAAGAGTTAAAGCTGATTCGGGAAAAAGGCGGAATGACAATCGCTCAAGACCAGAAAAGCGCTTATATATACGGCATGCCCGGTGAAGCTGCTCGAATCAACGCCGCCGAGTTTCTTCTATCGCCAAGCGCCACAGCCAGATTGATAAATCAAATTTTCGGTCTTTCAAAAGCATAACTCACGAAGGAGCCTAAGCTAAATGGATTCGCAAGAAAACGGAAAGAAAGTATTGCTGGTTGAGGACACTCTCACCCAGGCTTTGCTTATGCAGCATCAGCTCAAAAAGGTCGGCTATTTAGTTAAGCTGGCTCGCAGCGCAAAAGCAGCACTGGATGAACTTGCCAAAGAATCGTTCGACATAATTCTTTCGGACATCAACATGCCGGGCATGGACGGCTATGAGCTCTGCAAAGAACTAAAGGCAAATGAAAGCTTTAAGCAAATACCATTCATCTTGCTTGCAACACCTGTCGAAAAAAGTGACATCCTCAAAATGCTGGCAAGCGGCGCCGAAAACTTCATCCTTAAAACGCTCGACGAAAACTCCTTTCTGGAAAAGCTTTCCGAAATCATGAAAACAATTGATCTGCGTAAGACAAGCGGCTCCAGGAACAAGACTTTCTACGCGGAGCAAGAAGTTGAACTTGCAGGCGACTCAGCAAATCTAGCCGACTTTTTGCTATCTTCATTTGAAATGTATCTTTTCCAGCTCAGTAAAAATAAAACTGTTGAAACAAAATAGCATTAAGGGTTCAAGTGCTAAGCAGACTGACAACTAATGCTAGACTAGCGGATCTCAACAGAAGCAACTACTGACAATCAGCCGGTCGAAGCATGAATCTTTCCGAGTTCTCTCCCATATTCGAAACGCTCTCAGAAGGGCTTATTCTTGTGGACCCGGAACTCAAGCTGCTGCGTGCCAATAAAGCCGCCGAGCAGATTCTGGGACCGGCTTTGGAAGGACTTATCAAGCTGCCGACAAGAAGCAGCACACCAAGCGCTCAAATACTAAAAAACCTCAAACAAACAATCAGCGCCGTCAAACCTCAGTATTTGCTGCAAGGCGATCTGATGCCACTGGGAAGCTATAAGAGCGACGGCAAAGCCATGTTCAGAGCCGATGACTTACCGCTGCATAGAGCCTTGCTCGGCGAGTCAATCAGCGAAGTTGAAATGCTGGTTAGAAATCAGTTTAAGCCGGAAGGCATCCGCTTAAAAGTAAAGGCTAATCCTGTTAAAGATGAAAGCGGCAAAGTTATTGCAGCCGTTTGTGCTTTCACCGATATCAGTCAAGCTCATATGAGCGAGCAACGACAAAATATTTTCCGACAGGTCTTTGCGCAAACCCAGGAAGCCATTGTAATAACTGATGCAAGCTACATGGTGCAGTACGCCAATCAAGCATACTGGGACCTGACCGGCGACGAGCCGGAAAAAATACTCAATTCCAAATTCAATCCGAAGCAGGAGGAAGCCCAGGAAGCCAATTCCTGGGAGGAGATGAAAGCGGCAGTCGGGAAGGAAGGTCGCTGGTCCGGTGAATTTGTAATTCGTAAGCGTTCCAAAGAATTGCTACCGCTATGGGCAACGCTGCATGCAGTTGTGGACTCGAGCAGCACGGTCACAAACTATGTGCTTACACTTTCCGACCTCACAAACTTGAAATCATCTCAGGAAGAGTTGTATCGATTGGTTACTAAAGATGCGGTAACCGGCTTGAGCAATCGGCGAGAATTTTTCCAGGAACTCGAGCAAATGATCGAGCGAGCGACAAGATTGGAAGAACGATTTGGCGTAATTTTTCTAGATCTTCAGCGCTTTAAGGAGCTAAACGACTCACTAGGACATGAAGCCGGCGACCGCTTGCTTCAAGAGATAGGCCGGCGTCTTGAAAAAATTCAAAATCAAGACGACACAAATGCTCGTCTTGGCGGCGATGAATTTGATCTG
>JAIEPM010000082.1 GCA_019748395.1 Candidatus Obscuribacterales bacterium
CATATTTAGAATGTCTGAAAGTTTCTTGAAATTGAGAAGGCTGGAAATTGATTGATCTGGGACAATATAGAATGCCTGAATCTGGAGAGAGTTAGTTGAATAAGTCTGTCCTGTCGATTTTCTTTGCTTTGCTTGCGTTGGCGGCTTTCATTTCTCCATCCTTTGCCGGTGGCAAAATAGCTGTTTATCGTAAATCAAGTGAAGTGACTTACTCCAAGCAATTGGGTGTGAATACAATGCCTGCCTGGGTAATCATGGACGGGAGCCGTCGCGACGGTCTCTATATAAGCAGCAAAGCAACGCTTGAACTCGGGCGCAGCATGGGACTCTGCCCGGGCATGGTTATACTCGATGTCGATGGGCACTCGATGCCGGATGGCGGCAGTCTGGATGCCTGGCTCAAAGAGCACCGGCAGGGTAATTTGCAATATACTTATTACATGATGTCGGCGCCACAGCAGGGGCTGCGACGCGCATCAGTGCGGCTTGATGGACTGAAAATCGAGCCCTCTTCCTCGCGCACGGCAATGATGCTTGTCGGCCGGGAGAGTGATGATGAGCTGCAGGCTCTATCGATAAAACTCATTAATCAGAGCCGCCGCTCCGAGGGTTTGAGTGTTCTAAGCGTCGATTCGTCACTGAGCAATCTTGCAAAGAAATATGCAAATTACATGGGTCAAAATGCAGCCGGATACGAGCTGGCTGTTTCCCGAAGTCCGCATCTGGATTTGCAGGGACGCGGACCGGAAGACAGAGCTCGAGATGCGGGCATAAGTGCGCCGGTTTTTGAAAATATCGGGCGCGCCTCTCGCGGATTCGCTCAAGACAGCTCAATTGTTTCGACAATTCATCAACAAATGATGGCCGAGCCTGCGGGCCTGCGTAATCATCGCGGCAATATAATGGACCCGGATGCGAAGTCTGTCGGTGTCGGCATCATGCGTAGCTCAAATCGTTTTTACATGGCACAGGAGTTCTCCCACTGATGCGGGGACCGGCCAGGGTGTATGATCTTCGCTAATGTATTTGAAAGGCTCGAGTTTTGAACGATAACAAGAGGGCAGGGTGGATGCCGCTCAAGGGAAGCTTATTGCTTTTCTTTGTGCTTGGAATTGTCGGGGTCGCATTCTTTTTCTGGAAATACGATGATGTTTTTCCGGCTGCTGCTCTAAATCTAAAACTCAGCAAGGCTGAAATTTTGCAAAAGTCACGGACTCTTTGCGAGAGCCTTTCTTATGCCAGAGCTGATGACTGTATCGAATCCAGCACTTTTCAGGAAAAGTCTGATACAGCTACTTTTTTAGAACACGAATACAGCATGAAAGAAGCCAATACTCTCATGCAAGCCGAAATTCCTGTCTTCTTCTGGTATACGCGATTTTGCCGGGCTCATAACGAAGAGGAGCTGCAAATCTGGCTTGATACTGAAGGGCGCTTGCTCGGCTTTAATCACGATATTCAAAAGGAGAAAGCTCTTCCGAGCATATCGCAGGATGAAGCCATGATTATGGCTCTTAAATTTGCTGCGGAAAAAGGCTCGAATCAGTTGTATGCCGACTTAAAGAAGGGCGAAGCGCCCGTTTTGCTGGATGGAATCAAGTTGATCAGCTCGGGCTCTGAAAAGCAGCTAAATCGCGTTGATCATACTTTCGTCTTTGAGGACCAGCGAAAGGATTATAAGGGTGGGCATATTCGCACCACTGTTCAAATCTACGGCAACATAATCAGCGGCTATGATCGCAGTTTGCATGTGCCTCAATCATTTGAACTCAAGTTCAATGATATGCGTTCATATAACGAACTCTTAAAGTCTATTTCGTCCGTGCTTTTTGCCGTGGTTGCCGCCGCGATGTTCTTTGCCTTCGTTTGGGCAGCATCTCAGAAGCGGCTTAGATGGAAGCTTTTGATAGTCACGACCATAGTTTCCTTTTTTGTTGAGATACTCGATTACTGGAACAGCTACTCTTCTATTTTGCAGTTTTATTCAACAAGTGAAAGTTTGCAGGGGTACTTGTTCAGTCGGCTGCTTTCATCACTATTTAGGTCGGCGATGGTTGCTCTGATGGCAGCTATGCTGGTTGGAGGCATCGAAGCTGTTTACAGGCTGAAATTTCCTCGGATGATTGCTCTGGAAAACTTTCTTGACTGGAAACTCTTTGACAGGCAGCCGATGCTGGAAACTTTCATTGCCGGTATATCTGTGTTTGGTGTTCATCTTGGCTATGTGGCCGCTTATTATTTGCTGGGGCAACAGTTCGGCATGTGGTCGCCTCTGGAAGTTCGCGAAGTAGCTACCATTAGCAGTGTCGTGCCCGCATTTTCGGCTTTTGCGGTAGGCGTGAATGCTTCGGTTAGTGAGGAGCTGCTTTATCGTGTACTCTGCTTCGTTCTGGCGCAGCTCATATTCCGTAATTTCTGGATTGCTAATTTTGTGCAAGCAGTCGGTTGGGCTTTCATGCACAGCGATTATCCGCAGGAGCCTGCATACGCGCGTGGACTGGAGTTGACCATAGTCGGCTTGTTTTACGGCTTTGTAATGCGTCGCTACGGAGTGTTTGCCGGAATTATTTCGCACTTCATATATGACGCCTTTCTGGGGGTAACTCCGCTTTTACTCTCTCAGTCGGCAAGTTTAGCGGCCTCAGGTGTCCTTGCATTTTCTGCACCTTTCATAGCCCTGGCGCTTGGGCTCTTCCGCCGCACCCGCCGGCATTCCGGCAAAGATCTAAGTGAGCCGCTTCAAGATGAACTCTTAAACGAATCTGTCCAAAAAACGCCGCCGCCGGTGGAGAATCTCGAACTTATCGAAGAGCGTCACTTGCAGTATAAGCCCCTGACTAAGAAAGCTCGTTCTGTTATTTTGCTTCTATGTCTGAGTTCGATCTTAGTGACTGTGTTCGTGCAGCCGCATAAAATGGGTGACTGGGCAAGAATCTCAGTTTCTAAAGAGCAAATTGAGAAAAATGCCGCGCAGTTTTTGAAAGAGCGTGGTGTTGAAGAAAGCGGTTTTAGAATGAGCCCCGTGCTAAGTGTCAATTTAGATGATGAGGAAATTCTATACGGTGTTCAGAAGGAGGGGTACGCGAAAACCGAGAGAGTTATGAAAACTGCGCGCATTCCACTTTTGTGGTGGGTGCGGTTTTATAAACCTCATCAACATCGAGAATATGACGTAATGGTCAGTGCCGATGGCAAACCGGTTTCGCTTCAAATAGAAGAAGAGGAGGACGCGCCGGGAGGAAAGCCTGCTCCGGAAGATGCTCGCAAAATTGTCGAGTCCTATTTGAAACGCTACCGACCTGAATTTCAACCACTGGAGTTTGAGTCGGTGAGAGCTCAAAAACGCAAAAATCGAACGGACTACATAGTTTCTTTTGTAGCTCCGGCGTTGAAGCTTGGGGATGCGCGGCTTAAGCTGCGCGTAGAAACGGTAGGTTTGCTGGTGTCATTTCCTCATATCGCTTGGGATATACCTGATTCCTGGCGTTTCGGGCAGAACAAGAAGACTCTAAAAGATAATCTTGCAAATGGCATAGCTCAGGTACTGGTGGTGATTGCTGCCGGTTTCATTCTGGTTTGGGCTTTTGGTCTTTTTAAAGCCCAAACTATTCACTGGCGGCCGGTGCTAATCGTTGCTGCCGTCAGCGGGCTTAGTACTTTAATCAATAGCGCCAACGAATTCGTCTATAAATTGAATTCTTATGACACAGACGTGCCTTTTGCCAACTTCCTCACGACATTGGGAGTTCAATCACTGGTTTCTGCAATTTTCTATGCGGCTATATTTTCAGTTCTGTTTGCACTCGGCCATGGTGCTTTTCGATTGCTCTGTCCTGGTGTGACTTTGCAAAGCCTCTTTTATAGCACATTAAGACCTGCAAAAGACCGGCTGGAGGAAGCTCGCTTGCTCTGGATCGACGCTGCATTCTCTGCCTATCTCTGGGTGCTTGGGGGAGCTGCAATATCCGCGGTTTTTGCAGTTTTGCAAAGCCGTTTTTCTCCAGACGTGATGATCCAAAGTCTTGATCAATTAGTTTCACTTACTCATTACAGTTCAGCTTCTTATGAGCAAATTACCAGCGGTATATCTTTTGGAGTCTTATCTCTTTGTTTGGCTCCGGCAATCGTAGGATTCTATTTGAAATATTTTCGCTCTTTCAAACGGTATTTTCTGATTTCACTTTTCCTATTATTACTGCTGGCGCTTTCCAGGAAATTCTGGCAAGATTATCTGATTGAGGTCTTTTCCGGTGCCGTCGATCTTGCAGTTTTTTATTACTGGATAAAATGCTGTGCCAGAAATAATCCGCTCGCGTATTTTCTTTCTGGAGTTTTTACGGTTATTTTCGCTTCGCTTGTTCTGATCTTCAAATTTGCCCCCTCCGTATTCTCTCTGGATTTCGGATTGCTCCTGGCTGTTTTCTTGGCACCGCTGGCAGTGCCATTTCTTTTGAGGGCTCGCAAAGAGACGTTGAAGTCTGAGGCATAGCAAATGCGATTGGAAAATCTGCTTGCTCTGAGTTTACTATTTCAAGTCTCTATCTCAGCTGCTTTTGCCAGGGATATTTCCGGTGAGCTGCAAGTGGCTAATCTCAAAAGGCATTATCTTTTGCATCTGCCGCCAAGGCTTTCGGCGGCACCGCATCCTTTGCTGATCATGCTACATGGGGGCATGGAAAATGGTGCAGTCATAAGAAAGCTGACTCGCATGAATGAGCTTGCCGACCGGGAGCACTTTATTGTGGCTTATCCTTATGGCAGCGGAGTTTTAAAAAGAAAATTTCTGATGTGGAATGCAATCGATTGCTGTGGCTACGCTGTTCATAAAAAGGTTGACGATGTGGCTTTTGTGGCTGAGTTAATTGACAAACTGATTGCCGAAAACAACGTCGATCCTTCCAGAGTATTTGTTTGCGGCTACTCCAACGGTGCGATGTTGGCTCTGCGACTGGCTGCTGAAATTCCCGAAAAGCTCTCTGCGATAGCCAGTGTCGGCGGGTCGATGTCCGGTAAGGAAAAATTACCTGAGCTTCCTGTTTCCGTGCTGATGATCCACGGCACAGACGACCGGCATGTTCCATATGAAGGAGGCACGGGCAAATGGGCGAAACAGGGCTACCCTGTCAACGACAAGTCGGTGTCGTATGCTATATCGTTCTGGAAACGAGCAGACAAGTGTTCTGAAACTCCGGAACTTAGCGAGAAAGAGCACCAGAAAATCGAGACTTATAAGGGTAAAAACAACACTGAGGTCAAATTGATTACTTTGCTGGGTGCCCGCCATAACTGGCCCGGCGGCAGGAAGTCGCTTCTATACACAGATAAATCTTTTGATGGGCTTGATGCAAGTCGGGAATCCTGGGATTTTTTCTTGAAGCATCCAAGACAAAATTGATATCTAGAACGCAAGGAGAATGGGCAAATGGCAAAGTATGAGTGGACTATGCTTTCTGCAATCGGGGGCACGATTATAGAATTGCGGGAGGGCTACGCGCTGGGAGAGCTGCCTTTGAGTGATGGAGTTAAGCAGCCGACCGGTGTTTTCCACGCCGGAGCGATTGTTGCACTTGCAGATGAAGTGGCTTCGGCGGCGATCATGGGTGGCGTCGTCGACCCGGAACAGATGCAGGGTCGCAAATTCCCATATTCAATTCAGCTCAGCGTAAATCTTTTGACGAATGATCCCGAGGGTCCGCTGCGTGCTGAAGCCAATGTTGTAAAAGAAGGTGGTATCACTGTTGTAGATACCGTTGTGACGGCGCGCAACGGAGCAACCGTGGCTTTAATGCGCAGTACGCACCGCATGGTTGATCCCAGAAAGCATGGACCGCACAAGCGCAAGTCTTGAACTAGCCGCGATCTTTTACAATCATAACTTCGGTAGCTTTTACCAGTGCCGCGACTTCATCACCGGCTTTAAGTCCGAGCTCTTCTGCCGATTTGCGCGTGATCACCGAGTCTACAAGATGCTCGCCGACCTGAACTGTTACCAGTGCCATGATGTCGCCTAATTGAACTTCAACAATTTTACCTTTTAGCTTGTTTCTGCCGCTGATTGCCAGACTCATTTCATTTCTCCTAAGGACCCTTTTTATAGGCAAATGCAAGCGAGTCTATTACAGTCCGTAGCTTGAAGCAATCTTGAAGACGTAAAGTGCTTGATGTCAAGTTTGTTGGACTTGTTCTGCTTTCGGATTCAAGAGACGCAAATCGAAATCTGTGAGCTGCTGATATCCAGGTTTCGATATGCCGGGCGAATCAAAAAACAGCTGACGACTGTTTTATAATTGAGCCTGAAATTTACTGGAGTGCAAGTGGCAAATTCGGATCTTATGACCGTGCTTGGTCCCGTGGCGTCTTCGCAGCTGGGTATAACATTGCCGCATGAGCATGTTTTTCTGGACCTTTCCTGTCTCTGGCATCAACCAAAAGATTCCACTCGTGAGCTAATTGTGGATGCTCCTGTTTGCATGGAAATGCGCGGGCTTCTTCACTGCGACCCCTACAATTCAAGGGATAATTTGTTGTTGCAAGACAGGGAGCTTGCAGTGCGTGAATTGAATCGCTTTAAGGAACTCGGCGGCGGCACGCTTCTTGATCTTTCCACAAGAAGCATCGGTCCATATCCCGAGAAACTGGCGGAAGTGGCGCAAGCCACCGGTCTTAATATCATTGCCGGAACCGGTTTTTACACGCAGCGTGCTCATCCTGAGATGATTAAGGATGCAACAGTCATTCAAATCGCCGATGAAATGATTCGTGATTTGACTGAAGGCTTTGCCGGTACAAAAATCAAGGCCGGTGTCATAGGCGAAATCGGCAGCAGCTCTCCAATTCACCCGGACGAAATTAAGGTCTTGCAGGCATCAGCAATTGCGCAAGTCGAAACAGGGGCTGCCATCAATGTTCATCTTGCAATTTTTGCTCAGGAAGGACACCAGGTTTTGGATATACTTGAGGGAGCGGGAGCCGACCTTTCTCGAGTGGCACTCAGTCATCTGGACGAATTGCCCGATCATTCATATCGTGAGAGTCTTGCGAAAAGATCTTGCTATATCGAATTTGACTGCTTCGGTTCTGAAGTTTACTTTGACGAAGACAATTTGCGTGAACCATCGGATGCAGAACGCATCGAAGCTTTGCTGAGGCTGATTGACGCCGGTTTCGAGAAGCAGATTCTGCTTTCGCAAGATGTTTGTACCAAGATGCAGTTGCGAAATTACGGCGGTATGGGCTATGACCATTTGCTCAGAACAATTGTGCCACGCCTCTTAAAACGCGGAGTATCTCAAGCTCTAATCAATACCATGCTAATTGAAAATCCAGCACACCTTCTGACCCCAGCCTGACTCTGCCCCGCCCTCAAACTTCTCCCCCATTCTCAACACTCCAGAGCCCCGCAACAAGGAGCTTGATTGCAAAGGTGTTATCCTTGCTCTCCCAGAGCATAGGGAGTCGACTTTTCAATGGCACTAAACATCCTGCGTATGAAGCTTCTGTTATTAGTTCTGATTGCAAGCTCTGCATTTTTCAGCCGGAACGCGTTGGCGACTGTGCTGCCGAATTCATATAGCAACGTAGCCGAAGCCCCTGTTCGATGGACGCCGCTTTTAGTTAAACAATCAGTAAGTCCTCAGCTCTTTCAGGGCAGTGATTCTAAGTACAATCTCGTGTACGAGTTGCTTTTGACCAATGCTTCTAAGCACCCGATCAGCTTGAATGAAGTTGAGGTTCTGAACGGAGCCGACGGCAGCCAAATTAAGAGCTTCTCTGCCAAGGATCTCCGCGCTTTTCTCTTTCAGTATGACGGAGCAAAAATGCCTGTTTTAAAAGCTGGCGCCAATGCCATTTTCTATATCAATCTATTTTTTGATAAGGAAGCTGATGCTCCTGCCAGTCTGGCTCACCGGGTCAGATACAGCACAAAGAATCTAATCGGCAAAACAGAAAGTCAGTTAAGCGAAAGCTCTGCTCTGCCTGTCGATTCTAAGCCGCCTTTGCTTATCGGCGCGCCCTTGAGGGGGGCAAAGTGGGCTGCTCTTGGCGGTTACAGTGGCGTGGTCGGGCACCGGCGGACTCTACTTTCTGTTGACAACAAGCTTGTATCTGCTCAACGTTATGCAATCGACTGGTGTCGTTTAGATAACGAGAATTACAGTAGCCGCGGCAAGAAATGCGAAGACAGTTCTGCCTATGGTCAGGATGTTTATGCAGTCGCTGATGGCACTGTTTATGCAGTTAAAGAAGGATTCGGCAATCAGCAGCCTG
The DNA here is from genome assembly GCA_019748395.1 of Candidatus Obscuribacterales bacterium. Taxonomy (GTDB): domain Bacteria; phylum Cyanobacteriota; class Vampirovibrionia; order Obscuribacterales; family Obscuribacteraceae; genus JAIEPM01. The sequence goes on from JAIEPM010000082.1 coordinate 8,269, forward strand.
GAAAAATCAGCGGGGAAGATCGCTTTGCCTTCCCTGCCGGAAACTCGATCACAGTTCAATTAGCTGACGGGTTTTATGCAATGTACGCTCATCTGAAGCCGGGTAGTATTAGAGTGAAAAAAGGGGATAAGCTGCAAAAAGGACAGCTGCTCGCTCAGGTTGGCAATTCCGGCAATTCAACGGGACCGCATTTGCATTTTCATATCACCGATGGACCGGCTGTTCTTGGCAGCAATGGTGTTCCCTATGTTTTTGAGAACTTTTCACTTATTGGAGAGCTACCGGATCTGACTAAATTCTTTGAGGCGGACGATAAAGGCAAGCCCTGCAGCTTTGCAAAAGCCCAGGGTGAAGGACAAAAGCAGCGCCAGCTGGTTCGGGAAGGGCACCTTGTTGATTTCGGCAATCATTAGGTTTTGCCAAAGATTAACCCGGTTTAAGTTCGCAGTCGCTATGATAGTCCACATTTAGGACAGTTCGTTTCCACCATGTAAAGATGGTCGCGAGGAGCGGTGTATGTTTGATATTTTCAAAAAGCAATTTATCGAAGTTATTGAATGGACCGAGGAGGGAAACGGAGTTCTGTCCTACAGGTTTCCAACTCTGGACAAGGAAATTCAGAACGGCGCGCAGCTTACTGTGCGTGAATCTCAGGTAGCTCTTTTCGTCAATGAAGGCAATATAGCCGATTCGTTTACGCCTGGTCGCTATAAGCTGACCACGCAGAATCTGCCAATTCTCACGACTTTGATGAACTGGGATAAAGCATTCAAATCGCCTTTCAAGTCGGATGTTTATTTCTTCTCGACTCGCGAGCAAATCGATCAACGCTGGGGAACACAGCAGCCGATAACAATCAGGGACAAGGAATTTGGTGCAATTCGGCTGCGAGCATTCGGTACTTTTTCGTATCAGCTGGATGAACCAAATACTTTCTTCCAGAAAATCAGTGGAACTCGCGAATATTACACGGTGAGCGAGCTGGACGGGCAGTTGCGTTCTGCAATCATCACTACCATTGCCAGCAAACTCGGAAAAGCAGAAACCGCTTTTCTTGACCTTGCTGCAAACCAGAGTCTTTTTTCGGAGCAAATGAAGCTTGAGCTTGATCAAGTGTTTCAAGACTACGGCCTGAAACTCTGCACTTTCCTTGTGCAAAGCATCACTTTGCCGGAAGAACTGCAGCAATATCTCGATAAAAGAGCCGGTTCCAATCTGGTTGGGGACCTCAACAAATATGCGCAGTTTCAGGCAGCCGACAGCATAAAGTCCGCTGCTGAAAATCCAGGCGGAATGGCATCGGCAGGAGTGGGAATCGGTGCGGGGGCGGTCATAGGTCAGATGTTTGCTCAGGGTGCACAAGGCGCGCAGAGCGCTCCGGCCACGGAAAGCAGCACAGCCAAGGAAGACCCTATTGAATTGCTGGAAAAGCTCGGTAATTTGCTTGCCAAAGGCATAATTACGCAACAAGAATTTGATGCCAAAAAAGCGGAGCTGCTGAAGAGAATTTCTTGATGATTACTCTGAGCTGTCCCGCCTGCGGAGCCTCTGTTAATTTCCATTCCAAAGCCTCAGTCTTTGCTGTTTGCAGCTTTTGCAAATCGACGCTGGTGCGGCACGATATGGATCTGGAGAAGCTTGGACTTATGTCCGAGCTTCAGGATGAGATGACGCCGTTTCAGGTGGGTACGGCCGGAGTTTTTGGGAAAAAGCCATTTGAGATAGTTGGTCGTTTGCGCATAAAATACGCTGACGGCTTCTGGAACGAGTGGTACTGCTTTTTCTCCGACGGCAGGGAAGGATGGCTCGCTGAAGCTCAGGGGTTCTATGCAATGTGCTTCCCGGTTTCCGAAAAGGAATCGGGCATCAATTCTGGAATTCCAAGGCCGCAGGTCGGCAAGATCATGGTTATCAAACCTCATGGCGAATTTGTGGTTGACGATATTCATGATGTTACTTGCATTTATAGCGAAGGCGAGTTGCCGATGAACGCGGCTAGCGGGCGCAGGTCCACCAGTGTAGATCTTCGCGGTGTTAATTTGAAAATGGCTACCATTGAATTTGCCGAGGATTGCACGCGCATTTTTGTGGGCGAATACAAGGAGTTTGACGAGTTCAAATTTACTCGCTTGAGGGAAATTGATGGCTGGTAGTATGAACTCATCAGGAGCTCATGACCCCGGTAAGCCGCAAGGCCAACCGAAGAAGCCCGTGCGAAAAGTAAAGACATTCACTTGCAAAAACTGCGGGGCATCTGTTGCTCTCAGAAATCCGGGCGGCAGTTTGGTTGCGGTTTGCGACAGCTGTCGTTCAGTCATTGATGTGACCGATGAAAACTACCAGATTATCCACAGTTATATTGATAAAACCAAGAATTTTTCGCCAACAATCAGTTTGGGAACTCGCGGCGACTTGTTTGGTAAAACCTGGGAATGCATCGGCTATATGGTCCGTAAGGACGTTAAATATGGAGTGATTTGGGAAGAGTATTTACTTTTCAATCCATATTACGGCTATCGCTGGCTTACCTGTAACCGTGGGCACTGGAGTTTTGTCAAAAGCATTAAGGAAGTTCCCGAAACGAGTTCTGCTGGAAAATTTGAATACGCTTATCTTGGAAAAGAAGCCTACAAACTGTTTGATCGTGGGCGTGCAGAAACTATATACGTGATCGGTGAATTCTATTGGCGAGCTGAGGTTGGGCATATCGTAAATACGGAGGATTACATCGCTCCGCCTGAAATGCTCTCTTTTGAAGTGGACGGAAACGAAGCAATCTGGAGCATCGGGACATACTTAAGCGTTCACGAGGTCGCTAAGGCTTTCAAAGTTCCTCTAAAGAAATTTGGTCCATGCAGAGGCATGGGTCCCAATCAACCATCAGCCGCAACAATTGCGTTTAAGAAAATGCAGCCGCTATGGCTTCTCTTTTGTATTATTCTAACTTGTTTGCAAATCTGGCATTGGGGACGAGCTTTAGACGAAACCGTGCTGCAAACGACTTTTATGTACCTTCCCAACACAAAGAGTAAGGACACGGCGACAACAGAGGTCTTTACGCTGAAAAAATCGAATGCCAACCTGCAAATAGCATTTAATCCAAGTGTGGATAACAGCTGGTTTTATGCAAGCGGGGAGCTTGTAAATAACAGTACCGGAGTCAGCTATCCATTTGAAAAAACGGTTGAGTATTATCATGGCTATGATGGCGGCGAGTCCTGGTCTGAAGGCAGCAATACTGATTCGCTCACGCTAAATTCAATTCCCAATGGTAGTTATTACATAAACTACGATTATGAAACCGGCATGTTCAAGGACTACAACCAACGGCAGTGCCGTTTGAAAGTAATCCGTGACGTTCCCACTTGTGCAAGCTATTTCTGGAGCTTGTTGCTGGTTTCGATTCTGCCGATGCTCTGGTGGTTTGCAAGTCGAAGTGATGAAGTAAGTCGCTGGTCCGACAGTGATTTCTCCCCATATGTTTCATCAGGAGATTCCGAATGAGTGCTGATCGTCTGTATGCATTTATTGGTGTTTTCGTTGTCGGCTACTTCGGCTATGTTTGTTGGACCGGCGGAGAAATCTTCGATTTTGGACCGGCGGCTTCTAAGCCCAGCGGGCCGCAACAGCGATTTCACAAGTAAGATTGAGCTCGGGTAAGGCGCGTTGACATATCCACTACTGATTACTGCCTTCATAATCTCCACCTGCGGCTTGATTTACGAGTTAATTGCAGGCACAATCGCCAGTTATTTGCTCGGTGATTCCATAACGCAATTTTCGATTGTGATTGGGGTCTATTTGTTTTCAATGGGAGTTGGCTCCTATCTTTCGCGTTTTATCGAACGCAATGTAGTCGGCACTTTTATTAAGGTTGAGATGCTGGTTGGGCTAGTGGGTGGCTGTTCTGCTGCCGGGCTTTTCTTGCTTTTCGAGCATGTGGAAAGCTTTCGAATTTTGCTTTATGCAACCGTAAGCTTAATTGGCACTTTAATCGGTCTTGAAGTTCCCCTTTTGATGCGGGTGCTTAAGGATCGCCTTGAATTTAAAGATCTGGTATCGCAAATATTCACTTTCGACTATGTGGGGGCTTTGATTGCATCGCTTCTTTTCCCGCTGGTGCTGGTGCCGGTTCTGGGATTGATGCGTTCGTCGTTTTTATTCGGAATTTTAAATGTCGTCGTAGCTCTCTGGACTATTCATTTATTCCGGGAGGAGTTGCCCTGGCTGAGAGTATTGAGAGCCAGTGCTTATGCTTTAATCGTTCTTCTTGTTTGCGGTTTTGCGTTTTCCGACAAGCTAATGGCCCTGTCCGAATCTTCCGCTTTCCCGGACAATATTATTTACTCCACTTCAACGCCATATCAACGAATTGTTCTAACGGGCAATAATCGCGATTTCAAGCTCTATTTAAACGGTAATTTGCAGTTCAGTTCAAAAGACGAATATCGCTATCACGAAGCCCTTATTCATCCGGCTCTTGCAAGTTTGAAGAGTCCAAGCGAAGTCTTGGTTCTCGGCGGAGGAGATGGTCTGGCTGTGCGTGAATTGTTGAAGTATCCAGCTCTAAAAAAGATCGTGCTGGTAGATCTGGACAAGAAAATGACAGATCTTTTTTCCGAGCCGGGCTTGCTTTCGCAACTGAATCAGGGCTCTTTGAGGGACCCGAAAGTCACGGTTATTAATCAGGATGCCTTTGTCTGGTTGAGAGGCTGCAAAAACAAATTTGATTTTATTGTCGTGGATTTTCCCGATCCCAGTAATTTTTCTCTGGGCAAACTTTATAGTGATACCTTTTACAGAGCTCTGAAGCAAGTTTTGAAGCCGGAGGGATTGCTCGTGGTGCAGAGCACTTCGCCGTATTATGCGAAGAATTCTTTCTGGTGCGTTGTTAATACATTGAATCAGGTAGGCTTGCAAACGACGCCTTATCATGCATACGTCCCTTCATTCGGAGACTGGGGTTATGTACTTGCGTCAAATGAAGCGTTTAAAAAGGCTGATTCCTATCCTCCCGGTTTGCGCTATCTTTCAGCTGCAGCTTTTGATCAAATGCTTTATTTTCCTGATGATATGAGACCCACTGTTAAGGCTGTGAACAAGCTGAATAATCAAGCTCTGGTTCATTTGTTTGAGTCGGAGTGGAGCGAATATGTCGAAGCTCATTAGTCGAGCTGCCTTTCTTCGTGGAGCACTTGCTTTGGGCGCTCTCGGTCTGGCCGGCAAGAGCATATATGAGAGGCAGAGTTTGCTGCGGCAGATTCCCTGCCGAGTGCTTGGACCGAGCCGGGGGCTTGGACACAAGCTTCGTGACGGCGTTGCTTTGTTGCCCGGGGAATCAAAAGACTCCCTTCAAAAGAAGGTTTTGATCATTGGTGCAGGAATTGCGGGCTTGTCGGCTGCCTGGTGGTTGAAGAGGAACGGCTTTTCCGATTTTGTTTTGATCGAACTGGAAAAGCATGCCGGTGGCAATGCCGCCAGTGGGCGTAATGAGATCAGTGCTTATCCCTGGGGCGCGCACTACGTGCCACTGGCGAATGAAGAATCTAAATATGTGAGATTGCTCTTTGAAGAGCTTGGAATAATTAGTTCTTACGATCAACAATCACTGCCTTTGTACAACGAGCTATATCTTTGCCATGAGCCGCAAGAAAAGCTGTTCAAGGATGGTTCCTTTCAAGAAGGATTGGTCCCCAAACGGGGGCTGCAGCCAAAGGAAAAGGATGAACTCAGCCGTTTTTTTGCGCTTGTCGCAGAGTTAAGAAGCAAGATCGGAAAAGATTCTCGACCGGCTTTTGCGATTCCGCTTGATCAAAGCTCGCAAGATGAAGAATATTTGCAGCTCGATAGAATCAGCATGGCTGAATGGCTCAAAGAAAATCGATTCAGCACGCGGCCTCTGCTCTGGTACGTGAATTACTGTTGTCGTGATGATTATGGTTCAAGCATTGATAATGTTTCGGCCTGGGCCGCCTTGCATTATTTTGCAGGCAGGCGCGGCAAAGCAGGCAATGCCGAGATGAACTCAGTGGTCACCTGGCCGGAAGGTAATGGCTTTCTGGTCGAGTCACTGCGTAAATATTCGGAAGAGCAGATCATGACCGCTACTCTTGCAGCCAGAATTATTGCCGACGGCGACCGACTGGAGACTCTCTGTTTGAAAGATGCTGGCGGCAAAGAGCTTTGCATAAAATCCAGCGCGTTGATTTTTTCGGCGCCACGTTTTCTGGCTCAATATTTGATTCAGGATCATGAAAAGCACAATAATGCTGATTCTAAATCTCTGGTCTATGCGCCCTGGCTAGTGGCTAATGTCAGTCTGCGGCAGGTTCCTAGCTGCAGATCCGAGTTGTTTGCCTGGGATAATGTAGATTATTACAGCGACTCGCTTGGTTATGTGATGGCGACTCACCAGAATATAAGCACGAGGACCGGAGCAACTGTTCTGACTTATTATTATCCGATGTCTGCTGAAGAGCCGATGCTTGCACGTCGGAAGCTTTTGAATCTTGATGAAAAACTCTGGTCGGAAAAAATTATTGCAGATCTTGAAAGATTGAATCCAGGCATTCGCTCCGATATTTTGTCCATCGACTTCTGGCCCTGGGGTCACGGCATGATTCGGCCTTCGGTCGGCTATATATGGGGCGAAAATCGGCGTAAAATGAAAGAGAACTCGGGACAAATATTTTTTGCTCATTCCGATATGAGTGGAATATCTAATTTTGAGGAGGCTCAGTATCACGGAGTAGAGGCGGCTAAGGCGGTTTTGGCGAAATTTGGTCAATCATGACGGAGTCTGTTATCAGTTATGCCGGAGCAAAGGAAGCAGCCCAGGCGTGGCTGCGATCTCCTGCCTGGGATTGCTTCTGGATAATCGGACCGGCATTCGTTACTTCTATTCTGGCTTTGCTCTTTAAGAATCAAATCGAGAGTATGCGCACGCTGCCCCTCTGGGCCTGGGTTTGCTTCGTTTTGCTCGTTGATGTGGCGCATGTTTATGCCACACTGTTTCGCAGCTATCTAGACAAAAATATTCTGGAAAAAAACAGCACGCTACTTTTTGCTATACCAGCTGCCTGCTGGGGGGTCGGTGCGCTTCTTTTTTCAGTGGATGCACTTTTGTTCTGGCGTGTTCTGGCTTATCTTGCGGTTTTTCATTTTATTCGCCAGCAATACGGATTTCTTGCACTTTATTCACGCAAGGAAGCGGAGTCCGCTCGTCGTTTCAGACGCTTGGATGAAGTCCTGATTTATCTGGTCACACTTTATCCCTTGCTTTTCTGGCATACTAATTTGCCTCGAAATTTCAACTGGTTTGTTGAGGGAGACTTTATTGAGTCTATCCCTTCGGTAGCCGCAGACGTTTGTTTGGGGCTCTATCTGCTGACGGCAGCGGCTTATATTGTCAAAGAAGCTTGGGTTTTCAAAAGCAGCGGCTATTTCAATCAAAGCAAGAATCTTTTGATTCTGGGCACCGCTCTGAGTTGGTGGGTTGCAATCGTGCCAATCAATTCTGATTTTTCATTTACGATGATAAACGTGATAAGTCATGGTGTTCCGTATATGGCTTTAGTCTGGCTCTATCACCATGCGCCGCTTGAAGCAGCTTTGAAAACTAGTTCTCGGGAGGCTTCGTCGCAAGCATGGCAAACGGGCGTGAAATTTATTCTTGCATTTGCACCGGCGTTCATTTTCTTTCTGGCTATTCTGGCATATCTTGAAGAGGGGCTCTGGGATGCTCTTATCTGGCGTGAGCACACTGCACTGTTCCGACCATTTTCATTTCTCCCTGCAATCAATGATCACAGTGTTCTGGCTTTACTGATTCCTCTTCTGTCTTTGCCGCAGTCCAGTCACTATGTGCTTGATGGCTTTATCTGGCGACTAAAAGATCGAGGGAGCTTGTGGTCCGTTGCCAAAGCCGATTAGCTCTTCTGCTTTTGCTGCCATTATTTATTTGATTTTACGCGGGTAGGAGAAGATCTCCTTGAAAGTGGCTTGCCGCTTCGTGCATCTGTCTATCATCACGCCTATAAATTTTGCTGATAGGATAGATTGGAAGAGAGATCTGCTATAAGTCTTTAAGGAGTCAGTTTAGCCCACGTTTCTGCACGAAAAGATCTGGTGCTAGTCATGCGAGATTCTGAAAAGAATGTTTTTTGAAGTTTTTGGGGTGGCTTCGTGGGATAGCCGGCTATCCTGGTCACGCAGGGAAGAACGAAGTTTTCTCTTGGAGGAACCGGTGGTTGCCGGATGATTTGTCGAGCATTGATTTTTCGAGCTCACCATTTGGACTCACGGAAGCTGGTCTGAAAGACTTCAGAGGGCTTACTCTGGGTACGGTTTCGCAGCTTTGCAGGGTGAAGAGTAAGAGGATTGAAAATTGCGATCTGAGCTACTCAAGTTTTGTGAATTGTCGATTCCAAGACTGTGTGTTTATTGATTCAAAGCTGCACCACTGTGATTTTGGAATAAATACCTTCTTCAACTCACCTGCGCCCAAATGTGACATAAAAGATTGTAGGGTTAACTGGTTCGTAGAGAGCGATCGGAGCTGGGAAGACCATCTTCGGAAAGTTACTTCTGCTTTACCGAATGCTCTGGTTCAAATAGTCAAAGTGGATTCATTCTCCTATCATGCTCAAGAACGCGCCGTCGTCTTTTATCACGGGGCTTGGAGCGCACCTTCAAGTGCTTCTCTCAAGCTGCTTTGCCGCAATATTGCTGATTCGGTGTAGCCGCTGCCGCTCTTTATAGTTAATGCCGACGATTTCACGGAGGCTGAGAAATGCGGAGAAGGACAGCTGCTCAAGCTCAAAGAGCTATTCGGCGATCGCATTGGTGCTCACGGCGAAACTGCCTGGATAAAAGGCGGCAAGATTGTTGCTAGAGTTGCTGTTGCCCGTTTGGGGAACTCGAATGAGGTGATCAAAGCAAGAATCAAAGAACTCTTGGCCCCCTAAATCGATTGCATTCACAAAGCTCATTTAGGGTTGATTCAAACGGTGGTTAGTGAAAACTAAAGCTTCAGATCACGCCTGTCCTAGTTTTATGATCATCGCTGCTATTCCGGAGGTGACGATGGTCAGGCGATCGAAATCAATCTTGTCCGGGGTGTCTGTTTTTTCATGATAATGCGGATATCGAAAAAAAGCCGTGTCTGTCACCATAACAGCTGGATAGCCTGCTCTCCAGAAGCTTTGATGATCCGAATAGTCGATGCCTCGAACCGACTCCGCAACAGCCAGTGCGATAGAGGGGAACCGGACCTTGCTCCGGAATGTTGTTATACATTCCTTGAGCAAGGTCTCAGATTCGAGGTTTGAAACTATGGCTATAAAATTTCCAGCGTCGTGCCCGATGGACTGAGGAAAATGGTCAGGAAATTTTTGAGATCCGGGTTCATTAGTATAGAAACCGATGGTTTCCAGGCATATCATTGCTGAAACCTGTTCGCTTCTTTCACGACAATAGTCAGCATAAACACGGCTGCCCATTTGATCTGTTCGAGAAAACGGCTGTTCTTCATTACTGAATGCCACAAACCTGATGGTACGACCCATCGGCCCAGATAATTGCAAGGAGCGTGCAATTTTGAGCATTGCAGCGACGCCGGTAGCATTATCGTTAGCGCCCGGTGACGAATATTCTGTGTCGTAATGCGCACCTACAATAACTATCTGGTCGGCATGAGTGCTTCCCTTTAGCTCGGCGATTAGGTTTCGGGCTGAGTGAGTGGGCGATTGCAGGCTTTTGTAGCATTCACTTAAGCATAGAAAGTTTGACTAAGGGGTGTATATCCGCTTTTTCTAAACACATAATCAATATATTCAGCGCTTTTTTGTAGCCCATTGGGTGCTTCGGTCAAGCTTCGTGCACCAATGTCGGCAGCAAGCATCCAAACGTGGTCTGATAAGTTTTTGCGTAAAACAGCTTGCTCTTCCGTCAATTCCGAAAGAGGCTCAAAAAACAAATCTGTAGACAAGTAAGTTATTTCTGGACTCTCCGATGGGGTGTAGCAATCCTGCTCATGCCAGTTTACAGCCATCGCTCGCTTGCTTATAGAGTTTTTGCAACTGAATCATCTCTTCAGAGACCGAGTCTTTTCCGATACTTCCTGATGGATTGAAAAGGCTGTCTTTGCGAGCTATTCTCCTTTTCACAGGTTTGCCGAAGCTGCCCATGTCTTTGTAATCGCTTTCAGTAGTGGACTGTCCGTTGATATCTTCATCAGGCTGACCTTTAGGCGTGGTGTATAGGTTTTGGCGGGTAGCAGCTTGTAAAGTCGGCTCTTCGAACGGATTTGTTGCTTGGAGTTGGCTTTGTGCTGCTTTTGATCAGCAGATGAGAGCAATCTATCGCGTCTTTCGACAATGCGTATTAAACTTGTAATGATCTGGAGAGTGCCGCCCATGGGCAAAACGGTTGTTGTCAATTACTTTGCGCTCTTTCGCGAGCAAAGCGGTCTGTCCCGCGAAAACTGCGCCACGGACTGTTCTACGCTTGCAGAGCTATATGAGGAGTTGAGCCGGAAGCACGGTTTCTCTCTTCGCCTTAAAGAATTGCGGGTGGCGAAAAACGACGAGTTTTGTGCCTGGGAAAGCAGTTTTAACTCTGGAGATGAAATAGTATTCATCCCGCCTGTGGCAGGTGGCTGAAATGTTTGCGCTTGAGACTGCAGCTATAGATTCAGAAGCACTTGAAAGGGCGTTGGACAATCCCGCTGCCGGTGCTCTTGTTTCTTTTCTTGGTCGCGTTCGCAACAGTAACGACGGCAAAGATGTCCGCTCTCTTGAATATGAGGCTTATCCGGCGCTGGCCGAAAAAGAAGGAAGCAAAATCATTCAAGAAGCAATGAGCCGCTTTCCAGTACTTGAAATTCGTGCAATTCACAGGTTGGGAGCCCTTGAAATAGGCGATCTGGCCGTCTGGGTAGCAGTTAGCTCAAGGCATAGAGCCGAAGCTTTTGAAGCCTGTCGCTATGTTATCGACCAGATCAAGGCAAGGGTGCCGATCTGGAAAAAAGAGTTTTATCTGGACGGCAGTTCTGTTTGGGTGAACTGTGCTGAGTGCGCTGCGGCAGCCCACCATCATGCCGGTGCTGCTCATGACTAACCGCTTGATTGATCGTTTTTCTAGAAAGCACAGTTACCTGCGAATTTCGGTTACAGATCGCTGCAATTTGCGTTGTGTTTATTGCATGCCGGCCGAAGGAATTCCGCTCAGGAAAAAGAATGAGCTGCTCAGCTACGAAGAAATTTATCGGGTAGCAAAAGTTTTTGTTTCTCTAGGTATTGAAAAAATTCGCATCACCGGCGGTGAGCCTTTGGTCCGCCATGATATTGAGTTGCTCATCGAAAAGGTGGCGTCAATTAAGGGCTTGAAGCATCTAGCGATGACCACGAACGCGGTTTTGCTCTCAGCCAAAGCCGAGTCGCTGAAGAAAGCCGGTTTGCAATCGCTGAATATCAGCCTTGATTCTTTACGGGAAGAACGCTTTCGCGAGATAACATTACGCGATGATTTCACTAAGGTGATGGCCGGCATAGACGCCGCTCTGGCTCTAGGTTTTTCGCCTCTAAAATTGAATGTGGTTGTGATGAAAGGGCGCAACGACGACGAGATTTTGGACTTTGTTCATTACGTCAAAGACAAGCCAATTAACGTGCGCTTCATCGAATATATGCCTTTTAAGGACAATTCCTGGGACCCGACAGCTGTTTTTAGATTTCAGGAAATGAAAGCTCTCATTTCAACCGAGTTTCGCTTGAAAGCCCGGGATGCAAAAATCGGCGATGTTGCAAAGGATTTTGATATTGAAGGTCACAAAGGGCGGGTCGGTTTCATCAGCTCAATGAGCGACAGTTTCTGCTCCAGCTGCAATCGTTTGCGAATGACCGCCGATGGTTCAATCAAGTCTTGCCTCTTCTATGACGCCGAGATTAATTTACGGGATAAATTGCGAAGCACAGGGACAGATGAAGAGCTTGAGGAGATGATACTCTATGCTCTGGCAAACAAGCCTGAGGCTCATCCTCCTATGGAAGAGCTGGCTCTGATGTCAAACCGGGCAATGGTTGAAATAGGTGGTTGAGGCTAATTTATGATTCCATACGATGAGGCACGTTCGCTGGTTTTATCGACCGTGCAGGCTCTGCCTAAAACGCGCGTGCGGCTCGAGAAGCTTCTGGGCATGGTTATCGGCGAGCCCATACCGGCAAGCCATGATCTGCCTCTTTTCGATAATTCCGCCGTCGACGGATACGGTGTTTGTCTGGCTGATGTCAGGGGTGCAAATGAAGCGGTGCCTGTAACTTTGCCGGTTGTGGCTGAGATTCGGGCTGGTGATGAGGGTCCTGACACTCTGCCGAGCGCCGCGGCGTTCAAGATTTTTACCGGTGCGCTTGTTCCGGTAGGCGTAGATGCAGTTGTGATGCGTGAACATTGTATTGAAGAAGAAGGTCGAGTGCGAATTCTTCGCGAGCCGAAGGCCGGTGAAAACATTCGCAGGCGCGGTGAGGAATATTTGAGGGGGCAGGAGATACTTCCGGAAGGCGTGCGAGTTTCGCCGGCTGTGGTGGGTTTGCTGGCTTCGCTGGGACAGGCTTCTTTCATGGTGCACAAAAAGCCGACTGTCGCAATTGTCACCACCGGCAGTGAATTGATAAAACCGGGTAAGCCTTTGACGCCCGGAAAAATTTACGACTCAAACAGCGCGGCTTTGAAAGCGGCATGTGATGCCCTTGGTGTTGAAGATTTCTTGCCTTTGCACTGTCGTGAAGACTTGAATGAAACTCGCAAAGTAGTCGAGCTGGCTCTCGATTTTGCTGATCTGGTAATCACTGTCGGTGGTCTATCCATGGGTGATCACGATTATGTCAAACAGGTTTTTGACGAGCTTTCAATCAAAGAACAGTTCTATAAAGTTGCAGTAAAACCGGGCAAGCCTGTGTATTTCGGCACCAACATCCACCGGCGCAAGCATAAGACACAGTACGTTTTCGGTTTGCCGGGAAATCCTGTTTCGGCTTTAGTCATTTTCAATCAACTCGTCAAACCGGCTATTTTGAAAATGATGGGGCAGGAGAATGCTCTGTTCGGCCAGAAAGTGACCCAACTGAGAGCAAAGCTGAGTCGAGATTTGAGGAAAGCGGCAGGACGAACAGAACTGGTGCGTGCTGTTATTTCTTGCTCGGGCGGCGAGCTCTTCGCGCATCCGACAGCCGGACAAGACTCGCATATGCTGGGCGGGCTGGCGCTGGCCAATGCTTTGCTAGTTTTTCCGCAAGACGAAGAGCATCTGGCTCAGGGCACTATGGTGAATGCCGAACTGCTTAACTGGTATAACTAAGCTCTTTTTCGCTTTCAGATTCTGTTTCGGCTGTTTCGGCTGAATTCACGCGGCTGCTTTGCACCGGTCTCGGTTTCTTTTTAAAAACATGCATGGATGTGGCGATAATTAAAGTCAGCGCAAACACAAAAAGCATGCAAATGCTTACGATCATCAGGGTGAACCCGTTGGGATCGCTGCTGCCGCTCAATTCCTGAGCAGCTTCGAGCGGGTCTTTTGCCAGTGCCGTCGCTGCGCTTGAATAGATTGCAAAGGCAGATGCAAGCAACGGCCTGATTGCTTTTGACAGTTTTCTCTGGCACTGAAGCGACATTTTGGCTACCTCTTTAATCTGAGAGGCAAATTCTAGCACTTTAGAACCGTCGGCGAATTATCATCCTGTCAACTTGTTCAAATTCGGCCATGAAAAGCTCCCAAGATTGGAGCTCTCTAATATTAGGACCTGGGGCATTATCGGGCGGGGGGATAAGTCTTAATTTTGGGCATAAATCGAGTTGAATGTCGGCTTTTTATCAGGTGTCCGGATGAGTGAATTTGATCCTTTGCTTTTGAGCAATGTCGACGACTTGCTGATGAATTTTAGAGTGGTATCGCCAACGGTGCTGCGCGGCAGCCAGCCCGATGAGGATTCTCTGGCTGCATTAAAGCAACTAGGCGTAAAGCTTATCGTGAATTTAAGGCATCATAGCAAGGCTCCTGGAGCGGCGCCAGCCAGCTCTTTTTTCTTTCGGCGGCATGGCGATGATGACGAAATCGACGAAGAAGCCGAAATAGCCGAGCGCATCGGTTTGCGCTTTGTGAATATCTCTCTGGACGGCGTCAATGCTCCAAGTTTTGCAGATATAGATCGTTTTGTGCAGCTTTTCAGTGAAAGCGAGAATCTTCCCATGTATGTTCATTGCCTGCATGGCAGGGAAAGAACCGGTTTTATGCTGGCGGCTTACAGGGTAAAGATCGAAGGCTGGACTGTTGATGCCGCTTACAAGGAAATGTTGCAGGAAGGATTTGATCCCCTGAGAACTATTTTGAGCGATGCTCTCTTTGAGTATGTGAAACGATAAAGGCAGTCAGTTGAGAATGAGTTTCAAGCTTCAGCCCATATAAACAGCCGTTTGTTTTGCAAGAGTGCTTGCTGCGCAAGGGATATGAGCTTTTGCAGGACCTCGCTTACTTTCTCGATAGTGATATTGTCCCGCAAAGTCCATTCGTCCGTTTCGGCCCAGGAGCGGGCGCAATCGAGGGCGTCGGCCGGACCAAGACTCTGCAGCGCTTTGAGAAGCTCGGCCGACACTTCGTAAATCCAGGGTCCTTCCGGCCCCTGCTCGGCTACGGGGTTGATGTAAACGCTGTCGAAAATGCAGTCCCAATCGCTGCCCGTCAGGATTGACTCAAGATTGCAGAGCATCAGTAAGTCGACCTCCGAATCCGGCAATCCGGCTGTACCGGCAAAAGGAGGTTCAAAATTGAGGCTGCTCAGGTCCTCGCCCGATGCCAGGAAAAAGTCGCTCACTTTGCGCCTGTCTTTTTTATTCCGGGAACTTATTAACATTTTCTACTATGCCTTGCTCTTTAGCAATGACCTGCGTTCATGGCTGTTTTCAAGTGAGACTTTCCAAAATCTTATTTGCATATTTGACAATCATTCTCAATAATTAAATGAGTTTCGATGAGTTGTTTTCTCTTTATGGGTCAAAAACTGAAGCTTTTCGTTTGCACTAAAGGCAAGCACTGCAAGAAACGCGGTGCCAAGAAAATTCTTTGCGCGCTCCTTGATTCACTTGAGACTTTTGGTCTGGAAGACAAAGTTTGTCTCAAAAAGTCTGATTGTCTGGGGAAATGCGGTCGCGGACCGGCTGTGCAGGTCATGCCCCGGGATGAATATTACGGCAATTTTGAGGCAGATGACTGCGAGGACTTTGTCAAAGCTTTGAAAAAGAAAGGCAAGCCGCCCAAGGGTCTTTTGCTCGGGCACTGAGCTTAAAGTCGCTCAGTGTTTCTTGTGCTTTTGTTCTTTAGCTGCTTTTCGTCTGGCCAGGTCTTCTTCGTAGGCGATATGTTCCATGGCACTCTTGTAGCCCGCCTGCAATTGCGGTGTCGCTCCCTTAAGCATTGATGCTGTTTTGTAAGCTTCGGCTGCGGCTTTCCATTCCTGATTGCTCATAAGCGCGTAAGCGTAGGCTGCTTGCAGGTCGCCGTCTTTAGGAGCGTTGTGTACGCCGTTTCGATAAGTTGCTAAAGCTTCGGCCTTATTTCCGGATTGCCACTGCATTGCAGCCAGCAAGCGATAAGGCTTGCCCTCGCCGGGCACGGCTTTGCTTGCCGATTTGTAAGCATCCATGGCTTCATTGTGCCGGGCCTGACCGATACGGATGGAGGCGATACGACACCAGATCTCGCATTTGTCTTTTTCGAAGGGCAGAGACTTTTTGTATTCTTCAACTGATTCGTCATAGCGCCCCAGTTTGAACAAACATTCAGCGATGGTTTTATGCACTTCTGTGTGGGAAGGATCGGTTTTTAAGATACGCTTGTATGCTTCCAGCGCTTCACTCCAGTCATTGGCTTGATGCGCGGCACTGGCGTAGCCGAGATGGTATTGAATGTTTTCCGGTTCGAAGTTCGAAGCTGCCTTAAACTCAATTTGTGCGCCTCTAAAGTTGCCTTTGCGCAGCATTTTTCCACCGTCGAATGCGTGGAGCTGCGCTTTGTATTTGCGTGACTTTGTTTCGTCGTCGTGTTGTCGCGGCGGCGGAGCTTTGTCACTGCTTTCAGCCGGGCTGCCCGTCGCCGTTGCAGCATCTTTATTCTCTTCTGTTTTTACTTCTTCGCTTGCTTTTGTCGCGTCTTCGGTTTTTTCCGAAGTCTCGGTTTTACTTGCATCCTCGGCGCAAGACGGCTTGTAAAAACCCAGACCTAAGCTCAATGCCAGGGTGAGAAGCAGGCTTTGTTTTAGCAGCATCCCGATTGCTCCAGTGTTTTCGCTTTCAGCCCGAGACTGGCAAACATTTCTTTGTCTGCGTTGAATTCC
The DNA here is from genome assembly GCA_019748395.1 of Candidatus Obscuribacterales bacterium. Classification (GTDB taxonomy): domain Bacteria; phylum Cyanobacteriota; class Vampirovibrionia; order Obscuribacterales; family Obscuribacteraceae; genus JAIEPM01. Next base: position 24,651 of record JAIEPM010000082.1, read on the forward strand.
GGGTTTGCCGTGGTTAATAGCTTGTCTCCGGCAAAAATTGAGTTTGCACCGGCCATAAAGCAAAGTGCTTGTTCGGCCATGGACATCTGCATTCTGCCGGCGGAAAGACGGACGACCGAGCGAGGCATTGTGATGCGAGCGCTTGCGATCATGCGCAGCATTTCCGAAATCTGAACTTGGGGTCGATCTTCCAGTGGAGTTCCTTCCACAGCAACAAGCGCATTCACCGGAACCGATTCCGGATGTTCTTCCATAGTTGCCAGAGTGTGCAGTAAGTCGATGCGATCACTGTCGCTCTCACCCATTCCGACTATGCCGCCGCAGCAAACTGTGATGCCTGCTTCGCGGACGTTTTTCAAAGTATTCAGCCGGTCGTGATAGTCACGGGTGCTGATTATTTTCGAATAGTATTCTTCGCCTGTGTCGAGATTGTGATTGTAGGCTGTTACACCGGCGTCCTTTAGTTTTTTCGCCTGCTCGAGATTGACCATGCCGAGCGTCACGCAAACTTCCATATCCAGCGATTTTACTTTCTCTACCATGGAAAGAACAGAATCGAATTGCTCGTTGTCTTTTACTTCACGCCAGGCTGCGCCCATGCAGAAGCGGGTGCTGCCGCTTTCTTTGGCGAGTTTGGCTGCCATATAAACAGTTTCCGGATCAAGCAATTTCTCTGCTTGAACGCCTGTATCATACCTTGCCGATTGCGGACAATATGAGCAGTCTTCAGAACAACCACCGGTTTTGACTGAAAGCAAAGTGCATTGTTGCACGCTGCGAGGGTCGTGATGCTGTCTGTGTACGGTGGCGGCTGCAAATACCAGCTCCAACAATGGTGAGTGGTAAATCTCGGCTATTTCTTTTTTGCTCCAGTCGTGACGTATTTCACCTGTCACCGCCCGTAGTGCCTGGTCGTTTCCTCCGGCCTCAACAGTAGCCAGAGACTTGCTTTCGTGAGCGCAGCAACCGGTCATCTTGATATCCTCGAATTAAGCTGGAACGGGATCATTATCCCAGATCAGCCTCGAGGAGATCCTTAGTTAGCCTGAGGAATAGACTAGCTGGCGGCGCTCTTCACTCCGCTTCGGCTTTCAAGTTTTTCAGTTCTTCATAGTCCCCGATTTTGACAGGAATGAGGACTACTTCTTGCTGCCGGAGCAAGGCTAAATCAAGTTTTTCGCCTGGTTTGTGCTTTCTGACCAGAGCCTGCACTTCGCGAGAACTCAGAACGGGCTTGCCGTTTATGCGTTGAATCACGTCGCGTGGCAAAAGCCCGGCTTTGTGGGCGGGGCTGTCGGCTTCGACTCTGCCGATTACTACGCCTCTGGTGTCGGTCGGCAAATTCAGCGCTTTTGCGACTTTTTCATCCATATCAACCATGGCTATTCCCAGGTAGGCATGGGGGATTGAACCGGTTTGCATTAGCTGTTCGGCTACAGTTTTAGCGATATCAATAGGAATGGCGAAGCTGATGTTCTGCCCGTCGCGACGAATTGCTTGATTGATGCCTATGACTTCGCCGTTAATATTGAGCAGCGGCCCGCCGGAGTTTCCGGGGTTAATTGCTGCATCTGTTTGAATCAGGTCTACTGAATTCAGGTCTCCAAGTGCACGGCCCAGAGCGCTGACGATTCCTAACGTGACGCTCTGGGAGAGTCCCAGTGGGCTGCCGATCGCAATTGCCCAGTCGCCGGGGCGCAGGTTCTTGCTGACTCCCAGCTTGGCTGCGGGCAGGTTTTGGGCTTCGATTTTCACAAGCGCGAGGTCCGTAAATTTGTCTTTGCCGACAACTTTTCCCTTGTATTCTTTGCCGTTGTTCAAAGTGACTTTGATTTCGTCGGCCTGCTGGACTACGTGGTCATTGGTGAGAATGTAGCCGTCGGAGCGAATGATCACGCCCGAACCGGCGCCGTGACTTTCGTATTTCTGGATAGGTGGGGCTTGCAAGTCATCACCGTCAAAAATCGGGTTTTCGAAACCGAATTGATGCAGGGGGACAATTCCTGGAATGCTGATGCTTTTGCTGGTGTCGATGTTGACCACGCTCGGGCTGGCTTTCGAAACGATTTCGGCTATGAAATTGTTTTTGTCGAGAATTGGAGTTCTCTGTTCACTGCTGCTTTGCAAGCTGATAGCCGGGCTTTCAGTCTCGACCTTGCCCGGTGCTTTGGGCCAGAATTCATGACCGGCATAATATGAGGCCGCGAGACCGAGTCCAAGAAGCAGCCCGCAGACGGCCGAAGCGGGCGAAAAATTTTTCGTTTTCGAAGCGGTTTGGCTTTCTGTTTTAATTTCTATGCTGTTCATTGGTGTTCAATCGATTAAACAGGGACGACTTAATAACTTATATAACCTAAAAGAGCGCTTCGTGTGAAAAAGTTCTAGCTTAATCAAAAAGCTTGAAGCCCGATCCGCCGAGCCATAAAATATACGGGGTCGCTAAGCGGGGGAGCCGTGTTCGATAAACTTGATTCTCGGTCGGTTAAAGCCATATTGGCCGCTCAACAGGAAGCCCGTCGCCATGGGCACCGTTATGTGGATGTTGAGCAGTTGCTGCTGGGCTTAAGTGCCGATGAAAACGGACTGCCTCGCAGAGCTTTGCTTGCGCTCGGGCTCAAAAGAGACGATTTGCGCCGGAAAATTCATGAGCAACTGGGTGAGGGTGATGATTATGTCGGCATGGAAGCGCCCTTTACTGACCGGATGAATGCGCTCATGGAACTCGCCTGGGCTAATTGCAAAAAGGATAAAGCCGAGCAGATTGCGCCCGAGCACTTATTAGTTGCCTGTGCTTTGGTTGAAAACGGCGTTCTGAGCGAGATCTTTAGCCAGGCTGGAATTAATTCTGCCGGTCTTGCCGCCGCAATTGAAAATGAGAAGAACAGAGAGTAAGTCTGACTCTTTCTTATTTTTTCATTGCCAGCAAAACTCGAACCCGCTCGTCGAGCTGCGTGATGTCAAAGGGCTTGGGAAGAACGTCATCGGCGCCTGCATCTAATGCTTCTTCCTGATAGGCCGGATCTTTCATGCCGGTAAACATGAGGATTGGCGATGCACCGCCTGCGGTGCGATATTGCTTGCAGACTTCAATGCCTTGCAAATTAGGCAATTGCCAGTCGAGAAGCACGAGATCATATTCTTTCTCTTGCATTTTAGCCAGCCCGTCGCTGCCGGTATGGGCCAGCTCGACAGTATGAGCTGCGATCGCAAACCAGTCCGAGAGGGTGTCTGCAAGGGTGAAGTCGTCTTCGACGATTAGTAGATCTGCCACTTTGCTACCTGAGTTAGTGGACTCACGCCAGCATTATATCCGCTCGCATTAAGTGATTGTATAGCTTCCGGATTATCGTCCTCTCTTGGAATCGCCTGAGCTTCCTTGCTCAGCGTGTGCGGAAGGAGCCTTCATATGTATCTGCTTGTGCCGGACCGTTGTTGCCTACATACATGAAGGCCAGTGTGGTGATGACCATACCGATGGCGGCGGTTCGGCTGAGGCTGCCGCCTGAAGCCCCTTCCTTGGGTGAGAGACGGTCGGCAATTGCTTTGTCCGCCGCGGCTTTGACTAGTGTATGGGCTTTTTCCTGGGCGATACTTCCGCGCTGACCATTCATGGCAAGCTTCAGCTCCGAAACTACTCGCAAGTTCTGTCTTTCTACAGCCAGCTGAGTTTCCAGTGCTTTAGCTCTGGCGATATCGTCGGCATTCTTGGTCGATTCGGCAAGCTCGTTGGCTTTTCTGCTCTCTTCTTCGAGTTCTTTCACCTTGCTGTCGCGTTCTTTTTCCAGTTTTTCGATTTCTGATTTGACATGGAATTTTTCGCCGCCCAGTGCAAGATTCTCGCCGTCCCAGGCGGTCACCAGCGGTTTCTTGGGATCTAGAGTGATCTTTCGATCCGAAGCTGCTGCCTCAGTTGTTAGTGCCGGTTTTTCCTGGGCTGCAAGCGTGGCGGATCTGGCTCCGACAATTTTTTCAGCCTGACCGGCAATCTTATCCAGCATTGGTTCAAGCGATCGCATTGTTGCTGCCGTGTTTCCTTTTCTGTGCAAGAGATCGAGCATGCTCAGTCCGGAGGCTTGGGCATAGGCGTCGACCAGAACTCCCTTGGGATTTTCGCTCAGGAGTTTTGCCGGAATTTCAAGCACGGCGGACTGTCCTTCGGCTTGCAGCAGGCGTGGAGTTTTCGCGTCACTGTCGACGATTTTTACTTCCATTTTGCGCAGACTCTCAGGCAATTGAGCATCTGTGGCAGCGCCAAGTTGCTTGCGCATTGCAGCTTTGATTTGCTTGCTGAGAAACTCTGCTTTTTCGCTTTGTGCTTCAGGCATTCTTTGAAGTCCGCGATCTGTCAGCTGCGAAAGTGCTTCTTTCATGCGTGCTTCATCGGTTAGGCGAATGAAAGATTGATCGCCTGCAAGTTGGGTCTTTAATTCCTCAACTGCGGCTTGCTTGGCGCTTTCAGAGGCTTTGTCCGGGGTTGTGCTTTCCGGAGCAGGCAGCTTGCGGGCTTCTTGCTCCATCAACTTGGCGTAGGTGCGTGAGCCTTCTCCACCCTGCGCACCGGCGACCACCGTGTCGCCGATCTTGCTGTAATGGACCCTACCTGCTTCGACCTTTTCGACCACGTAAACACGGGATGTGCCTTTCTCCAGAACATACTTGCTGCCTGCTTCTTCGCCTGGCAATCTGACGTTGACGGGCTCGAAGGCTTTATCAAAGGCTTCCTTGTCCATCACTGGTTGTGAACGGCGATCACGCAGGAAAGTATCTTCATTTACAAGGATGAAGTCTCCACCTTTGTCTCCGACCACGCGCCAACCCGGTCCGTCTTCCGTGACATGGACCTTTTGACCCCAGCGTCCCTTGCCGATTCCGGATTTGTCCACATCGGCAATTTCGTGCTGGAAGCGAGCCTCCATAAATTGACTGCGCTCTTTGCGCAGTTGCTCGCGGTCTTTATCGAGTCTTGAGCTTTCGGCGGAAAGTCTCTCGGCTTCTTTGTCCAGTTCCGCTTTTTGTTTGCTGAGTTCGGCTTGCTGTGTTTTTATTTCTGCTTGAACTTTTTCAGCCGCAGTCTTAGCTTCATCTATTGATTTCTTTTCCGCATTCAGCGATTCGCCGCGAGTTTTGGCTTCTGCGACTTGCTTGGAGAGAGCCTCTTGCTCTGTTTGGAGAGCTTTCCTCGCTTCTTCGAGTTTACTCTTTTCAGCTTCCAGTTCTTTCTGGCCGCTTTGCAGAGCTTGCTTGTCTGTAGTCAGCTTGAGTTGCTCGCGCAAAAGATTCTCTTTGCCTGTTCTCAAATCTTGTTCGCGAGTCAGCAGCGCTGCTTCCTGCTTTGCCAGGCTCTGTGCTTGTTCATTGAGCTTGGCGCGTTCTCCGGCAAGTTTAGCTGTATCTTCTGCCAGAGCTGCTTGATCTTTCTTGAGCTGCTCCTGTCCTGAAAGAAGCTCTTGCTTTTCTGCTTGCAGGCTCAGCCCTGTTTTATTCAGCTCAGCTTCTTTTGTTGCGGCTTTGGTTTCGCGATCGGCAATCTGATGCTCACGCTCG